>JABDBO010000012.1 GCA_013288575.1 Alphaproteobacteria bacterium
CGTAAGGGGTTCCGCCGTTTACAGCCATTTTTAAATGGTCTCCGGCTGCAAGATCTCCATCCGGAACCATAATACCTGCTGCTAGGTTTTGTGAGTTCGTTGTTTGGGTAATATCTGAACCTGGCTTAGCAGTAGCAGTTGCACCAGGGAAGATTTTAGCTGAAGCATCAAGGTTGATACCAATAGATGCTTTGCTGGTGGCAGTAGCGTTACCAGTTGCCGCACCTACGTTCACAATTTGTAATGAACCTAATGTTGCGTTGTTGGCAGGAATGTTACCGTTTGAGTCAAGCGGCCATGCTTTTAAGTAAAGACCTGCTGGGTTTACGAAGTTACCGAGTGAGTCAGTACGGAATGAACCAGCGCGAGTATATTCAATATCTGCGCTTGAAGTAGTACCATTTGTAGTTACGAAGAAGCCGTTGCCGGAAATCGCCATATCGAGTGGTGAATTTGTTGATTGTACAAGACCTTGTTGCGAAACCAACTGTCTGTTTTGGGCGCGCACACCACCTGGTGAATAAGAAACCGCAGAGCCTGAGTTTGTAACCAGCGTATCAAAATGAGCAGAACCAGCTTTATAACCGGTAGTGTTTACGTTTGAAATGTTATCAGAGATAATACTGATCGCAGTTGATTGCGCTTCAATACCAGATACGCTTGAATATAATGCACCGAAAAGACTCATAATTTACTCCTGTTGTTTTTTATTTTTGTAATTAAAAAAATTTCTTTGGAGATTTATGAGCAACTAATGTGCCAACTGAAAAAAATTTTTTCTCTTGAAAAATTTTTTAGAGTGAAGAGGTGAGAGAGCAAAGGTCAGGGAATAGAAAAATAAATGACTCACCTCTAACCTCTCATCTCTTTTTGTTTATCGCTTCGCGATAAACAAAAAACCTGCCTTTGGGGGGAAAGGCAGGTTTCTACTTGGGGGTATTAGTTAGTTTTGGGGAGGGAACTTTTTACAATTATATTTTTTATCTACGAAGTTGGTGGTGTTGAAGAATCTGAATTGCTTGTTGAATTTGATGAGCTTGACGAATTATCGGTGCTTGATGAACCATTACCAGTATTTGCCGGCAGAGTAGCTTGTGAATAATAGCCTTTAACTGAAATAATATTGCTGGTCGAAATTGGAATGTCGCCAAAGTAAAGTGTGCTAACGCCGTTAGCAAGGCCAACTGAGCTTACATAATCAGTAACATCGGTCGTAATTCCTGAAATTGCATTACCGGTATTATCATTTGCGCTAACAACTAATTTGTAATCACCATCCGGAACAGTTGCTCCTGTTGAATCTGTAGCATCCCAATTTATAGGGTTTGCGCCTTTAGTTCCGGTGCCTGTATATGTTTTGATAACTTTGCCCGTGCTGTCTTCAATGTTGATAGTAACAGCGTTTGAATCTTCCGGCAGAGTAACGTTAAGCAATGGCATCGGTTTGCCGCTTTTGAGATTGAATGTATCGGTATTAGCATCGACCAATTGGTTGATGTAAGAAACTGAAGTGTTAACCGCACTATTTTGCTGCGAGGTAATCAACGATTGCAAGTTAGTGTTAGTATCAACTTGTTGCTGAACTTGGCTGAATCCAATCAACTGTTGCGTGAATGCTGTAGTATCAACCGGTGAGGTTGGATCTTGGTTTTTAAGCTGTGTGGTAAGTAAGCTAATAAAATCTGTAAAATTGCTGCCAAGGCTGTCTAAGCTGGCTGTTGTGCCTTGTGTAGATGAGGTGCTTGTTGACGAAGCTTTGCCACTTGTTTCGTTATTGATACTGTTCTGTATAGATGAGAACGAAGATACTGCGCCTGCCGATGTTGTCATAAAATTACCTAAACTAAAATATTTAGCCCCTGAGTTGGAATTGTCAGCATCAGGTCTTGCTCATTGATGCTAGAAAATCTTGAGTAACCAGTAACTGGTGCGTTTGATTGCTGTTGGTTATTTTGATTGCCGCTGTTTGTATTAGCGTTGCTGTAATTTGTGTTACCTTGGTTATTGCCATCACCGCGAAGGCTGAATTGCAAGCTGCTTGCATCAGCTTGAACGCCGGCATGTGAAAGTGATTTCGTCAGGTCATGCGCATTATTACGCAGCATATCAAGTGTATCTTGTCTATCTGCTACGATGCGAATTTTAGTGTTGCCTGTGTGATCAACATCCATATCAACATCAACCGAACCAAGTTCAGCTGGGTGGAGGTTGATTTTAATGTTGCTCAAACCATTAGCTGCTGCTTGGCTGATTTTAACTTGAACTTGGTCAACTGGTGATTGGGCAATGCTGTCTGTTGCCGCTTTAATTTGTGTAAAATCTTTATTACGTAATTGCGTATCAAAATCTTGAAGATGTGCATTCAACTGAGCAGTTGCTTCTGCATCCGGATCGCTAATTTTATCATCTTTAATACCGGTAATTTTTGCAGCAATTTTACCAATAAATTGGCTTGCTTGCGCTTGGCCTTGTGCCAAAGTTTGCGCCAATGCTGCTTTGCTCATTGAAGGGTTCACCGTATGAGAATCAGCGCTTGCTGTAATATTATCGGCAGTTTTAGCTGCAACTTTGCTAGCTGAGTTAGCAGAACTTTGTTTTGCCTGCTGCATGATTTTTGAAACCGCATCAGCAAATTGTTTTTCATCAACAGAACTAGGTTCTTGAACATTATTTAAAGCAATCGCACCTTGTTGAGCTGAAGTTGTTGTGCTAGCAGTATTAGAAGAAGCGCCAGAAGTAGTTGCCGCAGTTGCTTGAGCTTTTGCATCTTGGCTGTTAGCAACATCGCTTGCCTGAATTTTAGAATTTCCGCTCGAAGTGTTTAAATTTGAAAGTCTGTTTTGTTGCTGCAATTCTGCCAAATCAAACACATGTCTTTTGCTGGCAGCAGTCGCA
The DNA here is from genome assembly GCA_013288575.1 of Alphaproteobacteria bacterium. Classification (GTDB taxonomy): domain Bacteria; phylum Pseudomonadota; class Alphaproteobacteria; order Rickettsiales; family 21-14-0-20-44-7; genus JABDBO01. The sequence goes on from JABDBO010000012.1 coordinate 2,896, forward strand.
TCATTAATCTGGTTTTGCGTTAATGTAATTTTCGCGTTGTTTTGCTGGTCAATATAAGTAGAAATCGGCGGGATTGCGATATTGCCATTTTGTGAAATTTGCGCCGGGTTAACCGCAGCCTGAGTATTTGAATTTGAGTTATCATCAGATGAATCGCCAGGTTTTGCTGCTGGGGTTGGTAAGTTTGGTAGCAATGGTTTTGCATTAACTGTCGGAGCTAATAAACCTGCAAATTGGCCATTTGCTCCAGCCAATGCGCCCAATTGTGATGGGTCAGTTCCAGCCGCGCCATTATTAGTATTTGCTAAATTTGGGTTTCCGCCAGTTACAGGATTAGACGCGCCTGAAACCAAGCCTTGAGCGGCGGCTGGAAGAGCGACTAACGCGTTAATAATTCCTGTTATAGGCATAGATACAATTTTCCTTCGGGTTTTTATAAGCAATTGATATGCCAACTGGCGGATTCCTTGGACTTTCTCTCTATCCTGTCATCCCGGCGACGGCCGGGATTCGGGGGTATATACACCAAACTGGACCCAATTTGCAGAAGCTCTGGACTCAATTTATATAATTGTGCTACTAGTTAGGGATGGAAGTCGTAAAGCTTAAAACTCCCCCAGAAAAAGAAGCCCAAATTCGTGAAATGCCGCATAATATTGAGGCAGAACAAGCACTTATCGGGCTTTTGCTGATAAATAACGGCTATTACGGCACCGTTAATGAAATCCTGGTTGCCGAGCACTTCTACGAGCCAGTTCACCAGCGTATATATATGTGTATCGTCAAACTCCTCGAGCGCGGACAAATTGCCACGCCGGTAGTTTTGAAAGCCCAGTTTGATAAAGACCCGGCCCTGGAAGATATCGGCGGCTCAAAATATCTTATCCAGCTTGCCCAGATGGCAGTGCAAATTGTCGATATTCGTGAAATCGCGCTATTGATTCATGATCTGGCGCTAAAACGCAAACTTATTGAAATTGGTGAAAATATGGTGGTCACCGCTTTCAAGCCAGATTTAGATAGTGATGCCAACCAGCAAATAGAACAAGCCGAACATTCGCTGTTCAACCTGGCAACTGTGGGCGAAATCAATAAAAGCTTCATGCCGATTTCTTCGCCGATCAAAGAAGCGCTCGACATGACCGAAAACGCCATGAAGCGTACCAAACACGTAGTCGGCATAACAACAGGTTTCCTCGACCTCGACAATATCCTCGGCGGCCTCAACAATTCAGATTTGCTAATCCTCGCTGCGCGCCCATCAATGGGTAAAACCGCGCTCGCCGTAAACATCGCCTATAACGCCACCCTCGAAGTAAAAGCTGAAGGTGATGGCTGCGTGGGTTTATTCTCACTCGAAATGTCATCCGCCCAATTATCATCGCGTATTCTCTCGATGGGGACGGGGATCGACTCCAACAAAATCCGCAAAGGTGATATCAACGAAGCCGAATTCACCAACCTCATCAAACGCAGCCGCGAAATCGCCGCGCTCCCATTATTCCTTGACGATACCCCCGCACTTTCAATCTCCCAAATCCGCACACGCGCCCGCCGCCTAAAGCGCCAGCACAACCTAAAACTCCTCGTCGTCGATTACCTCCAACTACTCCGCGGCATGAGCAAACGCTCCAACGAATCCCGCGTGCAGGAAATTTCTGAAATCACGCAAGGCCTAAAAGCTATCGCCAAAGAATTGAATATTCCGGTTATCGCCCTCTCGCAGCTCTCCCGTGCGGTTGAGCAACGCGAAGATAAACGCCCGCAACTCTCAGATTTACGCGAATCCGGCTCAATCGAGCAAGATGCCGACGTCGTCATGTTCATCTACCGCGACGAATATTACCTAATGCGCAAAGAACCGCCGGAAGAAAAAGCCGCCGAATACGCCCAGTGGCAAGCCGATATGGAAGCCGCACGCAACATCACCGAAATTCTGGTTTCCAAACAACGTAACGGCCCGGTCGGCAAAGTAAAACTGCGCTTTGATGGCAAAACCACGATGTTCGAAAACTTCGCGGTAGAATACGAATAGAATTTTTATACTGCCTAATTTATTTTAATCGTTCAATTTATAGGAGTTACACATGGCTACACTTTACACTGCACACGCAACCGCAATCGGCGGCCGCAACGGACACACTGAAACTGATGACAAAAGAGTTTCGCTTGATCTCGCAACTCCCGGCGGCAACAGACCAGGCTCAAACCCGGAACAGCTTTTCGCCGCAGGATATGCCGCGTGTTTCGGCAGCGCAGTTGAGCACGTCGCTAAACTCCAAAAATTGGAAGTAAAAGACGTAAAAGTCCAAGCTGATGTCAGCCTAAACCAAGATGATACTGGTTTTTCAATTAGCGTAGCTCTGAATGTTTCTATCCCAAGCATTGACGCAGCAACAACTCAAAAACTGGTTGAAGCAGCCCACAAAGTTTGCCCATATTCAAAAGCGACGCGCAACAATGTGCAAGTAACGCTAAAAGCAAATGGCGAAGCCTTAAAGCAAGCTGCTTAAGTTCTACATTCGCCATCCTCTCTCACTCATTATTGTCATCCTCGGACTTGATCCGAGGATCCAGGTTGTGTGGAGCAATGCACTGGATCCCCGTGCAAAAGCACGAGGATGACAGGTTTTTAAATAACCCTCTGAAAACTCTGCACTAAATCTACATGCTCTAATTTGACAATAAGCATTGGCGAGCGGATAATTAGAGCTGTAACCGATCACTTGAGGGGGTTGGTTATAGGGACCTCAAGACCTTACGTACCTCTAAACTGTCCATACCCTATAACAGTGGACTGTATGAAAGCATCGTCCTTAGCGGGTGAGTGTATGTAGTGATACGTACCTGTATTATCGCTAGGGTTACCATGATCAGATGACTATATGACAGAGGGTGAAGTTTAGAGCACTATTGCACATTACTACCACTTGCAAGTGGACGGCCTACTAAAATACGAAATATGAAAGATGAAATAATAAATAAAATACTTCATCTTTCTTACTTCTTATTTCTTATTTTCTCGCCAATCTCATCCGTAAGGCGTTCAGTTTGATGAACCCTTCAGCATCGCGCTGGTTATAAACCTGATCAGCTTCGAAAGTCACATGCGCTTGGCTGTAAATTGATTTTGGTGATTTTCTGCCAACCACTGAAACCGCGCCTTTCATAAGGGCGAGCCGCACTGTGCCGTAAACAGTTTCCTGGCTTTGGTCAATCAACGCCTGCAGCATTTTGCGCTCAGGGCTCCACCAGAAACCATTATAAATCATCTCTGCATAACGCGGCATTAACTCATCTTTTAAGTGCGCTGCGCCGCGATCAAGTGTGATTGATTCAATTCCGCGATGCGCTTCCCACAAAATTGTACCGCCCGGGGTTTCATAAACGCCGCGGCTTTTCATGCCAACGAAGCGATTTTCCACAATATCCAAACGGCCAATACCATTGCGCCCGCCGATTTTATTTAACTCAGCCAGTAAATCATGCGGCTTCAAACGTTTGCCGTTCACTGCAACCGCATCGCCTTTCTCAAATTCAACTTCCACAAACTCAGGCACATTTGGCGCATCTACCGGATCAACCGAGCGGCGATACATTGATTTTGGCCCTTCAACCCACGGGTCTTCGAGCGCATTGCCTTCATATGAAATATGCAGCAGATTCGCATCCATCGAATATGGCGGCTCATCAAGTTTATCTTTCGCAATTGGAATTTGGTGCTCGCGCGCGTAATCCAACAACTTTGTGCGCGAATTCAAATCCCATTCACGCCAAGGCGCGATAACTTTAATATCCGGTTTCAACGCATAATAACCCAGCTCAAACCGCACCTGGTCATTGCCTTTGCCGGTTGCACCGTGAGAAACCGCATCAGCGCCATTCTCAATTGCAATTTCAATCTGGCGCTTCGCAATCAACGGGCGCGCAATTGACGTGCCGAGTAAATATTTGCCTTCATATAAAGTGTTGGCGCGAAACATCGGGAACACAAAATCCCGCACGAATTCTTCGCGAATATCATCAATATAAATTTTCTTCACGCCCGCGCTTTCAGCTTTTTTGCGTGCAGGTTCCAACTCTTCGCCCTGGCCAAGATCAGCTGTGAAAGTAATCACTTCAGCCTCGTAATGTTCCTGAAGCCATTTAAGAATTACTGATGTATCCAACCCGCCTGAATAAGCGAGAACGATTTTTTTGATTTTGTCTGATTTAGCCATAATATTTTCCCTAATCTGTCATCCTCGGACTTGATCCGAGGATCCAGGTTGTGTGAAGTAACGCACTGGATCCTCGTGTCGTAGCACGAGGATGACAATTATTTATGTATTTATGCTGGCGGAATAACACAATGCGTGACTGCGGGCAACAAAAAACCCGCTGGTGAGAGCGGGTTTTTCTTATTCGTTTATGGATGATTACTCAACATCTTCCAATGCTTCCAGAACGATTTCTTCTTCTGGTTCGAGTTCATCTTTATTAGCACGTTTTGAGGTGACTGAAGAGCGTTTCAATTTGCCGCCTTCATCATCCCAAGTGTATTTGTACACAACGGTTTTAGTTCCGGTTGTTACGATATCTCCGTTTGACATCTGCAGAACATCAAAGCCTTTTTGCAAAGCATCTGAGATCAGCGCTGATGATTGCTTGATATAGCGTGAGTCAAGCATTACATCTCCCGGTTGAAGTTCGCTGCTCTGAATTGGCTGGTCGCTCTTGCGGAAATTGATGAAAGAACGAAGAACTTCCTTCGAGTTATCTTTTTTTGGTGCTTTGGCCATAAGTTTATACCTGAGTATTAAGCGATTAATTAATATTAATTAGATTGCATCGTATAGTACAAAAAAATTAATTTCAAGAACTTTCTTATATTTACCAGTATAATTATTCCATTAGGAAATCACTTGTGCATCAAATGGTTAATAAAGTCACTTATTGGCTTGAAGACTGGCTCTGAAACATCGCCTCTAACAATCACGTGATTTTTCAAATCTGGCTCAATTAGCTCTTTTTCGCGGGAATGGATCTCCGAATAGATCATTTTACCAGATTCCGGCTTCACAATTGGGTCGCCCTTAGATTGCATAACCAGGGTTGGGGAGATCACTTCATCCAGGCTTTCTTTTGTCCGTTTCATGAGTTTGCCAAGCTCATTTACGCCTTTTATATAATTCCGGCTATAATTGGTTTCCGGATGTTCTGGGGTGTCTTCAATATACTCTTTTATGGCATGTCCCCGGAATTTATCAGATATTTCGTTCCAGAAATTGACGACTTTCACAAGCCTTACCCGAATATCCTGCAATTTTAGCGCTGCATTTATGCTTATCACTCCCCGGCAAATATCCGGATGCTGGGCGGCCGTATATAATGAAAGTAAACCACCGGTTGAAAAACCGGCGAAAATCACGCTATCGCAAATCTGGTCAAGTGCAACCACGCCGCGCATATATGAATCATACCATTTTAGCCAGCTAGTAGTTTGCAAGTTCTCTGGCGAAGTTCCGTGCCCATGCAAACGCACACCATATATATTGTAGCCGAGCGAATTCAAATATTCCGCCAATGGCCGAATTTCTTCCGGCGAAGCTTTATAACCATGAGATAGGACAATTCCTACCTTGTTATCCTTACCTTTGAGGAAAAACGGCTTACCAAATTCCTGCTTGGTCGAAAGCGGAGATTTGAGCTTTTCATAATCTTTCTCAAAATTATGAATATCCGTTCGCAGCAATTTATCAAAAATCCGCTGGCTGATATCCGCATTAGTTTTCGCCGCATTCGCCTTTATTACATCCGTCACTTCATCCAGCAACATCATTTCATTAATCAGAATCTTCATCACATTCTTCAGGCGGATATTGTGAAATTCATATTCATTATTAAACGCCGCACGGTTGATTTGTAGATATTCATATTCCTCGCCACCCATAATAATCCCTTCCGAACGCGCAAGGTCGAGAATACTTTTTAGCGGTTCATATTCCTTGCCAGCCAGAACTTTGAACACATTCAATTTCACCGATTGGTGCATATGGAAATGCTCAATCTTCTGCAAATCTTTGATGTTCAGATAAATGCGCGAGATCAGTTCCTTGATGTGGATTTCGTCCTTATCATAAAAATAAAGCGTCATCGCAAAAATATGGTCGAGGTTGATCGCCACGTGGTTATAAACAGCGCGCATGAAAGTTGTCGTCAGTTTATGGCGGTAGAAATTTATAATAAACTCGCGTTTGCGCTCTGCTGAAATTAGCGGAATTTTATCCGCAACCGCTTTGGTGCGCGCAATATATTCATTCACATAAATCGGCTTGCAGAAGTGGATATGCATGTTCGCACCAGCCAAAATATTGGTTTCAATATCCATTTCCTCGCTCATGCGTGCCGAAACGTTTTTGATAAATTTGCCAATCCACAATTGCAGTTTGTTTCCACCCGGGCGAATCGGGTAGTAAGAAATATTCACCGGCACAATAGCAGTGGGCAGGGGCGAAATAGCTTTTCCAGTAATGAAATATTTAGCCATTGTAGCTGCATCGGCATCTTTCAAAAGCTCGCCGCGCAAAAGCTGCGAATTTATTGCCAGCACCGCAGAACCTGTAAAAAGGCTTCTCACCTTATCTTTCAAGTGTAGCATGAATTTACCTTTTTCGAAGGTAACTTTCTTGTTCTTCATCATGTTGCCTTCCGGATAGATAATCCAGTTGTTCTCGCCAGTCAGCAAATCGCCGGTAATAATTTCATCGCGGTTTGGGTTGTCGGTTGAAAGTGTTCCGGTTCTTTCCAGATATTCGGTGAATCCGCCTTTGCCGCTGAACAACCCTTTATCTGCCAAGCTCCGCGCCAATTTGCCTGAATAGCGATTGCAGAAATATGGCAAAAGCAAAGTTTCCAACCGCGTGAAATGGTTGGATGTAAACATGATCGGGTTTTCTTTTGGAATATTTTCCGTGCCGCTGACGGTAACTTTATCTTTGAATATATAATCAAGCTTATCGAGAACGAAACCAGTATATCTTATATATTTATCCATGGCAGAATTATAACGCGCAAAAGCTTAAGATTGGCTTAATACTTAATATATCACATGGGCTTATGAAATCTTACGCATTTCAAATCATAATGCGGAATTAATTCTTCGTTAGGAAAGTTTCTGGTATAATCGCCACATGGAAAATACAGTTTATTCTGGGCCGATTGATAGATGGGAAAGTAAATGGCCTTATCGTGCGGGTGCAGTATGGCTGTTACTAACAATTTTCATGGTTTACTTTCTTTGGGATATTTTCAACGAAGCTAATCATCACGTATCGCCGATTAAAATCTATTATATTATTATTCCATTGCTTTTTTTCTCTCCCATTAAATTTTTTACTTTGATAGCTTTTAAAGAAGACGCGCGATATATTACAGATCCATTAAAATCAATAAGAAATGGGGTTAATCCTATTTTGAGTTTTGCTGTAATTATTATTACAGTTTTAGTTGCTCTATGGGCGCAAAGCGGCTTGGAGAAGTATCTTAAAGCTCAGGGTTACATTAAAATAGCTGATCAGTTGGGATCACATAGTAGTGGGTATCAAACATGGCAATTCAAATCTTAATAAAATTGGTATAATAGGAATATGAAAAGAATTGCAATTATTGACGGGATCCGCACCCCAATGGGTAAAATGGGTGGCGAATTATCCCGCGTTCAGGCTGATAATTTGGCCGCGCATGTGATTAAGGAAGTTCTGCTCAAAGCCGAATTTGATAAATCATTGATTGATGAAGTAATCCTCGGCAACGTCGCGGGCCCCGCGCATGCAATGAATATTGCACGCGTTGCGGCTTTAAAAGCAGGAATCGCCAAACATATTCCAGCATTTACTGTGCACAGAAATTGCGCTTCCGGCATGGAAGCAGTTACAAACGCCGGTGATAAAATCCGCGCCGGAGATGGTGAAATTTTTATCGCCGCAGGTGCGGAAAGCATGAGCAATATCCCATTTTTGTTCAATGATGCCGGCAAACAATTCTTCATGAATCTTGCCATGGCCAAAACCACGCAGATGAAATTGAAAGCGCTTCTTGGTTTTAAACCGTCATTATTCAAGCCAAAAATCGGCTTAGAGCTGGGTTTGAGCGATATTATCAGCGGCATGAACATGGGCCAAACGGCTGAAGTTCTCGCCAAAGAATACCACATCACCCGCCGCGAGCAGGATGAATTCGCCGCCTGGAGCCACAACAAGGCCGAAGCTGCGCGCGATAAAATGAAAGATGAAATTGTGCCAATCGTCGCTAATCTTCGCACCGGCAAAGTCGCTTCAACTGATGAAGGCATTCGCCTCGGCCAAACGCCGGAAGCGCTTGCAAAACTTAAGCCATATTTTGACCGTAAACACGGCACCGTCACCGCCGGCAACTCATCACAAATCACCGATGGTGCAGCAGCACTTATCGTCACTAGCGAGGAACGCGCCAAAGCTCTCGGCCTAAAACCACTCGGCTATGTCACCCAATGGGCGTATGCTGGCTTAGACCCGCACCGCATGGGCATGGGCCCGGTTTATGCGACCAAAGCATTGCTTAAAAAAACCGGCGGCAATCTAAAAGATTTTGAATTAATCGAAATCAACGAAGCCTTCGCCGCGCAAGTAATTGCCTGCGAACGCGGCTTTGTGCAGGAAAACTTGGGCACAATTGATCGTAGCATTTTAAACGTCAACGGCGGCGCCATCGCACTCGGCCACCCGGTTGGTATGACGGGCGCGCGCATTATCATTACATTACTCAAAGAACTTCGTCGCCAGAACAAAAACACCGGCCTTGCAACACTTTGCATCGGCGGCGGGCAGGGCGCGGCCTGCATGTTGGAAATAGAATAAGGGGAAAACTGTGGCTTCTGCATTTAATTTGAAGAAAGAAAACGGCATCGCAACTCTAACTTTTGATTTGGCCGGCGAGAAGGTAAACAAGCTCTCAGCGCCAGTTTTGATTGAGCTTGATGCATTGCTCGATGATCTCGCCAAGCAAACCGATATCAAACTCCTCGTCATCCAATCCGCCAAAAAGGGCATTTTCATTGCCGGTGCTGATATTGAGGAAATCAAAGACCTCCGCGCCATTCCTGATGCTGAAGCAAAAGTAAAACGCGGCCAGGACGTGCTCGGCAAAATCGAAAAACTCCCATATCCATCGATAGCTGTCATCAACGGCGCTTGCATGGGCGGCGGCACCGAATTGGTTTTATGCTGCACCTATCGCGCCGCAATCGATACACCAAAAACACTGATCGCACTGCCCGAAGTCAACCTCGGCATTTTCCCAGGTTTTGGCGGCACGCAACGTTTACCGAAGCTAATCGGCTTAGTTCAAGCGCTTACAATCATCACCTCAGGCAAAACTGTGAATGCTTTGAAAGCTGAAAAAATCGGTTTGGTTGATACCGCAATTCCTGAAGGTTATATAGATGAGCAACTCCCGCAATTCATCAGCAACATCGTTGCTGGCAAAGTAAAACGCAAAGACCGCTCATCAACAATTGAACGCGTTGGCCTTGGCCGCGCTTACATATATAAGAAAACCCGCGAACAAGTGCTAAAAGGCACTAAAGGCCATTATCCAGCGCCAGAAAAAGCAGTAGATGTTATCGAAAAAACTTACCGTGTAACTTCGCTTGAAACTGGCTTAAAAATTGAACGCGAAGAATTTGCCAAACTTGCAGTTACAGATTTAAGCAAAAACCTAATCCAGGTATTTTTCACATCCGAAGCTTTGAAAAAAGACACCGGCGTTTCCGGCAAAGTTGAGCTAAAAGAAATTAAAAACGCAGCACTCTTAGGCGCAGGCGTAATGGGCGGCGGTATCGCCTGGGCGTTTACCAACAAAGATATTTCTATCCGCATGAAAGACGTCGACTGGGATGCGATTGGCGTCGGCTACAAACACGTGGCCGAAGTTTGGCAGGCTTTAAAAAAAATCGGCAAAATTCGCGATACGGAAATTGATAATAAAATGAACAAACTCTCCGGCACGCTTGATTTCAGCGGCTTTGATAATGCCGATATTGTCGTTGAAGCAATTGTTGAAAATATGGATGTGAAGCACAAAGTTCTCGCTGAAACCGAAACTCACATTGAGTCTGACGCGATTTTAGCATCAAACACTTCAAGTTTATCAATCACCAAACTTTCTGCGCCACTCAAACGCCCGGAAAAATTTATCGGCATGCACTTCTTCAACCCGGTAAATCGTATGCCGCTCGTCGAAGTTATCCCTGGTGAAAAAACCGATGATGCAACAATCGCCAGCACTTTCGCACTCGCCAAAAAACTCGGCAAAACGCCAATAAAAGTGGGCGATTGCGCAGGCTTCCTCGTCAACCGCATTTTACTGCCATATATGAATGAAGCGGTTTTGATGTTAGAAGAAAACGCCTCAATCGAAAAAATTGATAAAGTAATGTATAAATTCGGCCTGCCAATGGGTCCGTTTACGCTAGCTGATGAAGTGGGAATTGACGTCTGCTATAAAGTAGCCAAAATCCTCAAAGATGCTTATGGCGACCGCGTGAAATTATCAGAACTGCTGCGCGTAATTTACGAAGATAAAAAGCTATTGGGCAAAAAAGCCAAGAAAGGTTTTTATATCCATAACGGCAAAGAAAAAACGCTCAATACTGAAATTTCCGGCACTGGCACCAACGACCTACCAGACCAAGAAATCATCGACCGCTGCATATTGATAATGGTCAACGAGGCCGCAATGTGTTTGCAGGAAGGCATCATCGAAAAACCGGAATATCTCGATATGGCAATGATAATGGGCACTGGCTTCCCGCCATTCCGCGGCGGTTTATGCCGTTATGCTGATGCAGTTGGGATTCCACATGTGGTAGCGCGTTTAACCGAGTTTGAAAGCAAATACGGCGTGCGCTTCAAGCCAGCGAAACTACTGACTGAAATGGCGAAGAGTGGTGGAAAGTTTTATAAATAGATTAGGTGCCTGTTCTACCGGCTGTATTGCCTGTTTTGGCGCCAGCTAATTCTGTAGGGCTTTTACCTGACATAAATTCTCCGGCAGCGGAAAACATTCCCATGGCAGATATATTATAAGGATCACCACCTTTAATCGCAACACCCTTCACCATAGCCTCCAGCTGTTCTTTTAAGCCATCCATATGAAGAGCTGAGCATAACATATCAATGAAACCTATTATCGTTTTTACGTTACCTTTATCTTCTTTGTCTTTTTCTTCTTCTTGTTTTTTGGCTTCAGCTTCTTTAGCTGCGGCAATTTTCGCTTCTATAGCTTTGTTAGCTTCATCTTTCTTTTGCTCTGCCTGTTGTTGAAGCATTTGTTTTTGTAAATCGGCCAATTGGCTTAATGCGTCTTGCGGTTTTGTAGCATCAGCAGCAGGTGAAGCGCTAACTGTGGTAGAGCTAGTAGGTGCTGGAGAAGCAGAAGGAGTTGCCGAATTAGCAGGGGTTGTTGTTGTTGGTGTGGCAGTGGCTGATGGCTCGCTGGCTGGCGGGGTTGTGGTTGTTGCTGCAACAGTAGACTTGGCATTATTTCTCTCGTCCGCAGCTTTTACTGCCGCCGCTACTATATCGTGGATTTCTTTTTCTGTTAATAATCCATCTACACCAGGGTGAGCGTTAATAGCTTCTAGCTGTTTTGTTGCAAGATCGGCATCTAGATCGTGATCTATATGAATATAACCTTTATCAATAGCAGCCTTTATAAGACCGCCCATGCCATCTTCTTTTGTTGCTTTTGTTAAATCTGGATCATTTTGGGCTGTAGCAATTTTAGCTGCTAAAGTTCCATTTACATTCAATCCTAGCTTTGCCATCTTTAGGCCTTTTTCAACATAACCATCGCCTTTTTGAGGGCCAAATCTTGTAGCAATATCAGCAAGAGCTGCTTCGAATTCCTTATTCTTGAGAAGATCATCAACAGTGAAAAATGTCTCGGCCATTTTGAAAAATCCAAATTGTTATTCTTTATACCTTCAACCTAACCCATCAATGTTGCAGTTTTATGAAACAAAAGCGAATTATTTAAGAATTTTATAATAATCGCATAATTCTGGCATAATTTTAGGCGCAATTCCAAGCTAAAAATGAAAAAGCCCGAAAAAATTCGGGCTTTTTCCAACCAGGGTATGAGGTTGCTTAAAATCTATGAAAACCGCCGCCGCCGATGTGGACGTGGGCGCTAAAGTGTACTGGACCACCATATCCGCCGCCTGGGCCGCCTTCGAAAATGCCGGCTAAACCTTTGCCCACGCCTTCAATAATGTGAAGAGGCAGCAAAGCTGTATTTTCTGCTAATTCTTTTAATTCATGGCCTATGCCATCACCATGATGCGGGTAAAAAGGCTTGCAATAAGGCGAAACTGGGCCAGATGGCATGCTGCAACCATTTAGAGGCCCAAGATTGACATTAACAAATAAATGCGGGTGAAAACCATGTGGGTGACTCATAATTACTCCTGTTGATAGGTTAATAATACTCCAGTTTTGTTACACTAATATGAAACCGTAAGTGATTTTTTGGCTGTGACTAACAATTAGAGGATAGTTAACTATTTATATGGTAGAATCAGCCATCCAAAATAGGGGAAATTATGCTTTTGATTCTGATTCTTATCGCAGCTCTCGCAATCGGGTTTTTTGGGCTGCCATTGGCTGCTTGGGCGGGTTTTGCAGCTATAGCGGCGCTTTTGGTGTGGTGGCCGCTGCTGTTTATAGTTGTGCCGGTTTTTGCAGTTTTCCTCATAAAAGATATCCGTCGTAAATATATAACTTCTAACTTATTCAATTTTATCAAGAAAAAAGGCCTGGTGCCGAAGGTTTCCGAAACTGAGGAAACCGCGCTTCGCGCCGGAACCAATTGGATTGAAACGGATTTATTCTCCGGTAAACCAGATTTCGCCAAAATCTTTGCCGAACCATATCCAGAACTCTCAAAAGAAGAACGCGAATTCATGGATACTAAAGTAAACGAAGTTTGCGGCATGACGAGCGACTGGGAAATTTTCCGCGATCGGGATTTATCACCGGCAGTTTGGGAATTCCTCAAAAAGGAAAAATTCTTCGGCATGATAATTTCAAAACAATATGGTGGCCTCGGATTTTCCGCGCTCGGCCATTCATCAGTTGTCGCCAAACTCGCAACCCGCTCACAAGTTTTAGCCATCACCACAATGGTGCCAAATTCTCTTGGGCCCGGTGAGTTGTTGCATCGTTATGGCACTGAGGAGCAAAAAAATTATTACCTGCCACGCTTGGCAGATGGCCGCGAAATTCCGTGTTTCGCCTTGACTGAACCAAATGCCGGTTCAGATGCTGCCAATATCAGCTCGCGCGGCGAAGCGTTTAAAGATGAAGACGGCAAAATCAAAATCAAAATCAATTTCGAAAAACGCTACATAACATTAGGTGCCGTCGCCACAGTTATCGGTCTCGCATTCAAATTATCCGATCCGAAAAATCTTCTCGGCCACGGCAAAGAACCGGGCATTACTTGCGCATTACTTCCAGGCGATTTACCCGGCATCAAACGCGGCAGACGCCATGATCCAATGGGCGTGCCATTTGTAAACGCACCGCTCTGGGGCAAAGATGTAGTTATCGAAACTGACCGCGTAATCGGCGGCGATGCAGGAATCGGCAAAGGCTGGCTGATGCTTATGGAATGCTTGGCAGTTGGCCGCGGAATTTCGCTCCCATCAACTTCAGCAGGCGGCGCAAAATTGGTTAGCCGCGTGGTGGGTGATTATTCACTCGTGCGCAAACAATTCGGCATGAGCATCGGCAAATTCGAAGCGATTGAAGAAGCGATGGCGCGCATCACCGGCTTTACATATATGATAGAAGCCATGCGCAAATTCGTTGCCGGCGCAGTTGACCGCGGCGCAAAACCGGCGGTGACAAACGCAATTGCCAAATATCACGCGACTGAAAAATTCCGCACTATTATAAATGACGGCATGGATATTTTGGCCGGTTCTGCAATTATTCGCGGCCCACGCAATTTGCTGGCGCATCCATATATGGGCGTTCCGGTGGGAATTACGGTTGAGGGCGCAAATATTATGACGCGCGGCCTAATCCAATTCGGGCAGGGCGCAGTGCGTTGCCATCCATATTCATATCTTGAAATTAAAGCGCTGATGAATGATGACTTGGAAGCATTCGACCATAATTTCTGGGCGCATGTTGGCCATTTGGTGCGCAACAAATGCCGCTCGGCAGTGTTTTTCATCACCCGCGGTTATGCCCATCAACCATCACAAGGCGGAATTGTCGGCAAATACGAACGCAAACTCGCTTGGAGCTCTGCCAAATTCGCATTTATGACTGATGTCGCACTCGCACTTTACGGCGGCGGAATTAAAATGAAAGAGCGCATCAACTCACGCTTCGGCGATGCATTATCATATATGCTAATGGCTTCATGCACTTTGCGCCGTTACACCGCCGAAGGTTCACGCGAGGAAGACCGCGAATGCGTGGAATGGGTTTTGCAATATTGCATGTATGAAACGCAAAAAGCTTTCGAAGGTTTATATGAAAATATGGGTTGGGGCTTCAAATATACATTCGGATTGCTCTCACGCATCAACCCAATAGGCACCATGCCAGCAGATTGGCTGGGCCACAAACTGGCGAAACGCTTGCTGGAGCAAGGCGAATTCCGCGATCACTTAACCGCTGATATTTTCATGCCGGATGCGAAAGAGCATTTGTCGGTGCTAGAAAAAGCCCATGCTACAGTTTACGAAATGGAGCCGGTTCTCGCCCGCATCAAAGCTGCCAGTAAAGAGAAGCGCTTGCCAAAAGGAAAGCCGGAAATGCTGGTGAAAGAGGCTTTGGCTGCGGAAATCATCACCAAAGAAGAAGCTGAATCACTCAAAAAAGCCAACGAGCTATGGCTTGACGCAGTGATGGTGGATAGTTTTGAGATTGATGATTATTTAAGCTATCAGATGAAATCTTCTAAATAACATAGTGAGTATGACAGATAAAAATTGCAAGAATTGCAACGGCACCGAAATTTACAGCAACGAAGTTTCTGCTAATGGGCGCCTAGGAGGACTTGGGTCAATGCTTTTGCCGATAAAAGATTTTGACGCAGCTAAATTTAATCTTCGCGTTTGTGGCAGTTGCGGATTTACTGAATGGTTTGTGCCTGAAAGGTTTTTGGCTAATGTTAAAGAGACTTTCTACAAAGAACCTAATTAATCAAAATAACCCTTCTGTAGCCGCATAATCTCAGTTCTAACTATTATATGGCCTAAAGCCGCCAAACTTGCGTTAAAACTTTCCTTCTCGAAAACCCGTGCCACAATGGCTTAAATTCGCGTTTACGCTTTGTTAACGAAACTGTGGTCTTATGACCATAGATCCTGGATGTTTTAGAGGTAAATTCTAGAAAATGCGCTACATAATTATCGTTATTGTCGGTTTGGTTCTTGCGGCGGGTGTGACCTTTGCGCTCAAGTCGAAAGATGAGCCTGAAGTCCAGGCAAATGATGGCGAAAAAGTGCTGGTTGCCAAGGTTGACCTTACTTCCGGCAAATTCCTTGTGGCAGCTACAGATATCAACCTGGTTGATATGGATCCGAAAGACATAAAACCTAATTATATCCAAAAGAAAAATGCCAATATGGCAGATCTGGATGGCGCGGTTATCAGAAGCTTCATAAAAACTGGTGAGCCGCTGGAAAAAGATAAAATCGTCACCCCGAAAGAAGGCGGATTTTTAAGTGCGGTATTGCAGCCCGGCAAACGCGCAATTTCGGTTGGCGTTGACGTGGTTTCGGCCAATGCTGGCTTCGTTTTCCCAGGTGACCATGTTGATTTGTTACTGACTCACGAAGTTGATCTTCCGGCTGGCGGCAAAAGCTATGCTAGTGAAACCTTTGTTGAAGATGTTCGCGTTCTGGCAATTGACCAGCAAGTGAATAATCCTGACCATAAAACCATGGTTCCAAAAACTGTGACTTTAGAAGTTACGCCAAAACAGGCGGAAGAAGTTCTGGTGGCGGAAGAATTGGGCAAAATATCGCTAATTTTGCGCAGCCTCGGCAGCGTGACGTTCAACCCGGTAACTGATGTGGAAACCAAGACTTATACGAAAGATAATGAAGTGAGCAAAGTGCTTGATCAATACCGCCCGGATAACAATTTTGACGTTACGGTTACACGCGGTAAAGCCAGCTTGGATACTAAAGTAAATGCTGGCCCTGATACTACTCAGCCTGGCCCAATAATGGCGCCGTCACCTACGACCGCGCAGCCTTATACAAGTACAAAACCAACTCCGCATTCTACGGACATACCGCAATGATGAAATTATCTAGAGCAATTATAGCATTCACTTTTTTGGCGCTGATGATTAGCGCGCCTAGTGCTATGGCAATTGAAGTTGGTGTCGGTAAAGGCGAAATCGTTAAACTGCCGCGCCCTGCTGCTCACGTTTTTATTGCCGATCCTGATATTGCAGATATTGATGTTCGCTCACCAAATTATATTTATGTTTATGGTGTAAAAAGCGGCGAAACCACATTACATGCGCTTGATGTTAATAATAACACCATCATGCAAGCGGATATTATTGTCTCTGCCAATACCGCTTATATAGGAAAAATCATCAAAGGTTTAATACCAACCTCAAACGTCAAATTTGAATCAATAAGCGGCGGCGTAATTGTTTCCGGCGAAGTAGATACTCCTGAAGATTCTGAAAAAGTTCACCAAATTCTAACCTCGGCGCTAATAACCACCGGCGGTAAACTGGTAGATATGATCAAAATTCGCGGTG
>JABDBO010000013.1 GCA_013288575.1 Alphaproteobacteria bacterium
AACCTGCACGGTTGCAGTTTTGCCGGAAGCGGAAGAAGTTGATATCAAAATTCACGAAAAAGATCTGCGCATCGACGTTTACAGAAGCTCTGGCCCAGGTGGGCAATCGGTAAACACTACAGATTCTGCTGTGCGGATTACGCATATTCCAACCGGCGTAGTGGTGGCGATTCAGGATGAAAAATCGCAAATTAAAAATAAAGAGAAGGCTTTGAAAATTTTGCGTTCGCGTATTTATGAAGCTGAGCGCCAACGTAAAGAAGCTGAATATTCGGCGGCACGCAAAGACCAGGTTGGTACCGGAGACCGGTCTGAACGTATCCGCACTTACAACTTCCCGCAAAGCCGTGTGACCGATCACCGCATTAATCAGAGCACGCAAGATATCACCGGCTTCATGGATGGTGGCAAACCGATGGAGCAGATGATTGAGGGTTTGATTTCTCATGATCAGGCAGAAAAACTCTTGGCCGCCGCAAGCTAAAAATCCATTTCTATGGTTGATTACTTGTAATTTTTCGTTCTCGAAACATTCATGTATGTTGTTATACACTTCAGTTTCTGCGAGCGAAAAATTACGACGTACTCATCTCATATAAATGAATTTTTCAATATCATGGTATGTAATGCGCCTAAAATTAATTAGTCCAAAGTTTTGCAATTACTGCTTGAATAAATTTTTCTGTGGGCAGTTCCGGATCAACGCTTTTTAGAGCTTTTTTAATTCGTTCGGCAGTTTCAATTTGCTGCGTATGTTTTAACAACATTATTGCCGTATCAAGCATGGCAGAAGGTGTCAGGTCACTTGGTTCAAAAATTGCATATTCGTCATTTAAATAAGCCTGTGCTGTTCCATAAGTTTCGCGCACATCGGGGATTTGCAGCGCTTCACAGAGGTTTTTGGTAATATTTTCCTTAGTTGGCGCAATAAATAATATGTGTGAACAATGAATTTTGCGCAGCTCATCTTCGCTAAACCCTTGATCATAGCCCAGTTTTACCAATTCTTCTCCAAGCTGAATTGTTTCAATTTCAAACATGCCGCCGGCTTCAGCAAGCACAGAAAGCGCGGCTTCTAGCAGTTCCGGCCCGGTTTCAGTATCGCCATAAGAGATCGTAAGGAGGGTTGACATTATTAATGAATTTTAATATATTTTTATCAATTATAGATGTGAACTAAAAATGAATGCAATACCAATAATACGCAACCAAGATTTACATTTAATAGAGACCGGTGGCAATATTTCTGCCCATCCCGGTAGTATTGTCGTCAGAATATTGAGTGACGGCACAAGGCATGATTATAACCCACTAGATAGTTTTCCTAGTCACGATAGGAGTTATTTAAGGCTCGCGCTAAATAGGATGGATCTATCAACAACTCCTTACTGGAGATTCAAGTTAGGCGCGTTACCACAATTAAAAGACAGTTATGATATATCACCGGATGATATCGACTTAATATCAAGCATGGTTATTGATTACACATTATCGTCTACATCCGTTGGAAATGAAATAGATGTAATAGTGACTACCGGCCTTAGCTTTGGAATTAATCACGCCAAGGAAATAGAAAAGAAAGTATCAGCTTTTTTTGATATATATCCGTATAGGCATAAAAAACCAAAAGTCGTTTTTATAGGAGGAATGGATTGTGCCGGTGTGTCAGGGTCACATAGTGAAGGAAATTTGCGCCATGCAATTGATTCTTTGCCTGGGCTCACAGCTGGATATCACATTCAATTCAATGGGAAATATATTCCGATTCGCTATGCGGCAAAAAATCTTATTGGGACCGATGCGCAAGATTTTTCGACTTTTGAGTTAAGATGGTGGCCTCAAGCTGAGTTTGGCAATGATAAATCTGGGCTTCCTGAGCTTATAAATCAATTCGCAATAGCTAACAAACTTGATATTACGATGGTCGGGCCAAAGCCAGTTACGGCTTTTGGCGAGAATGCGTGTGAAGATGCGGCAGGTTATCGGCCTAGACCCGAAGATTTATTGGGAAGGTCAAATAAATGGCAAAGATTTAGGAGTTCGCCA
The DNA here is from genome assembly GCA_013288575.1 of Alphaproteobacteria bacterium. Classification (GTDB taxonomy): domain Bacteria; phylum Pseudomonadota; class Alphaproteobacteria; order Rickettsiales; family 21-14-0-20-44-7; genus JABDBO01. Next base: position 2,047 of record JABDBO010000013.1, read on the forward strand.
AGAGATGTTTTAAAACATGAAGATCAAACCAGAGCATGGGTGAGCATGATTTCACAAGAAAATCAACAAGCATCGCGCAAGAGTAATTTGAGTTGTGAGGCTCGAACTATTGCCTGGATAAGTTCGTTCAGACCAAATAAATCTGAAAGCCTAGGGCATTGCGGAGTTATTTTACATTGCTTTGCAGATTTTCCTTTAAAAGGCACAACTTATGTTCGGGATAAGATAATTAGGCCTAGTCTTCCCGAAGAATCTGAATTTCAATTTTTAGCGAACAGCGCAGAAATGGCTTCACGTTACTTTGGTTTAGGAGTTGGCGAATGGAGCTATATTACAGCGGAAAGTGAAGCTGGGAGAATGCCCGTGCGCCATGTCTGGCAAAAAGAACTTGCAGAAGCAGAATATGCAACGTCAAATGCAGGCCGCGAAGGAAGTTTAGTTTTTAATCCGAAGCAGGCTGTAGAACTTTTAATTAGGCGCGGAATAGAGAAAAATGATGGTTTTTCTGGTTGCGTAGTTTCTGATGAATTATGCAAATCGAGGCAGAAAGTTACAAGCCTAGGCTCTTAAGCAGCTCATCAACCTTCTTCTCCACCTTTTCATCCATCTTAATTAACGTTCCCCATTCGCGGGAAGTTTCACCATCAATTTTATTAGTTGCATCCAGCCCCATTTTGCCGCCGAGGCCGCTCACAGGTGAGGCGAAATCCAGATAATCAATCGGTGTGTTTTCAACCAGCATGGTATCACGCACAGGGTCCATACGCGTTGATATAGCCCAGATCACATCTTTCCAATCACGGATATTAATATCATCATCAACCACGATCACGAATTTGGTATAAATGAATTGGCGCAAGAAACTCCAAATCCCCATCATCACGCGGCGCGCCTGGCCTGCATATTGTTTTTTGATGGAAACCACAGCAACGCGATATGAACAACCTTCTGGTGGCAGCCAAAAATCAACGATTTCTGGGAATTGCTGTTTTAATAATGGCACGAACAATTCATTGAGGGCCTCGCCCAGAACGCTACATTCATCTGGTGGGCGGCCAGTGTAAGTTGAATGATAAATTGGGTTTTTGCGCATAGTAATTGCGCTAATTGTGAAAACCGGGAATTGTTCAACCGAGTTATAATAACCCGTGTGGTCGCCATATGGTCCCTCATTGCGGTAATCATCAAAACTTACATGGCCCTCTAAAACAATTTCGGCATTGGCGGGAACTTCGAGATCAATGGTTTTGCATTTAACAAGCTCAGTGTTTTGCCCACGCAATAATCCCGCAAAAGCATATTCGCTCATAGTGTCAGGAATAGGAGTGACAGCTGCTAAAATCATTGCTGGGTCAGCGCCGATTATGGCAGCGCAAGGGAAAGGTTCAGGCTTTTTCCAGCCACGATGATGAGCTGCACCGCCGCGATGTTTTAGCCAGCGCATCAATGTCTGGTTTTTATTCAAGACCTGCATGCGGTAAATGTCAAGATTATAATCATCAGTTTTTTCTGATCCTGTGCCTTTAGTCACAACCAGTGGCCAAGTGATGAGCGGTGCCGGTTCATTCGGCCAGCAGATTTGAATGGGGAGTTTGGCGAGGTCAATATCATCACCAGTCAAAACAACTTCTTGGCATGGCGCTTTTTTAACCGACTTCGGGCGCATTTTCATGGCTTGCCTAACTATTGGCAACATTTCCCAGGCTTCTCTTAAACCTTCCGGTGGTTCGGGAGATTTCAAAAACGCCAGCAATTCGCCGAGTTCTTTTAATTCTTCTGGCTTTCTTCCCAAACCCATCGCTACACGGTTCACCGTGCCGAAGAGATTTAGTAGAACGGGAATTTTTGAAACCGTGCCATTATTCACGGGCTTTTCAATTAATACTGCAGGTCCGCCACTTTCTACCATACGGCGGCCGATTTCGGTCATTTCCAAATTGGTTGAGACCGGTTCTTTGATGCGAACCAACTCGCCGTGTTTTTCCAGATGGGCAACAAAGTCCTGTAAATTATCAAACGACATAAAAAATCCGTAAGGCGGTCACAAAATGGTCACAAAATTAGGTTATATATAAAGAATAAAGCAATGGCTTAAGTTATGCAATTGGTATAGTTCATGGGCATATTGGATGGAATTTTGAAGGAAAGCATGTCTAGGATAAATCTAGAAATGGACGCTAACCGCTCCGATATAAAACTGGCCAATACTAAAGGTTTGGAGGTTTTTGCTAGAGAATTAATGATGCATCTGGCTGAAATGAGCCAAAAAGGTAGGGGTGCATGATCGGCAGTTTTGTTAGTCTATTATTGAAAAGAAGCAAAGCGCCAGAATGGTTTTATCTGGATAAGAAAAATCAGATCCCAACCACTGAAATCGTCGATAAGATAAAAATTGAAATTTACAACGAAGCTTTCAATCGCGGTTATAGTTTGGAGCTTTGGAATGACGTGTTCATCACCAAAATGTCGCAGCTTTATTATCGGTTTTTGAATCAGCTTTATGTAATGAAAAGCTAGTTACCCAAATTGATTTGATGTTTGTTGGTAACTGCACCAGTAACTGCACCGACACCACCACCGACAAGTGCGCCAGTAATTGGATTCGCGCCGATTACTGCGGCACCTACTGCGCCGACGCCAGCACCAATTCCGCCGCCAGAAAGTGCGCGTTCACCCTTGGTTGAGCCACAGGCGGTAAGCATGCTGGCTGTTAAAAGTAATACGGAAGCCTGGTTGATAATTTTCATATACCCTCTCTTGAATAAGAATTGAGTATGTATGATCGTCAAATGCTGGTTAAAAAGCGATGTTTATGGAGGGGCGAAGGTCTAAAAAAATTATAAAGGCTATTTGCGGCTTGGCCAGAAAAGCGGGATGATGCAATAGAATAATATTAACGAACCCGCCCATATCCAGGTTAGTTCGGCGGATTGTTGGCTGATGTTGGCAAGGTTGGGGTGGATGATGATTTTGCCCTCAGTTTGGTTGACGGTGGAAATGTTTAAAAGCATGTGGAACATATATTCGGTAAAGCCTGTCATGAGGAAATATAATAGTAAGGTGATAATTCCGGGAACGCCAATATCTCTGTAACGTTTGATGAGAAGAGCAAATATGATCCAGTAGCTAAGTAATGCTGGCAGGTAAAATGTAAAATTGTGTTCGTTGATATGCAGGTGAAAATAGGCGAATGAGTGGACGGCGAACTTGAACACCGCAAGGATTATGAATTGCAAGATACCGGCGCCGATGAAGGTGAGGCGGTCTATTTTTCCGGCAGGGGATAATAACAACCCTAGCATATTAGACTGCATTGCGCGCTTCTTCAGAATCCAAATCAGGCGAGTCATCTTCAGGTGAAAGCAAAACTTCATTGTGCCCAGCACCAGCCGGAATCATCGGATAAACATTTTCTTTGTCATCAACCAGAACCTCGCAAACAACCGGGCCATCATGATCGATCATTTCTTCGATGGCATTATCAAGTTCTTTTACAGTTTTAATCCGCATGCCTTTGATACCAAAGCTTTCGGCCAAATCGACAAAATCTGGTAATGCATCCATGTAGCTTTCACTATAGCGATTGCCGTGGAACATTTGCTGCCATTGGCGAACCATGCCCATATAGCGATTATTTAAGATGAAAACTTTTACCGGCAGGCGGTATTGCTTAATGGTCGAAAGCTCTTGAATACACATCATGATGCTCGCTTCGCCAGTTACGCAAACGGTAAGTGCATTAGGGTGCGCAACCGCAACGCCGAGCGCTGATGGTAAGCCATAGCCCATAGTGCCCAAACCGCCGGAGGTCATCCAATGGTGAGGTTTGCTAAACTTGATATGCTGGGCAGCCCACATCTGATGCTGGCCAACATCGGTGGTGACGAAGAATGGTTTTTTCTGCTTGTTCGCAAGCGCATCGAGCCGTTGCAAAGCATATTGAGGCTTAATGACTTTCTCGCCTTGATTGAAGCGGAATGATTTTTTGCTACGCCATTTTGCAATCTGCTCCCACCATTTGGTGAGGTCAGGTTTTTTAACTTTCTGCGCATTCCATTCATCAATAATCTGCTGAATAACTAGTCCTACATCGCCAACAATGCCGATATCAACTTTGACCGCTTTGTTGATTGAAGATTTATCAATATCAACATGGATTTTTTTCGAGTTTGGCGAAAATTTAGAAATAACTCCGGTGATGCGGTCATCAAAGCGAGCGCCAAGGTTTAGCATCACATCGCAATCATGCATGCACATATTAGCTTCTAAGCTTCCGTGCATGCCGAGCATGCCAAGAAATTCTGGTTCATTAGCAGGGTACGCGCCTAAACCCATCAGTGTATTAGTAATTGGGAAGCCGGTAAGCTTCACAAGTTTATGCAATTTTTTACAAGCCTCTTCACCGCTATTGATCAACCCGCCGCCAGCATAAATAACTGGCTTCTTTGCTTTGGCGAGAAGTTTTACAGCTTCTTTAATAGCTTTAGCATCACCTTTAGTTGGGATTTTGTATGATTTTCGTGCCTCAAATTTTGTTTCAACATACTCAATTTGTGAATTCAAAATATCTTTTGGCAAATCAACCACAACCGGGCCAGGGCGGCCGGTGCGGGCAATATGAATGGCTTCATGCATAATACGCGCAAGGTCTTCGCCTTTTTTCACAAGGTAATTATGCTTAGTGCACGCACGGGTGATGCCGACAGTATCTGCCTCCTGGAATGCATCATAGCCAATGAGGTGAGTGGCAACCTGACCGGTCAAACAAATAACCGGAATTGAATCCAACAAAGCATCGGCCAAACCAGTAACTGTATTAGTTGCGCCTGGGCCGGATGTTACCAACACCGCGCCGATTTTGCCTGTGGAACGCGCATAACCTTCCGCCGCGTGAATTGCACCTTGCTCATGGCGCACCAAAATATGGCGCAAGCGATTTTGCTTGAACAGCGCATCATAAATTGGCAGCACGGCGCCGCCCGGATAGCCGAATATGGTGTCGATACCTGCATCTAACAGGCATTTAATAACGATTTCTGAACCAGTGAGTGTTTTTGTCATATATGTTCCTTGGGGCTTGGAATATAAAGCGGTATTTTGCGTATTACAAGTTCGATTACATACTTGATTTAAAGGTAAATTTGCGGTTATTGGTAATAAAAATAATGGTTTAAAAGAATTTGTGGTAAAAATTGGCGAAACTAGGGTTATTAATGATTCCAGCTCTGGGCTGGAAATCAAGCTGGAAGTTATTGCCGGGGTAGAACCTCTCGGCTCGGAAGTAGACCTGTTGCTCAAAGTTCCGGCGGCTGAAGTTGAGCGCATTCGGTTGCTAAAGAAATTACGGCTTGATTATGATGAATCTCAGCCGATTTATCTGGAAGATGATTATCTTTTTATTGCCAATAGTGGGCCATTTGTTGAGGGTTTAGAGGCAAACTTCAATCAAATATGGGAATTTTTTACAGCAGCAGGTTTGGCCCTTACTTTCCAAACTACGAGCGAAATTATTGAATTTTGTCGAGCCAACATCGGCAAATCAGCCAGCTAATTTTTGGCTTTGCCAATAATTTTTATCTCCGGCTCGAGTTTTATGCCGGAGTTTTCAAGCACGCGCTTCTGCACCTCATTAATCAAGTTTTCTAAATCAGCGGCAGTGGCAGTGCCGGTGTTGATGAAGAAGTTGCAGTGTTTTTGAGATACTTGTGCGCCGCCAATAGAAAACCCGCGTAATCCGGCTTTATCAATAAGCTGCCAGGCTTTTTCACCGGGTGGGTTTTTGAAAGTGCTGCCGCCCGTGCGCGAGCGGATGGGTTGAGATTCTTCGCGTGCATTTTTAATTTCTGCCATGCGCGCGTAAATTTCGGCTGAATTTCCCGGCGTGCCCTGTAGCCAGGTTTTGGTGACAATAAATTGCTCTTCCAGCATCTTGCCACATTTTCTGTAAGTGAATTTTAGTTCTTCATTGCTGAATTTATGAATATTACCTTTCATGTCGACCAGTTCTGCTTTGACCAATACATCTTTAATTTCGCTGCCATATGCGCCGGCATTCATCGCTACCGCACCGCCGATACCGCCGGGAACGCCGCTTAGGAATTCTAGGCCGGTAATATTGTTTTCGGCGGCAAAAATTGCAGTGTTGATATCAAGCGCTGCGGCTCCTGCTTTTACACGGTGATTATCTTTGGAACATATGCTTAAACTCGCAAACTCTCGGCCCAATTTGATGACAACGCCATCAATCCCACCATCACGAATGATAATATTGCTGCCAACTCCCAAAACCGTTACAGGGCAGACTGGTCTGTTTTTTAGGAAATAAATTAAATCATCCAGATCCGCTGGTTTGAACAAAACTTCAGCCGGCCCGCCGACGCGAAACCAGTTGGTCTTGCTAAGATCAGCATTTTCAGTGTAACGACCGCGGATTTGTGGGAGTTTCACGCCACTTTCCCACTAAGTTTTTCTAGCTGCTCTGGCAATTTGGCGGCCATGTAAGTGATCGAACCTGCGCCTAAGCAGACAACTATATCACCAGGTTTGGCGCTCTCAGCAATTAGTTTCGGTAGAGCATCTTCACTTGGTAAACCAACCACATTTTTGTGTCCGTGCGAGCGGATATTTTCTACTAAATGGTCTTTATCAATTCCGGCAATCGGTTCTTCGCCGGCCGTGTAAATATCAGTGACTATTACCTTATCCGCATCATTGAAACATGTTGCAAATTCGCCGAACAAATCGCGCACGCGAGTGAAGCGGTGCGGTTGCACCACTGCAATAACGCTACCTTTCGTCACTGAACGCGCGGCTTGCAAGGTTGCCATAATTTCAGTTGGATGATGACCGTAATCATCAATAATTGTTACGCCATTTGCTTCACCAACTTTAGTGAAACGGCGTTTGACGCCTTCAAAATTCGCGAAAGCTTTTTTGATGATGCTGTCTTTAATTTTTAATTCATGCGCAACGGCAATTGTCGCCAGCGAGTTTAAAATATTATGTTTGCCCGGCATTGGGATGTGAAGGTCTTTGATGACCGTATCACCATTCACAATTGCGTCATAAGTTGAGCCGGTTGCATCAGTGCGAATATTTTCAGCGCGCACTTCCGCTTGTGGGGAGAGGCCATAGCTGATAATTCGGCGGTCTTTGATCTGACCAATTAGCGACTGCACTTCCGGGTGATCCAAACACATCACCGCGAAGCCATAAAACGGAATATTGCTGACGAAGCTTTTAAAAGCCTCGCGCGCTTTGTCAAAATTGCCGTAAAAATCCAAGTGTTCCGGCTCGATATTGGTGACAACTGCAACAGCTGCTGGAATGCGGTTGAACGTGCCGTCAGATTCATCAGCTTCAACCACCATCCATTCAGATTTGCCAAGTTTAGCATTGGTGCCAAACGCATTGATGATGCCACCGTTGATAACTGTCGGGTCAAACTTCGCCGCATCAAGCATGGTTGCGATCATGGTTGTAGTTGTGGTTTTGCCGTGCGTTCCAGCAATGGCGATAGAAATTTTTAAGCGCATCAATTCTGCTAACATTTCAGCGCGGCGCACAACCGGAATGTGATTTTCACGCGCAGCTTGCACTTCCGGGTTATCATTTTTTACCGCAGAAGAAATTACCACAACACTTGCGCCATCAATATTTTTGGCATCCTGGCCTTTCATAACTTTGATGCCGAGTTTTGCCAAACGTTCAGTATTGTAATTAGAACTAAGATCAGAGCCTTGTACAGCAAAGCCAAGGTTGTGCAGCACTTCGGCGATGCCGCTCATGCCAATACCGCCGATACCGACGAAATGAATTGTGCCAACTTCTAGAGAGAGTTTTGATGAGAGTGGAAGGATTTTCATATTTTTTTATTTTTCCAAATACCGTAAATGCTGATGCCGATCCAGAAGATTTCGATTACGAATGAGGCGAGGTTGAAAGTGAAGCATAATGAGAAGAGTAAAAAGCTGGCAGCGGCGAAATTCATGTAAAGATAAGTTGCGCTTCGGCTGCTGACACGGCCATTTTGCAAAAGGAAATAGGCAAGAATCAGGAGGATAGTACCGGTCATGCCGACGATGTCTGGGAAAGTGAGGTTATGCATTATTTCTTCTCTAAAATATAAACTAAATCAACCGCGCCGGATGAATAGGTTGCTTCGCGCTCGGAAGCTATGTTGAAACCAATATTATCTGCAAGCTTTTTTATATAACTTGCCGAATGAGAGAATATGAGCGTTTTTGATTTGAAAGCATAATCATTCGTTCCGAGCTCAAGGTCGCGGCTGATGTTAAAAGCAAAGAGCCCGCCTTTTTCCAACAGATTGTGCACATCATGGAAATAATCTTTTAAATCACCGAGGTTATCAAGATAATAAGTCGAAATCACCACTGCAAATTTATCTTTGCATTCCTTCATGAAATCTTCAGGGAATTTGGTTGCGATCAAATTGAAAGTGAGAAGGTCATTAATTCGGCGCGTTCTGGCAATTGCTACCATTTTGAGCGACGGTTCAACTCCAACTACGGCATTGGAAATTGGGCGCAAGATCTGTGCGGAATCACCACCGCGGCAGCCGAGATCAAGCACATTGAAACCCATATTTTCGCCGATAATTTTTTTAAATTCTTCAGCAAGAATGTTATTTAAAACGGAAGAAGTTCCTTCAACAAAAGCTTCATAACGAGTTGAGATAAAATCCAGTTTTTCAATAATGAACGAACGCGGGATTGATTTTATGGTAATATCACCGCCGCATGCTGCTAAAAGAAAACGCGCTTCATCAAGATCTGGCCGGGCGGCAATTGCTTTTTTTAAAGGTGCCGCTGCTTTGTCAAATTTACCGGCGAAAAAATAGCTTTTGCCGAGCAGATATTGCGCAATAGAATTGTTTTTATTCAATAAAAGGACAAATTTGAAACGCATGGCCGCATCAAAAAATTCACCCTTTTTAAGCTGGCGAATGGCAAGTTCCATATTAGATTTTTCGAGGTTTGAAAGCTTGTAAAATGCCTGTTTGCCAAAGCCGCTGACGCGCTTATAGAAGCCTGTCATCTTATCGATGCCACTTTGCTGTGGTTTTTGCTGAAGTTTTTGGTTATTTTCTACCATCTTAACGAATATAGCTCATAAAAGTTAAATGAAAACAATATTTGGCGTAGCAACGGCAATTACTCGCTCAGGCGTGGCGGTGATAAGGATTTCGGGTAACGGTGCGCTTAACGCTGCGCGAGAACTTGGAACTGGGAACTTAGAACCTAGAAAGGCTAAGCTTTGTAAGCTTGCTTTTAAGAGAGAGGCTATTGATGAGATTTTGGCAATTTATTTTAAAGGGCCGCATAGTTTTACCGGCGAAGATGTGGTTGAACTACACACGCATGGCAGCCGGGCAGTAATCAAAAAAATATTAGCAATATTAGGTGCAATGCCAGATTTGCGCATGGCTGAACCTGGAGAGTTTTCGCGCCGGGCTTTTGAGAATGGTAAAATGGATTTGCTTGAAGCCGAAGGTTTGGCTGATTTAATTGATGCTGAAACCGAAAGCCAGCACCGCCAGGCGTTGCGGCAGATGCAGGGTCAGCTTGGCCATATTTATGAAAAGTGGCGGAAAGAGATTATTGAAATTTTGGCATTTGTTGAAGCTTATATAGATTTTCCCGATGAAGATTTGCCGCAGGAATTGATTGATCGCCTGACTGCAAAAATCGAAAATTTAAAAGCAGAAATCAAAAATTATTTAACTGATAATCGCCGTGGCGAAAAAATCCGCGAAGGGATTTATGTTGTCATTATAGGTGCGCCAAATGTTGGTAAATCAAGTTTGTTGAATTATCTGGCCGGGCGTGATGCGGCGATTGTTTCTGAACATGCCGGCACCACGAGAGATGTGATTGAGGTGCAGATGGAAATTAGTGGATTCGCAGTGACTATTGCTGATACGGCAGGTTTGCGCGAAACTACAGATGAAATTGAAAGCGAGGGCATAAAACGCGCCCGCGACCGCGCGAAAGATGCTGACCTTAAAATTATTATGCTGGAAGCTGGTACGGTAGATAAGTCTGTTCTGACATTTGCGGATGAAGATTCGATTGTTGTGGTGAATAAAATTGATCGCGCGAAAAGTGTTGAAAAGAATGCGTTAAATATCTCAATCAAAACCGGGGATGGTTTAGATCAAATGCTTGCTGCACTTTCTGCAAAAATCTCAAAGAAATTTGAACTTAATGAAACGCCGCTTATTACGCGCGCAAGGCACCGCGAAGCGCTTTCAAAAGCTTTAGCCTCACTGGAAAATTTCTCAACCGAAAAACCAATTGAGTTGATGGGTGAAGATTTACGTTATGCAGCATCACAAATTGGCCGCATTACCGGCAAAATCGATGTTGATGATATTCTGGATGTGATTTTTTCGCAGTTTTGTATTGGAAAATAACTTGTAAATTGCGCTTAAGCAGTCGCCGCCTCAATAGCTTGTTCTAATTCAAAAAATGTCGGCTGTAATTTGCTTGGCACGTTGCCGCGGCCAACTTCTACGGCGATCTGCACTGCCTGGCCATTCAAATAGCCAACCATGATGTCACGGATAATATAGATGAAATGCGCTTCTTCGTTTTTAATTTCACTTAATCGGTTAGAAATTGGGCCAAAGATACAATAGGAGAAAAATACGCCAAGGAATGTACCGACAAGTGCGCCGCCGATCATCGCACCCAAAATTTCCACTGGCTTATTGATTGATGCCATAGTTTTTACTACACCTAATACCGCTGCAACGATACCGATTGCGGGCAAACCTTCAGCCATCTGCTGCAACGCATGGGCAGGCTGCAATGCTTCATGGTGATGTTTCTCAATTTGTTTTTCCATCGCATCTTCAATCTGGTGAGGGTCTTCAAGGCTCATAGTGATCATACGGAATGTATCGCAGATAAAATGTGCGGCAAAATGGTCGTGCAAAATCTTTGGATATTTTTGGAAAATGTCGCTTTCTTCCGGCTTTTCAATATGTGGTTCAAGCGCAATTAGACCTTTCGATTTAACGAGCTTTACCAAAATATACATCAGGCAAAGAAGATCCATGTAATCTTGTTTTTTGTAAATTGGGCCTTTAAAAGCATTGCCGAAACCTTTCAGAACGCCTTTTAAAATATGGCCGCGGTTGGCAATGATCAATGCGCCAGTTGAAGCACCCAGAATTGTTGCAACTTCATGCGGGGCAGCTTCGATGATGATGCCGATGTTACCGCCCGACGCAATATATACGCCGAAGACGCAGCCTAGAACGATAGCGATACCAATTAAAATTGCCATAAATCAAAAATCAAATCAAAAATCTCTGACTCCAGTTAACCGCAAAATGGTTAAAGAAGGGTTATTTAGAAGCTATAAGTTATAAGGATTGTTCATAAGGCCAGTTTCCTTAGGCTTATGGCCTGGGATTTTTACCCTTTCTTCATATATTTCCGTTACTTTTTATATATGTCAAAAGACCCAAATAAGCGGCCGATAATCATTAAAAAGGTCAAAAAGATATCGGGTGGCCACCATGGTGGCGCGTGGAAAGTTGCTTATGCCGACTTCGTAACAGCGATGATGGCGTTTTTCCTACTTTTATGGCTTTTGGCGCAAGCTCCTAAAGAAAAGTTAAAGGGTTTGGCGGATTATTTTACGCCGACCGTAGGTATTCAGGCTAAAAGCGGTGTTCAGCTAAAAGGTGCAAGTGCCGATGTAGATAATGGCATTAAAACAAAACCGGGCGCTATGCCAAGTGTTATGCCTGGTGCGCCGCCGACAACAGGTGATACCCCAAAGGCACCGGAAAGTGATGAAGATAAAGAAGCGGATTTTGACAGCAAACCACAGCTTAACTTAACTCAGGCCGAAGCAGCTGAAGCAGATTTGGAGAAAAAGCGTTTTGAACAGATTAAGAAAGAACTCAATGATGCGATGGAAAAAGATCCGACTTTGAAAGCTTTCAAAGATAACCTGAAAATTAAAGAAACGCCGGAAGGTCTGCAAATTGAAATCACCGATCTTGATGGTGTTTCGATGTTTGAAATCGGTAGCCCTAAACTTCGTGCGGAAACTCAGCCTTTGCTTACAAAGGTTTCGCAAGCGATTCAGAAAGTTGATAATAAAGTTGCGATTATCGGCCATACTGACGCGCTCTCATATAAAAATAATAATGGCTATTCAAACTGGGAACTTTCCGCAGACCGCGCTAATGCAAGCCGTCGTTTCTTAACGGGTACGGGGCTTGATGAAAAACGCATTTCAAAAGTTGAAGGTAAGGCGAATCGTGATCCGCTTGATAAAGAAAAGCCTGATGCAGCGCAGAACCGTAGGATAAGTATTATATTGCTTAAAAAATCGATTGCGCCAGTTGATGATAAAAATTCTAAGGCTCCGGATGCCGCTGCGCCGACTACATCGCCTACAGCTCCGGCTCCTTCTTCAACACCGGCTTCCCCTTCGGCTCAAGAAGCGCCAGCCCCAGCTCCAACTCCAGCTCAACCTCCGGCGGATCCTGCTTTAGCGGCCCCTCCTATTGCTCCTAATACGGCACCTATTGATTCAATTCCAAGCCCGGCTGTGCCAGCTGCCACTCCTACTAGTTCATCAAAACCAGATGATAATAAACCGACAACTGAATCTAAGCCTTCTGCAGCTTTACCAGCGTCACCGCCCAGTATGGCTTCATTTACAATAGAAACCCCAAATATTCCAAAAGCATCCCAACTTCATTAATTATATATTGTTCCCCTTCGCATCTCCTGACGTTCAGTTGGAACAGCACCGAAAGCGGTGCGCTGACGGCTCGCTCGGCTACTGCCTCGCAAGTAAATTGTCGTTCCAGTTTTATGACCAAATCTAGCTCCTAATATATTCGTTAATATAATTATTGCGATAATCTTCATTTCATCATTATATACCTTTAATATGAATGAACTAATCGAAAGAAAACAACGTGCCGAAACTTGGTTTCGTGAACTTCGCAATAAAATTTGTGAGCGATTTGAAAAGCTTGACGGGCAGGGCAGTTTTGAGCGTAAAAGCTGGAGCCGTAATGGAGGTGGTGGCGGCGAAATGTCGATCATGAAAAGCAAGGTATTTGAAAAAGTCGGCGTAAATATTTCAACTGTCTGGGGTGAATTTTCACCGGAATTTCGTAAAACTATTCCTGGCGCAGAAGAAGATCCGCGTTTTTGGGCGAGTGGAATTTCACTGGTGGCGCATATGGCTTCACCTCTGGTGCCAGCTGTGCATATGAATACGCGTTTTATATGCACAACAAAACAGTGGTTTGGCGGCGGGGCTGATTTAACGCCAATTTACCCAAATGATAAAGACACCGCAGATTTTCATGCGAGCTTAAAACATGTATGTGATGCTTATGATGAAGAATATTACGCCAAATTTAAAAACTGGTGCGATGAATATTTTTATTTAAAACACCGTAAAGAAACGCGTGGAGTAGGCGGAATTTTCTATGATTATTTAGACAGTGGCTCTTTCGAAAAAGATTTTTCTTTCACCCAAGATGTTGGCAAAACTTTCCTCGAAATTTATGCTGAAATTGTTGCACGGCATAAAGATAAACCATGGACGGAAGAGCAGCGTGAATATCAATTGCGCAAACGCGGGCGTTATGTGGAGTTCAATCTGCTTTATGATCGCGGCACAAAATTCGGTTTAATGACTGATGGCAATGTTGAGGCCATACTTATGTCTATGCCGCCCGTCGTGAAATGGGATTAAATTACTACTAAGCTGGTCTTCTTGCTTGCAATTTCCAAACTTCAGGTTCGCGTGTATGTCTTTTACACTTGCGCTTCCGGCTTTTGAAAATCGCTGCGCATAAGACTCAGCCTAGCGTAATTAGTTATTTGTTAATCTCAGCATTAAATCATCACCTATTTCTCGCTCATCGATTTTGTGAAACTTATCCAAAGCTTTAGGCGCAAAAAAATCATCGCCATGTTTGCCTAATACTTGTGGTGATTGGAAAATAACCACTTCATCAACCAAACCAGCTTTTAAAAATGCGTTAGAAAGCGTAGGCCCGGCTTCAACCATAATACGTGTAATGCCACGCTCGGCCAGAGCTTTAAGAACTCTTTTCAAATCTCCGCTATAGAGCCAGGTTTCTTTACCGTTAAATATATTAGCGGTTTTAGGAATTACGGTTTCGCCAACAACTATTTTTACTGGCGAGAAATCTTCCATTCCTGATAAACGACAATTGAGCTGCGGGTTATCAGCAAGCACAGTTCCGGTTCCAGTTAAAATTGCTTCATATTGCGAGCGGAGCAGTTGAACATAGTTTCGGGCTAACTCGCCGGTGACCCATTTAGGTTTTCCATCACCGCTCAAATATTTTGCATCTTTTGAAACGGCAATTTTCAACATCACATAAGGCAGAGCCTTTTCGACGTGTTTGAAAAACCCTTTGTTTAATTCACGGCATTCTTTTTCCAGAATTCCGGTTGTTACTTTTATCCCGGCTTTCTCAAGAATTTTTATGCCATTTCCAGAAACGCGTTTATCGCTATCAATACAACCAATCACGACTTCGGCAACTCCGGCTTCAACCAGCGCCTCTGCGCATGGCGGGGTTTTGCCATGATGCGAGCATGGTTCCAATGTGACATAAACAGTAGCATTTTTTGCATTTATATTTTTGAGCGCTAAGCTTTCAGCATGCGGCCGCCCGCTATTAGCAGTTCTTGTGCGCGCGATTATTTCGCCGTCTTTTACAATCACACAGCCAACGCTTGGGTTTGGCCAAGTGCGCCCCAAGCCACGATGGGCGAGGTTTAAGGCAATTTGCATATATTTTTTATCGGACATAGGGTTTAGGATATCCTATTTCCGGCTTTTTTTGCCAATTTTCGAAATGAATTTTTCAAAATCTTTGGAGTCTTTGAAATCAGAATAAACACTGGCATAACGGATATATGCCACATCATCGAGCAGTTTTAACTCAGCCATTACTTTTTGGCCGATGACCGAAGTTGGAATTTCATTTTCGCCAAGTGATGATAATTCGCGCACTAATTTATTCACTAATTGCTCAATCTGATCTTCGGTGATTGGCCGTTTGCGGGCAGCGATATTAATTGAGCGGATTAGCTTATCGCGGTCAAATAAGCGATTGGCGCCAGAGGATTTGCGTACAAACAACTCACGCATCTGTACGCGTTCGAACGTTGTAAAGCGGCCCTTGCATTGTGTGCAATAGCGCCGGCGGCGAATGGCCGAGCCATCTTCCGTGGTGCGAGAGTCTTTTACTTGCGTGTCTTCAAATCCGCAGAATGGGCAGTGCATTTTGCCTCAACAAATCTATTTTAATGGCCAATTTCTTTGTCGCATAATTTTTTTTAATCCTCACGTATTATTTATACGCTCTGGTTAAAAAAACTTATTCTCCTAGAACTTGTCTCATTAAAATCAATTTCTTGAGACAAAATTCCAGTTAAATTAATAAATCGGGAACGCTTTGCAAAGTTCCGCAACTTGCTTTTTCGCTGCCTGTTCGGCTTTGCTATTATCAGTTGGATTTTGTGTCAAACCATCCAATACATCAGAAATTAGTGTGCCGATTTTGGTAAATTCAGCAACGCCGAAGCCACGAGTTGTGCCAGCTGGTGTGCCTAAGCGAATGCCTGAAGTCACAAATGGTTTCTCAGGGTCGAATGGAATTGCGTTTTTGTTGCAAGTAAGACCTGCGCGCTCAAGTGATTCTTCAGCTGCTTTACCGGTGAGTTTTTTCGGGCGCAAATCAACTACGATCAAGTGGCAATCAGTGCCGCCGGTAGTAATTGCAAGTCCGCGATCAACCAAAACTTTTGCCATTGCGCGGGCGTTGTCGATAACTGCTTTACCATATTGTTTGAATGATGGTTCCAAAGCTTCTTTGAACGAAACCGCTTTCGCAGCAATTACGTTAACTAGCGGGCCGCCTTGCAAACCAGGGAACACCGCAGATTGGATTTTTTTGAAAATTTCCTCATCATTAGTGAGAATAATTCCGCCGCGTGGGCCACGCAGAGTTTTGTGAGTTGTTGAAGTTGTTACATGCGCATGTGGAACTGGTGATTGGTAAGTGCCAGCTGCGATCAAACCCGCATAATGCGCCATATCCACAAATAAATAAGCGCCAACTTCATCGGCGATTTTGCGGAAGCGAGCGAAGTCGATCTGGCGTGGATAAGCCGAAGCTCCGGCAATAATCATTTTCGGTTTATGCTCACGCGCCAAACGTTCCATTTCTTCATAATCAAGCAATTGCGTATCTTTGTGCACGCCATATTGAATTGCGTTGAACCATTTACCAGAAAGAGCAGGGGCAGCACCATGTGTAAGGTGGCCACCGGTTGCGAGTGACATACCAAGAATAGTATCGCCCGGTTTCACGAGTGCTAACATAACTGCTCCATTAGCTTGCGCGCCTGAATGTGGCTGGACGTTAGCAAATTTCGCACCGAATAATTTAGTTACACGTTCAATTGCGAGTGACTCAACAACATCGGCAAATTCGCAGCCGCCATAATAACGTTTGCCTGGGTAGCCTTCAGCGTATTTATTGGTAAATACAGTGCCGAGCGCTTCGATAGTTGCTTTTGAGGCGATGTTTTCAGACGCGATCAGCTCAATTTGCGTTTGCTGGCGGTGCAGCTCATCCTGAATGCCTTTGAAAATGGCCGGATCTGCTTGGTTTAATGGGGTTTTGAAGAATGAGTTTTGTGAGGTCATTTGGTTATCTTTTTGAGCGAGGTTGGTTGGCATAAACTATAATTATTGGTTTGAGACAGTGTTTTAGCCGCAATTTGTCAGCTTCTCAACTCTTTTTTCATGCCTACCACCTTCAAATTTGGTGGAAAGAAAAGCCTTCACAATCTCAACAGCAGTGCTCTTATCAGTAATCCGCGCGCCTAACGCCAAAATATTCGCATCATTATGCTGGCGGGAAAGTTTGGCCATTTCAACCGTTGTGCATAATGCGCAGCGAACTTTCGGGTTGCGGTTGGCGGCAATTGAAATGCCAATGCCAGAGCCGCAAATAACAATTCCCAAATCAGCTTTGCCAGAGGAAATTGCCTCGCCGGCCGCCTTGCCGAAATCAGGGTAATCAACAGATTCTGTGCTGTTGGTGCCAAGGTCTAAAATTTCATAATTCTTGAGGAGAGATTTTATATCCTCTTTCAACTCAAAACCTGCATGGTCTGATGCAATAGCAATTTTTTTCATAATATTAATTTAAAAGCTTATTTCAAATCTCGCAACATATAATGCAAGGCAGGAGCCGAGCGAGCAATCAGCCAAGCGAAGCGATATTCCATCTGAGCGTCAGGAGACGCGAAGGGGAATGATTAAATAATTAGTGATTGGCCAGATAATCAATTTGCGGCGCAGTTGACCAGCGAACAATATCATCGAAATAAGCGCCTGTGCCGGTGCCTGCATCATTTATAGGCATATCGTAATAAGTGGTAGAAATTGAGGCATTACCGCTGGCAAGTGCGCTACCATCTGAGGATTTGAGATTGCCATTGGCTTTCTCTTGGGTTGAGTTGCTGCCAGAACCAGTAGTTTTTCCACCAGCCCGGTTCCATGCGCCAATGCCGTTTTTGCCATGGCTAATGAGTGCATAG
>JABDBO010000014.1 GCA_013288575.1 Alphaproteobacteria bacterium
TATATGCGGCATTCGCAATAATAAGATTTTCTCCGTCTCTAGAAAATTCCAGACCAAAATCTTCAGTTAATTGGGCTAAACTTGCTGCATATTGTCCAAGAGAATCTGTAAAACTGGTTAAAGATTCGTCAAAATTTCTTGGTGGCCGTTTTCCATCCCCTATATTTATTACAATAGAAAATTCTGGCTGATTTCTTACATTTATCTGCAGCAACTTAGAACCTGATCTTTGTGTAACGGAATATTCAAAAATTATATTCTTATGTAACCAAGTGGGTAATGTATTATCGGCCTGTTTTGACATATTATTTTATAATCCTCGTTTTCAGGATTTATAATACAAAAGTTAAGAAATGTCAATAATTTTAATTATAATAACCAAAAGGTTAATTAAAAATATCTATATAAAACAATGTTAAGCCGGAGGATATTTTTTAAACGCAATAGCAAAACGGTTCATCGCATTCATATTGGCAATTGCGAATGTGAGATCTGCCAGTTCCTTTTCGCTAAAATATTTCCGGCTTTCTTCATAATCTGCGTCGCTTACTTGTTGGTGCTCTAACTTGGTTACAGCTTCTGCCCAGTTGAGTGCGGCCCGTTCTTGATCGGTGAAAAATGTAGTTTTGCGCCAGGTTACTATCGAATTAAGTTTGCGCAAATCCGCGCCTGCGTTTTTGGCATCAGTCCAATGCTGGTCAACGCAATATGAGCAGCCATTGATCTGCGAAACGCGCAAATAAACCATATCCAGCAGCGTTTTATTTAAGCCACATTTTGTGTGGTACATATATATTTCAATAAATTTCTTATAAGCTTCGGGTGCTGCTGCCCCGTAATCCATTCTCTGCATAAATTTCTCCATTTCGGTTTTTTGATATATAATCATATGGCGATGAAAAAATCACCCAAAAATCCTCATGAAGAACGTTTCCGGTTGATTGATGAATATTTCAAAATCACCGGCGAGGTTCTGCCTAAAAAAGCAGCGGAAGAAAACTGGCCGGCGGTTGAGGAAGCGCATTTTCAACGCATTATTCTTGATAATATTGTCGGCGGTGTTTGGTATGGAAAAATAAAAGAGCCGGCAATAATGCACTTATCAAAATCTCAGCTGAAAAAGGCAGTGCGCATGGCAGAAGATCTGGCCTTCGGAATAATTAGTTTTGATGACTTAAATGAGCCAAGTTTAAAATGGCGGGAGGAAAGGGGTGTACCGCCTGATTTAGAAAGCTATCGCAATGCAGCAAAGCCGCAGAAATAAGCCAAATTTAGCAATCTCATTATAGAAAATTTATGCATTTTGTGCTTATTATGAAAGTACAATTCATGGGTAACAAATCATGCAAAAGCCAAACAGCCAGATGCAGGCAATTCTGGATGCCCATAAAGCTATGGGCCCTTTGCCTATCGAGGAACAAACCGTTGAAAATGCGCGGTTAATCCCTCTGCTTGATCGGGCAGCGGTGGCAGTTTATGGCCAACATTTTACTAAAAGGGCGCTTGCGCCAATGCCAAGGTCGGTTGCTAAAGTTGAACATAGAACGATTCCCAAGCTAAATAGCGATGATGGCGAAATTCTGCTTAGAATCTATACCCCAAAAGGAAATGTTCCAACGACTGGCTGGCCGGTTGCGGTTTATTATCATGGTGGTGGGTGGGTTATTGCCAATCTAGATACGTATGATTCATCTTGCCGTGCAATTTGCGATAATGCGAAATGCGTTGTAGTTTCGGTTGGTTATGCTCAAGCACCCGAACATAAATGGCCAGCGGCGCCAAATGATGCATATGCGGCTTATAAATGGGTTTTGGAAAATACAGTTTTAATTGGCGGTGATTTAATGAGCGTTGCAGTAGCAGGTGAAAGCGCCGGTGGAAATTTAGCGGCGGTCGTAACATTAATGGCGCGCGATAATCAGCTACCACCACCAGTGCACCAATTGCTTATTTATCCGGTAACTGATCTTGAAAATGGTTTTAATAGTCCTTCTGCGCGCGAAAATGTTAATGCAGCGCCATTAAACACTGCCATGCTTGATTGGTTCTACAGCCATTATCTTCCGGAAGGAGAAGATCGTAAACAAGCTTATATTTCTCCGCTTTATGCCAATTTATCTGATCTTCCTACTGCAACAATAATCTTAGCTGAAATTGATCCTCTACGAAGTGATGGTGAACAATATGCCGCTAAACTTGGCCATGAAGGCGTGCAGGTGAATTTGAAAAAATTCGCCGGTGTTACGCATGAATTTTTTGGTCTTGATGGATTGGTGACTGAAGCAACGGATGCGGTGAAGTTCGCAGCTGAAAACCTGCATTATGCTTTTACCCATCACGATTCTAGAAGCGTGGCTTAAATTTATTTGTTGCCAATTAAATTCGTTATCTTGTCTAAAAGTTCGTCACGGTTAAAGGGCTTGCTAATATATTCATCCATGCCGGCCGCAAAGCAGCTGGCACGATCTGCAGCCAAAGCATGCGCAGTAATTCCGATAATTGGAGTTTTGTTTAATTTATTTTCGCGCTCATAATTTCTGATCGATGCCGTAGCTTCCAACCCGTTCATTATCGGCATTTGAATATCCATGAGTATCAAATCATATTTATCGGTTTTGAATTTATCCACCGCCTTAAGCCCATCGGTTGCTGTGTCATATTCATAACCGAATTCGTTTAAGAGCGTTCCCGCAACTAAAACATTGGCGGCATAATCTTCCACCAGCAATATTTTCAATTTCGTTTTTGCTTTTGCCGAAGCGGGCTTTATTTTTCTTTTTACCGGCGCTGAAATTTCGGAAGATGACGCAATTTTGAGCGGCAGGTTTACTATGAAAGTTGAGCCGGTTCCAACCTGGCTTTTGGTTTTTATAGATCCGCCCATCAATTCGATCAGATTTTTTGTAATTGAGAGCCCAAGCCCGCTTCCGCCATATTTGCGGCTGATTGATGTATCGGCCTGAGCGAATTTTTCAAAAATCATTTCCAGCTTATCTTGCGCAATACCAATTCCCGTATCGGAAACTTCGATAATAATATTTTGAACTGTTTCATCAGCTGTTTTTTTGCAGTTGATTTTAATTGATACTTCGCCTTCGTCGGTAAATTTTATCGCATTACCGGAGAGATTTAAAATAATCTGGCGAATGCGTTTTGGATCACCGATAAAAATCTGGTTCTCGATACCAGGGCATTCCTGGTGAACCGTAAAATTCAGGCTTTTTTCATTTGCCCTGATCGACATGATATTAACAACATCATCAACTATTTTGATGATATTAAACTCAGTTTTTTCCAGCTCTATAGCCTGCGATTCAATTTTTGAAATATCTAAAAGATCATTGATCAGGCCTAGCAGAGATTCACCACTGGTTTTTAAAACTTGAATACATTGAGCTTGTTTCTCGGTAAGTGGTTCGCTCAAAGATAAAATATCAGAAAGCCCAAGCACAACGTTCATCGGCGTTCTTATTTCATGGCTCATATTGGCCAGAAAGTCAGTTTTGGCCTGATTTGCTGAATCGGCTTTTTGCTTGGCCAGAGTAAGTTCGGCATTCGCAAGTTCTAATTCAGCTGTTCTTTCTTTTACCTTTCTCTCAACTTCCTCATATGATTCATTGAGCTTTTTGTTGGTTTCAAGCAATTCGCTAAGGCTTGGGAAAATCAGAGCTATTGGAATAATTTTCCATACCAAAACAGCGGTAATAATAGAAGCTATGCCGGTGGCAAGGAGAACTAATCCTTCTATGCCATAATATGGGTGCCATAAAACGACTATGCCAAAAACATGCGTAAGCCCGCAAAGAGTAATGAATGCAGCGAAGAGAATAAAAATGCGGTCAAAAGGAATATCAGGGCGTTTTTTGACGAAATACCACAAAGCAACCGGGATGCTGAAATACGAGAGCGCAATAAGTGCGTTGGCAATGACATGCAGCCAGACAATTTCAGGTAACCATAAGAAGCAATAGCCGTGCGCTGCAAAGGCATTGTCGCTGAAAAATTGCTTTACTCTTTCCATATACAAGCCCCAATTTTGTGGCTCAAAGTATCTCACAATCATATAAAAATTCTATAAAGAAGTAGTATGTAGGCCCATTGTATTGGGCAGATTTTAAGCTTGTGCGGCATATTCTGCAGCAATTATTAAGAACGCAAGCTAATAGCATTTATTTAATTAAATAAATGGCGGAAGGGATGGGATTCGAACCCACGATAGCTTTGACACTATACACACTTTCCAGGCGTGCGCCTTCAACCGCTCGGCCACCCTTCCGCTTATTATTGGTGCAGCTTTTACCATATGGATGGAGAAAGCGCAGGTCCAAATTCTTGCGCCGCGCCGAGGCTTTGTTGCGAAGGCGAGCTGCATCGGCGCTGCTTTTAGCACGCGCTGTGCCACTAATCAATTATTCCTTGAAATCTGGCGGAACCTGCCATAGATTTGAGAAGATTTTAAGGGAATTAAAAATGCGCAAATTATTTATCACTATATTCGTTTTTAGCCTGCTTGGCGCAGTTTCCGCCTGCAATGAGTATCATCCAGATCTTAAAAGCCCATGCGTAGGCATTGAAGGCAGCCCTTGCGAACGCCACAGCCCGGTGAATAACGACGCTTAATTTATAATTTCTTATACATAATGTGAATCGGCACCAGTTTTTTTAGTTGTTGGTGGCGGTAAGCGTCCGGCACTGTGCCGATAATTTCAAAGCCCAATGATGTCCACAAATTCACCGCAATCTCATTTGTGCTGACCACGAAATTAAATTGCATCCCTTTATAACCAGCGCTTTTTGCTTGGGTGAAAGAGTGCTCGGCCAGTTTGCGGCCTAAACCTTGGCGACGGAAATCTCGCGCAACGATGAATGCTGCATTGGCAATGTGGTTTCCTAAATCACGATGATTGGGGCGGATAACATAGGCGCCAGCAATCTTGCCATTTTGCCGAGCAATGAAAGTCTGGAATTTTGCATCAAACCAAACTTTTTTTGCCTCTTCTTTGCTGATTTCCGGGTCGTAAACGTAAGTATCTCCAATGGCTACGATATCTTTAAATATCGGCCAAATTAGTTCAAACTCCTCAACGGGTGCGTGGGTAATCTCCAACATTGCTTCGTTCTTTTAAGCTATCTGTGGCACGGATATTTACGCATGAACGCGCCGGAAGCACCATAGAATTTGCCAATTTCCATATTGCTGGCAGGGTGCGCGGCATAGCTTTCAATTGCGCTTAATTCCTCGTCAGGGCTTAAAGAAGAAGGGCCGCAGACTTTGTCATAAATTTTGAGCGACTGGTAAATTCCTGAAACATAAGTATGGCATGTGCCGGCGCTGCCTTCAGATTTCAAGCACTGGATTAAGTGGTAAGTGCTGTCCTCAAAATGTTCAGGCGCAGGTTTAGTGAAACCAGCGCGGTTAGCTTCCTCAACTGTGCAGAAAGTGCGCTCGCCAATTTTTGGCTGTAATTTGATATATTGATAAAGCGGATGGCTCGACGTGTAATAAATTTTGCCGCCGTTCTGGTTATCGATAACGCCTTTTACGCCATTCGGGCAAGAACCGACGAGTTTTTCTGTTGCAGCAGCAGGGTTATGACCGCCGGCAGTTTTACCGGTTTCAGTTGTTGTACAAGCAGCCAATGCTACTAATGCCAATATAAAAAACTTTTTCATAAATTACCTTTGAAGTTATTTTGATAGAAGAAAAATTCCCTGTTCGCCGAAAATATTGGCAATGCCACCGGAGCCTGAGAATGTTATTATTTTATTTGCTGAGTTGATAGCAAGTCTTTTTTCAATTTTGATATCAAGATCTTTGCATAATGTGACAAAATCACGAATTGTGCAGAAGTGGATGTTGGGTGTTTCGAACCATTCATATGAAAGTTTTTTCGTCACCGGCATTTTTCCATTCAGCAATAACTGCCAGCGATTGCGCCAATAACCGAAGTTCGGCACACCAACAATTGCCTTTTTGCCAATGCGGAGCATCTCTTTCAAAACCAGATCAGGATGTTTTGTCACCTGCAATGTGTGTGTGAGGAGTGTGTAATCAAAACTATCACTCGGATAATGTTCCAAATCAGTGTTCACGTCACCCTGCATGACTGATAACCCCGCTGCCAGGCATTTGCTAACGTTGTTTTGATCTAACTCAATCCCACGCCCAGATGTGTTTTTTGTTTGCTTCAACGCACTCAACAATTCACCCTCGCCACAGCCGATATCCAACACCTTGGCATTAGGCTCAACAATGTCGCAGATAATTTTTAGGTCTGGGCGGATGTTCATATCCCACGCTCCTTCGCTATATTTTCAATATAGCCTTTCAACGTATTGGTAAATTCCGGCACATCAAGCAAAAATGCGTCATGCCCCTTATCGGTTTTGATCTCTAGGAAGCTTACATCAGCGCCCACGGCGTTTAATGCGCGGGTGATGTATTTGCTCTCAACGGTTGGATATAGCCAATCACTGGTGAAGGAGATTATGCAAACGCGCGCTGTGGTGCTGGCGAAGATTTCACTCAAATGCTGGCCATATTCGCGTTCCATGTCAAAATAATCCATGGCGCGAGTGATGTATAAATATGAGTTGGCGTCAAAACGATCAACGAAGCTGATGCCTTGATGGCGCAAGTAACTTTCAATCTGAAAATCTGCATCAAATCCATAAGTCACCGCCTCACGATTTTGCAAGTTGCGGCCGAATTTTTTCTCCAGCGACTCTTCCGACATGTAAGTGACGTGTGCTGTCATCCGCGCGACAGATAACCCTTTGGTCGGTGTTTTTTCTTCCAACTGGTAATTGCCACCCTCCCAATTCGGATCAGCCATAATCGCCTGGCGGCCAATTTCGTGAAATGCGATATTCTGTGCAGAATGGCGGCAAGTAGTTGCAATCGGAATTGCCGCAAAAATACGCTGTGGGAATTTGGCTACCCATTCGAGCACCTGCATTCCGCCCATTGAGCCGCCGATGACGCAGAAAATATCGCTAATGCCAAGTTCATCGAGCAACAGCGAATGCGCTCGCACCATATCGCTGATCGTAATAATCGGGAAGGTGAGCGCATAAGGTTTGCCCGTTGCTTCATGAATTTCCTTCGGTCCAAGGCTGCCCATACAGCCGCCGATAACATTGGCGCAAATCACATAATAACGATTAGTATCAATAATTTTGCCCGCGCCAACAACCGCATCCCACCAGCCCGGTTTGCCGGTTACAGGGTGCGTGCCTGCCACATATTGGTCACCCGTTAGCGCGTGGCACACAAAAACCACGTTGGATTTGGCAGCATTTAGCTTGCCGTAGGTTTGATAAGCAATATCAAAATCACGGATTTCAACGCCTGAATCAAGCTTCAATGGTTTGGTTATTCTAATTTTATTGTGTTCTGCCATAAACCGAAGAAAATTTTTCCGAGAATATACTTATACCGGAAATCAGTCTATCTTTTATATCTAAAGAGGCATACTTAAGGTAGTTTCAATACGAGGCTGTAGATGCTGCAGAAAATGGCCCAAAGTATTATGATAATAAACCATGCGTTTAGGGTCTTCCCGGTCATTGCGCTCTTTTATGCGCGCGGCGTGAGCTTCGCCTATAACATGCATTAAGAAGCCGGCGCTTCTTGCTGCGAGATAATCATTGAGGTCATCTCCGGCATACCACGCGTTACCCAGAGGTATTCCGAGTTCCTTTAATGGATCAATAAGCGGGCTAGGATCGGGTTTTAATTTTCTGCCTTCTTTATGGCCGGAAATAATATCGAAATGGCGGGTGATGCCAAAAAACTCCACCTCTGCTTTTAGCATATCATCGGGTTTACTGCTTGCAATTCCCATTCTTACGCTTTTTTTGGCAAGAAACGCGATTGTTTCCATAGCGCCAGGCAGCAATCTCATATTTTCCGGAGAAATTTCGCGCAGGATCGGGTCCCACATAGCTAATATATCAGCTGGAGTTTTGCCGGGATCATCTGCAGTTTTAGGCGGGAAATATGTCTCGCAATAAAGTTGCTGATTTTCGCGCCAGAGTTTACTCGTATCCTTAGGATCAGGTTTTGGGTCAGCAAAGTTCAGCTCTATGAATGTTCTGGAGGCCCAATTAGTAAAGTGCTGGTTATCAAAAAGTGTGCGGTCCCAGTCAAAAAGAACAATATCCGGCGGGTATTTGGATAAAAGGCGCGATGAAAAACCATTAGCGCCCTGATAGGGAGAATTTATGTGAGCTACATGCTGCATATTGCTATTTTATTTAAATTGCCTTAGTTTTACAAGTATTATGTCCCTTGAAGAATTAAGAAACAAAATTGATGCGATCGATTCTAAGATACTGAAATTACTGGCGGAACGTGCTGAGCTGGTGCTGGATGTTGCCAAAGCCAAGGGAAATAATAACGGGCATAATTTTATCCGTTCCGGCCGCGAGGCAAAAATGTTGCGCGAATTAGTGGCGCGTGGCGCGGGCGTATTTCCAAAACCGGCAATTTATTCGCTTTGGCGCAGCATAATTTCAGCTTCGCTTGCGCTTGAAAACGGATTGCAGGTGGCGTTGCCAAAAAATTCCAGCCTGGAAATGCATCGTTTGAGTGTGGAATATTTCGGCAGCTTCACAAAATATCACGAATATGAATCCGAACATGAAGCATTGGAAAAAATTGATAAACACACAGTTGCTATTTTGAGTTTGGAGAGCGGCTGGTGGCTTTCGCTTGGGGATGAAAAATATAAGCATTTAAAAATTTTCGCGCGTTTAGGTGAGGGAGTTTTTGCAATTGGAAAATTACAACCAGAGGAATCTGGTGCAGATAAAACCCTTGCTATTATTGATGCAAATGCTCATCACGGCCATGCGATTGCGACTCATGGCAAAGTAAAGCTGGTGGAATTCGAAGGCTTTCATACAGCGTTGAATGACGCAGTGGTTATTGGGAATTACGGATTATAGAACTTAGAACATTAGAACTTGGAACTTAGATAAAGAACCTATATTCTAATGTTCTAAATTCTAACGTTCTAATGTTCTGCCATGCTTAAAACCAAAAAAGAAATATTAAACATCGCGCCATATACACCCGGAAAATCAAAAATTTCCGGCGTGGCGAAGCCAATTAAATTATCATCCAACGAAAATGGATTGGGCTGCAGTTCTAAGGCCAGCGCGGCTTATAAGGATTTTGAAAATTTTAATCGCTATCCTGATGCAACCGCAGCTGAACTTCGCGCGGCGATTGGGAAAGTTTATAATCTTGACCCGGAAAAACTTATTTGTGGCGCCGGTTCTGATGAAATCTTGGAAATTATCGCCTATGCCTATGCGGGCGAGGGTGATGAAGTAATTTATACCAAACACGGTTTTCTAGTTTACCCAATCGCTGCACAATCAGCTGGCGCAACTCCTGTTATTGCGCCTGAGAAAAATTACACAACCGATGTTGATGCGATAATTGCAGCGGTGACAAAGAAAACGCGCATCGTCTTTTTTGCCAACCCGAATAACCCGACCGGCACTTACATTCCAAAATCAGAAGTTTTGCGCCTACGTAAAGGTTTGCGCGAAGACATTTTGTTGGTGATCGATGCGGCTTATGCCGAATGCGTAACCGCAACTGATTATTCCGACGGGCGCGAGATTGTTGATCTGGGTGAAAACACGATTATGACGCACACATTTTCAAAAATGTATGGCTTGGCAGCACTTCGCCTAGGTTGGGGTTATGCGCATCCGAAAATTATTGATATTCTTAACCGCATTCGCCCGCCATTCAACGTTACCGGCCCAACTTTAGCTGCTGGAATTGCAGCGGTGAATGATCAAGATTTTGTCAAAAAAAGCATCGCGCATAACACGAAGTGGCGTGAGAAATTATTTGCTGAACTGGATAAACTGGGTTTTACGCCAGTGCCAAGCCAGGGGAATTTCATCATGGCTAAATTTGGTGATGCGGCAGATGCGGGAAAAAAAGCTTTCGAATTTTTTGCTAGCAAAGGAATTTTGGTGCGCGAAATCAGCAATTACCAATTGCCGCAGCACTTGCGGATTTCGATTGGGTCGGATGATGAGATGGAAAAATTCCTCACTGCACTTCGCGAATTTAAGAAATAAAAAGCCCCGCCAAATGGCAGGGCTTCAAATTTAGCAGAATGGAAATTCTAGTTCTTTGGCGCAGCAACTGCTGATGCAGCATTTGGCACGCTTCCTGCAGTTATAGCATTAGACGCAGCATTCACACTGTTATGTTGCTCGCGGCGTGATGCAGCTGCAGTGCGGCCATGTTCATATTTAGCGATTTTTTCATCATCACTCATATTTTTCCATTTATCGTTCGATTTTTGAATCATCGCATTGCGGCGCTCTTCAATGAATTTGAGTTTTTGGTCTTTGGTCATGGAATTATAATTGCGCGCATCTGCTTTATAATCACCAGTAAGTGCAGCTCCGGCAGGAGCAGCAGCTGGTGCGGCAGAGGCTGCCATTGCAGCGGTTGAAATTGCAGTGGTTACTAATAATGCAGTCAAAAATTTTTTCATATGGAACTCACGTTTAGGTTGAGCGTGAATAATAATATGCAATTATTTAAACACAACGGTTTTATCACCGTTTATCAATATTCTACTTTCAATATAATACTGCACAGCCCTGGCGAGTGTGAGGTTTTCGATATCGCTGCCGGCCTGCATGAGTTGGTCGGGCGTGTAAGTGTGGTCAACGCGAATAACTTCCTGGTCGATAATCGGCCCCTCGTCTAGGTTTTCGGTAACAAAATGCGCGGTTGCACCGATGATTTTTACGCCGCGCTCAAATGCTTGTTTATAAGGGCTGGCACCTTTGAAACTTGGCAGGAATGAGTGGTGGATATTTATTGCGCGGCCTTTCAATGCACGGCAAAGTTCGGGCGAGAGCACCTGCATATAACGCGCCAAAACGATAAGGTCGATATCAAGTTCATCAATAAGCTGCAAAATTTTTTCTTCCTGCTTGGCTTTGGTTTTGGCATCAACCGGCAAATGATAAAAAGGAATTTTGTGCCATTCTGCCATCTCGCGCAAATCAGGATGGTTGGAAATCACGGCGGGAATTTCAATATTCAACGTGCCGATGCGGCGGCGATGGAGAAGGTGGTTTAAACAGTGGCTGGCTTTTGAAACCATAATAAGCACGCGTGGTTTGCGGCTGGAATCATCAATTTTCCAATCCATTTTGAATTTTTTGGCAATCGCGCCAAATTCGCCTGCCACATCGCTGCCGGTGAAAACCACGCGCATGAAGAACTTGTCGTTGAACGTATCATTAAACTGCGCCGATTCGTTGATGTTGCATTTGTGCGCCGCCAAAAACCCCGAAACTTCGGCAACAATGCCGATTTTATCCGGGCAGGCAAGGGTTAATATGTACTTTTTGCTCATAAGTGATAGATATTTGCCTATGGATAATGAACTGTCAACTAAACCGACGATTTTGCAAGTTTTGCCAGCGCTGGAACAAGGCGGTGTGGAACGTGGGACTTTGGAAATTGATAATGCGCTGGTGGCCGCCGGCTGGAAATCTATCGTCATGTCAAACGGCGGCAGGCTTGTGCCGCAGCTTAAAGGCAAGCATTTGAAATTGCCGCTCAACTCCAAAAACCCAGCGAAAATTTTGCTTAATGCGCATTTTCTAAAAGCAGTCATCCGCGCTAATAATGTGGATATTGTTCATGCCAGAAGCCGCGCACCGGCGTGGAGTGCTTATTTGGCGGCGAAGCAAACCGGCACGCATTTTGTGACTACTTTTCATGGCACTTACAGCATTCAAAATGGTGCCAAGCGCAAATATAATTCGGTGATGACTAAGGGCGAGCGGGTGATTGCGGTTTCAGATTTTATTCGTGAGCATATAATTAAAAATTACAAAATTGACCCCACCAAAATTGTCACCATTCATCGCGGTGCGGATGTAAATAAATTTAACCCTGATATTGCACCACTAGGTTTGGGGCTGCCGCAGGGCAAAAAAATCGTGATGCTGCCGGGGCGAATTACGCACTGGAAAGGGCAGCACATATTTATCGAGGCAATGCGCGAAATTGATGCTTTAGGCGTGATTGTCGGTGATGTTGAAAACACAAATTACATGCGCGAGCTGGAAAAAACTTTGCCGGATAATATAATCATCCTCCCCGGAACGCCAGATTTGCCGCCGGTTTTGGCGAATGCTGATGTAATTGTTTCCGCCTCCATCCGCCCTGAAGCTTTTGGGCGAATTGCGATTGAAGCCCAGGCAATGGGAAAACCGGTGGTGGCAACAAACATCGGTGGCGCACTTGAAACGGTGATCAACGGCAAAACCGGAATTTACGTTGCGCCAAATGACGCGCAAGCAATGCGCGTGGCAATTATAAAATTGCTTGAAACTGGCAATAACTGGAAAACTGCTTGCATTGAAAACGCGGCGAATTTCTCAACTACAAAAATGTGCGAAAAAACTCTCGCCTTATATAACGAAATAATTAGCGCGTCTTAGATTTATCATTTGGCCCGCTTAAGACATTATTCGCGGCCTGACCAGTCTGCACTGCAGTGATATGGTTTTGAATAATAATCTCACGTGCTTCTTTTAATTTGCGCCGGCCTTTTAACAGCATTTGCATCAGCGGGTTTTGAATATTTTCAATTTCATGGGCGATGATTGCGGTAGCCTGTTCAATCTCAATATATTTTTCATCACACAACACCTGCACTAAATGTACCGGGTCATCCGTGTGAACGTGTATCAGGCCATCTTCATCAATTTTGGCTTCGAAATTATTGTTGGTAACAGCGTTTAAAATATCATTGGTGTTATCAGGTTGGCGTGATTCGATTTTCTGCTCAAGGTTTTCGTAAGAATGAAAAGTTTTGATATGCGGCGAGCGGTCGGCATCTAGCGTATAGGTGCGCACATCCTTATTTTCCTCAACATAAACGCCATCGAATATCTTATGCATAGTTATATTTTATATTTCTATAGTTTACGGAAGGTTAACCCACGGCTGAAGCGGCTTTGGGCTTGAAAATCTTATCCCAGATGGTCGGCGCTATCTTAATTGGCTTGCCACCAGGCGCAAAAATCAGCTTTTCTGCCTCAATTATCAAAACCCCGCTGTAATTGCGCCAAAATATATTACCCAGGAATGAAGTTAACCTATTGATTGATCTGTTATTACTTGGAATAAAAAACAAATCACGCGAAATCCGTCGGGGCGAGAATTTGCTAAATAACAGATAATGCAGCAAAGTCATTTTTGTATAGCTGAGAGATTTCTTATAAGGCGTATTAAGCTTCAACCACAAGCTATTATCATTCGGCACAATCAAAAGAATTTTCGCAGCCGGTTTCATTACATGCCAGAGTTGCTCAAGCATTTTTTCGGTCTCTTCAATATTTTCCATGCAGTGGATTAATACAGCGCGGTCAAAATATTCATTACGGGCAGGAAGGGCAGTTATATCGACCATCGCAGTTGGTGATGCATCTTCAACTTTCATGGCGCCAATGCTGGAAGGCATAAATGCAACGCATGAATTTCCATATGCAAGTAATGGCAAATAAGGCAGTGCAAAACCGAGGCCCAATATTTTTTCGCGCGAAACTTCTGGCCATAATTTGCTGATTTTTTGTCTTAGTTTTTGGCAGGTAAATTTTCCCAGCGGTGTTTCGTAAAATTCTTTGAGTTCGGTGACATTAGGCATATTTTTTGATGAGCTTTTTCACATCATCACCCAAATCTTTCCGCTCTAGTGCAAAGGCAATTGTTGCTTCGATAAACCCAAGCTTGTTGCCGCAATCATAACGCTGGCCCTCAAATTTTACGGCATTATATTCATAAGTTTTTGCCATTTCTGCCATTGCATCAGTTAGCTGGATTTCACCACCCGCGCCTTTCTGTGTGCGGTCGAGATATTTGAATATATCGCTATCAAGAATATAACGCCCGATAATTGCCAAGTTTGACGGCGCATCTTCCGGCTTTGGTTTTTCCACCATACCTTTCACGCGCACAGAATTATTTTTCAACTCACCATTTGGAATAATAATACCATATTTATTAGTATCTTTTTTCTCAACTTCACCAACTGCAATTATGCTGCTGCCGCTTTGTTCATAAGCTTCGCGCATTTGCTGTAAGCAAGGTTTTTTGCTCTTCATAATTTCATCCGGCAAGAGCACCGCAAATGCTTCATCACCAATAAAATTGCGTGCACACCACACGGCATGGCCTAAACCTAATGGTTCTTGTTGGCGGATGAATGCTATGGAACCAGGCTCCGGCATCCAGCCAGTGGTTTGCTCCAACTCTTCTTTTTTGGCCTTATCGTTTAAGGCTTTTTGCAACTCATAATTATGGTCGAAATGGTTGTTGATAATATTTTTGTTGCGTCCGGTAATGAAAATAAACTCCTCAAAACCCGCAGCAATCGCTTCTTCAAAAACATATTGGATAATCGGCTTATCAACCAGCGTGAGCATTTCTTTCGGCATTGCCTTAGTGGCCGGTAAAAACCTGGTGCCAAGCCCGCCGACTGGGAAAACTGCTTTCTTTAACTTTTTCATATCCTATACTCTTAAAATATGCGGCTATTTTGTTTTGGATTCGGTTATTCTGCAAGTTATTTTGCGCGTGCTTGTAAGTGGGAGAGCGTTTACGGCACTCATCGTGGTGATTTGCCATTGTCGCTTGAGGCGCGTGAAAAATTAGCAGAGGCGACTCACATATTGCTATCAATTCCACCAAATGAGAATGGTGATATAATTATTGGTGAAAAGTTCCCGGCGGCAAAATGGATTGGCTACTTAAGCACAACCGGAGTTTATGGAAATACTGATGGTGGTTGGGTGGATGAAACTTCTCCGTTAAAGCCAGCGAATGACCGTTCAAAATGGCGGGTGCTAGCTGAAAACCAATGGTTGCAAACTGGTCTACCAGTTCATATTTTTCGCCTGTCAGGGATTTATGGGCTAGGCAGAAGCGCGATTGATGAGTTGAAAAAAGGAACAGCGCGCCGAATTGCCAAGCCGAACCAATTTTTCTCGCGGATTCATGTTGAAGATATCGCGCAAATTTTAGCCGCATCAGTTAAAAACCCAACGCCAGGTGAAATTTTCAATTGCGCTGATGATTTACCGGCGCCAGCGGCTGAAGTGGTTGAATATGCAGCAAAATTAATGGGGATTGAACCGCCGCCATCAGTGCCGTTTGAAGAGGCTGAAATGTCAGAAATGGCACGCAGTTTCTATTTAAGCTCGCGCCGGGTGAAGAATGATAAAATCAAAAAAATACTGAATGTTAGCTTAAAATACCCAGATTATAAACAGGGCCTTGCCGCCATTTGGCATGAAACTTGCCTCTAATTTACTGTTTATAAACCATTTCTGGGGAAAATACGGTAATGAAAAAGATTTTTTCGATAGTCTTCGCCACATTTTTGGCCGCATGCAGCACTATTAATAGTATGCCAGCAGTTCATAATCCTGCGCCAAAAACCACAGCTTCTATGTCTGATGATTTTAGCGACGATACAAAAAATTGGCGTGCCAAAGTTGCTGATTTTGTATATCCGGAAGTTAACCACAAATATCATGCTGATCCGGTTCCGGAAGTTATACCGCAGCCATATTGCTATAAAACTTGGGATAAACCAGTTTGCTATACGCAGCCAGAACTTGGCCAGGACGCAAGGCTTATTGGCGTCTCTGCTAATTAATTCCACTCATATATGTAATGCTATGGGCTCCGAGCACGCAGTGCGAAGGCGAGGGCAAGGCCCGGTTAGCTAGCCCGAAGGGCGGCGCGGCGCTTGAGCGCAATTAAAATTTAGCTACCCAGCTAAAAGCTTATCCAATTCACCCGTATCGTTTAGCGCGTGTAAATCATCACAGCCGCCAATATGTTTGCCATTGATGAAAATCTGCGGCACGGTTTTGCGGCCGCCCGCTTTTTTCACCATTTCTTCAACCAATTTGGTGTCATGCGTAATGTCGATTTCGTCAAAATCCTGCCCCTTAATCTCAAGCAGTTTTTTAGCCTTAACGCAGTAAGGGCAGTAATCTTTGGTGTAAATTTCGATTTTAGCCATATGTATCTCCTGTTGAAATATACTGTATAGTATAATATTAGACTGGTCATGATCAAAATCAAGACTGCACTCATTTCTGTTTCCGATAAAACCGGTATTGTTGAATTTGCTAAAGCGTTGAATGCGCATGGGGTAAAACTCATTTCAACCGGTGGCACTTCCAAAGCATTGAAAGATGCTGGTTTACAAGTTTCCGATATTTCTGAAATCACCGGCTTTCCGGAAATTATGGATGGGCGAGTAAAAACTCTCCACCCAAAAGTTCACGGTGCATTACTTGGAGTGCGCGATAACAAAGAACATTTGCAAGCTATGCAACTACACGGTATTGGCGAAATTGATATGGTGGTAGTGAACCTCTACCCGTTTGAAGCAACCGTTGCGCGCGGGGCAGAATTTCATGAAGTGATCGAAAATATTGATATCGGCGGCCCATCGATGATTCGCTCAGCCGCGAAAAATCACAAATATGTCGTCGTCGTTACTGACCCAGCAGATTATCCAAAGCTAGAAAATGAACTTAAAAACGCCGGCGGAATTTCAGCCAAAAATTCTGAAGATTTGGCAGCCAAAGCATTTTCGCGCACTGCCGCTTATGATAGCGCGATTTCCAATTGGTTCACTGGCCAGCGCTTAAATGCAAAATTTCCTGAGCAATTAAATATTAACGCAAAGCTTCGCCAAACTTTGCGTTATGGTGAAAACCCACATCAGGATGCGGCGTTTTATGTTACTGATGCAGATATTCCAGGCATTGCCAATGCCGAGCAATTACAAGGCAAGGAACTTTCATATAATAATATCAATGATACCGATGCGGCATTTTTGCTGGTTGAAGAATTTGAAAATCCGGCAGTAGCAATTATCAAACACGCTAATCCATGCGGAGTGGCAACTGCTACAAATTTAGCTGAAGCTTATCGCAAAGCTTTGGCGGCAGATTCGGTTTCAGCTTTCGGCGGAATTATTGCATTGAACCGCGAAATTGATGCAGAAACTGCCGAAGAAATTGCCAAGTTATTTGCTGAGGTAATAATCGCCCCAGCAGTGAGTGAAAAAGCAAAAGAGATTTTCGCCACGAAGAAAAATCTTCGTGTGCTGGTTACCAATCAAAAATCAAAAATCAAAAACCAAAAATCATTTAAATCAGTTGCTGGTGGTATGCTCGTGCAAGATCTAGATGATGCAAATATTACGCTGGCTGATCTTAAAACAGTTTCAAAACGCGCGCCAACTGAGGCTGAAATTAAAGATCTGCTCTTCGCATTCAAAGTGGTCAAACACGTAAAATCAAACGCCATCGTTACTGTTCATAACGAAACCACAACCGGAATTGGTGCTGGCCAAATGAACCGGGTAGGGAGTGTTGAAATTGCCGTGAAAGGCGGCGTACAGGGACATGTATTGGCAAGCGATGCATTCTTCCCATTTGCTGATGGTGTTGAAGTGGCTGCTAAAGCTGGCATTACTGCTATTATCCATCCGGGTGGATCAGTGCGTGACCCGGAAGTGTTTGCTGCCGCTGATGCTGCTGGAATTGCCATGGTTGTAACCGGAAAACGAGTGTTCTGGCACTAAAATAGAAAACTAAGAGGATTTATGAAAATAATAAAATTGAGTTTTGCATCCGCCTTGATGGCGCTTGGTGCTTGCACGCATGTTGGGCAAACCTGGGTGCGTGATTATGACGGCAATCAGCTTAGCATTACTTCCGGCAAAGTTGGGAGTGACGAGCATTTTATAAATATTACTAATACTAATCGCACATGGGTTGGATCTTATAAAGGCGGTGAGTATATGGTTCCAGCGCGCAAAGAATTCTTAAAATCAGTTGCAGAAAGCGAAGCTAGCCAAATTTGCAAAGGCAATTTCGCACCGACAAAAGATATTTCCTATGAAATGCTTGACCGCAGCCCAGGGCTGTTTGGTGATGGTTTGTTAGGTTATGCAGTGGCTTCCGCATTATCGGAATATGAAAACTTGCCAACTGCGGCTCACTACCATTTCCAATGTCCAAATGATGACGGTTATGATGCGGCAAAAGCAATTGCGCCATCGGCAGCTTTAATAAGCACCACTACAATTGAACAAACTATTGTTACGGGCGGTATGCCGCAACCACAAACTCCGGCACCAGTTGCACCAAATGCTGCTCAGCAGAATGCAGTTCCAGCACCTGTAGCAACACCGGATGCTGCAACTGCAGCTCCAGCAACAACTCAACCAACTACGCCCACCAATGTTCCCTATCAAGGAGGTTATTTAAATGCGCCAAAAAACTAAATTTCTAATTATCGCAGTTTTGCTTTCATCATGCGGGCATCTTGACCCAACTCCTTACCAGGCTTCAGATCAAGGAGGTTTTGGTTATGTTGACCGCCCAATTGCGACTGGTCAATATGAAATTCAAGTGAGGGGAAATACTGCCACTTCTGCTTATACGCTTGAACGTTATTTTAATCACCGTGCCACTGAATTATGCGGAGGTGATAATTATGAAAGTTTCATAAAACATGAGAAAGAAACTGAAATTCATGATGGCCGTTTAACAGGATATTATTTTACTCCTACAACAACCTCAGCAATTCCTATGGTAACCGGAACTGTCACTTGCAAATCGGCATTGCCGCAAGCAGGTATCGTGCCGATAGTGCCGCCAGTTGCTCAATAGAGTATCGCCCAGAATTACATAGCCGACCAGTGTTTTTACATTAAAAACCTATATAACTCAATATTGTAATATTGGGGTAATAATCGTTTTGTAGAATAGCAGGATGTTAAGAGTTTACTTAAACAGACATGAACATTCCGGCGGCAATAATGATGAAAGATTATACCGCGAAATGCCCACGGAGTTAATTTCTTTAAGTGGTAAGGGCTTGGTTCGACGCAATCGCATCCCGAAAGATCTTGCGGCGATGATGGGTGAAGACGAAGAGATATTGATTATCAGTGGGCCTAAGAAACGGCATATCGACACTATCACACCGCTGAAATCTGCACCAAAATTAAAAGACCGTGTGCATGGCCCAATTTTGGACCAGCGTTTGCGCGAGATAGATTTTGGTTCCGAAGATGCAAAATACCAAAAAGAGAGAAGAAAATACCGGCAGAGCGGGATGCAGCTTCTTGAAGAAATTTACGGTCGCAAAGGTAAGGACGGTTCTCCAGATGAAATTTTTTCTTCTGCGGTTTTTCCTAAAGTGCCATTCAATGGCAAATATGCGGATGGCCAAAGCCTTGAAGCATGCGAAAGAGATGCCAGAAGTTTCATCGCCGCAGTTCGCGA
>JABDBO010000015.1:0-609 GCA_013288575.1 Alphaproteobacteria bacterium
CGCGTTGCAGCCTGTGTGCTCATGCGTTCATCCTGGTAAAAAATTGGGATATCATGAATTTTCAGCATATTGCGGCCGAATTGTTTTACCGATTGGCAGCGCGGACCTTCTGTTCCATCCATATTAACTGGCAGGCCAATTATAACAGCGCCGACTTCATTTACTGTTATCATATCGAGCAATTTCGCCAGATCATCAGTGAACTTTTTGCGGCGGATAGTTTCCACCGGCGAGGCAATTGTTTGCAATTTGTCACTAATTGCCACGCCAATTGTTTTCTCACCTAGGTCTAAACCCAATAACCTTTGATTCTTCGGCAGTAGCGAAATATCATCTAAAATCATTATTTGATTATAAAGCAATGGTTATATTTGCCAAGAAAACAGTGATCGGTTGGGAAGAATGGGTGAGTTTACCAGATATTGGCCTGCCTATTGTGAAAGCAAAAGTTGATACTGGCGCGCAAACTTCATCATTACATGCAACAAATATCAAAGTTGTAATTCGCAACGGTAAACGTTTTGTGAAATTCCGTATCAACCCGGTGCATAAAAACAAAACCATCAGAGTTAAATGCGTCGCCCCGTTGGTTGACCGGCGCTATGTGGT
>JABDBO010000015.1:619-19295 GCA_013288575.1 Alphaproteobacteria bacterium
AACGCTATGTTATCGAAGCAACTATGGAGCTTGGCAAAAAACAATATAAGATAGAAATTACGCTTACTAATAGAAAAACTATGGCATTTCGGATGTTATTGGGAAGACAAGCAATGCGTGTTGCGCGGTTGATGGTTGATCCGACAAGGTCATGCTGCACCGGCAAAATGAAATTGGAAGAGGCCATACAAATATACATGAAAATTAAATTAGATCGAGAAAAAGCAAATGAAGAAAAAAAAGCTGCCGGCGCATAAGGATAACACCAAGCCGAAATTGAGAATTGCCATTCTGGGTTCAAATCCGGAACTCTATTCTCATGAGCGGATGATTGAGGCAGGCATAAGGCGCGGGCATGAAGTTGAGTTCATCAACATCAAAAATTGCTATATGAATATTTCCAAAAGCAACCCGCAGGTTTATTATCGCGGCGGCGAGCGGCTGGATAATTTTGACGCCATCATCCCACGCATTCGCCCTGCTCTAACGTTTTACGGCACCGCAGTTGTGCGCCAGTTTGAAATGATGGGCGTATTTTGCTTAAACGAATCCGTCGCGATTACGCGTTCGCGCGATAAACTTCGCACGCTGCAGCTTCTTTCCCGCAAAGGAATTGATATGCCGATTACAGCTTTTGCGCATTCTCCAGAAGATACAAAAGATATGATTCGCATGGTTGGCGGCGCGCCGTTGGTGGTGAAATTGTTGGAAGGCACACAAGGTGTTGGCGTGGTTTTGGCAGAAACTTCTAAAGCGGCAGAATCTGTAATTAGCGCATTTAAAAGTTTGAAGGCTGATATATTGGTGCAAGAATTCATT
Organism: Alphaproteobacteria bacterium; assembly: GCA_013288575.1. Classification (GTDB taxonomy): domain Bacteria; phylum Pseudomonadota; class Alphaproteobacteria; order Rickettsiales; family 21-14-0-20-44-7; genus JABDBO01. The sequence continues at coordinate 1,439 of JABDBO010000015.1, forward strand.
AAAGAATCACAGGGGCGAGATATTCGCTGCTTCGTGGTGGGTGATAAAGTTATCGGCTCAATGGAGCGCGTAGCGTCCGAGGGCGAATTCCGCGCCAATGTGCATTTGGGCGGTAAAGTGCAGCCGGTGGAAATTACGCTGGAAGAAAAACGCCTGGCACTAAAAGCGACCAAAGTTTTGGGATTACGTTGTGCCGGTGTCGATATCATCCGCAGCAAAACCGGGCCGAAAGTGTTAGAAGTGAATTCATCACCAGGGCTGGAAGGAATTGAAGAGGCAACGCGCATTGATATTGCGGGAGATATTATAAAATATCTCGAGAAAAACGCCTTCCCTAACAAGATGAAAACCAAAGGCAAGGGATGATAAAATTTATAGTAATAGGCATTGCTATTATAATTGCCCTTCTGCTCAATCGCCTGGCAAACCGGCTTAAAGATATAAGCCCAAAAGGTGTGACATATGCTTTTGCATCGGGATTTGATTATTCAAAAGGCAGATGCACAATACGCACATATGTTTACAGCGAAAACGCATTGCCGAAATTTAAAGTAAGCCGCCCATCTGGCTGGAACTGGCTATTTCGCATCAATAGAGATTTTACCGGTAATAATGCATTTGATGACAGTTTTTTTGTAAGAGCCCATTCACCGGAAGTTTTTGAGAAATTTAAAAACCCCAATGTGCAAGGCGCAATTGAAGATATATTTGCCAATGGTGCCACGCGCATTTATATCGAAACCAAAAGACTTGCGGTAGATTTTATAACAGATTACTGTTACTATCTTCCCGTTATCGAATATTATCAATATGATAAAAAGCCTTCTTTTCAGGCTAACTTAGTCCGCATGAATAAATTAGCGGAGCTGCTAACCGCGGCTGAACAACCTTCGAAAAATGAAAAACAAGAAGAATTCTGATGAGCAGGCGGGGGAAAATAATTAACACTTTTTACTTTTTCCTCATGGTTATTATCTTTGCCGTATGCTTGATGCAGTTGGCCGCCGGAGTTTTATCTAAACAGATGCATACTGATGCAGCCTATATAGGAACTGGGGCAGAGATATTGTGGCTATTTTTCATAGCCCTAAAACCAAAAGATGCCCCACAAGAAAATAAATTTCTTCTTGCGATTTTTATTGGCCTGCCAGGCTTCATTGTTCTGACTTATATTTGCCTGTATTTCATAAACAGCCAATTTGATTACTCCAAGCCGCACATATATACAGTTCCGGTAATTGATAAATTTGTCTCTCATGTAGCCGGTGGACAAGGTGGTAGTAACGTCGATAACGTTATAGTTGCAGATTGGAGAGATCCGAATTTACGTTATAAGCTTTTAAATCATTGGGGGTGGTTTTATGATAAAGTCACCATAGGCACTATGATAAATATTACGGTTAGAGATGGGTTCCTGGGTTATCAATGGGTAGAAAGTGAAACAATAGCCCAATAAATGTGTTGAGCACACGCCAATATGGTGTTATATTTATTGGATGAACACCCTAATTCTTGATAGCAACCAAGTAGTAAACAGCCTAGAAGCCAGTGGCTTTAACCGCAAGCAAGCTGAGGGAATTACTACTACTTTAAATAAACTCGATCTCTCTAATTTAGCTACGAAGCATGAGATAAAAGAACTTAGGCATGAACTAGAGCTTACTGAATCTCGCTTGGAAACTAGTATAGCCAATATTAAGGTAGATATGCAGAAGTTCATATTTACTGCCCTCTTCGCCCAAGCTGGGCTTATTGTGGCCTTGGTCAAACTTATTCCTTAACGCCCCCAATTCTTGGCACAGTAGTTGCTTCCATTACCCTGATAATGGAGTAACACTATGGTCGATAGAGTCGCCACACATTCTTTGCAGCAGACAAATCTGCGTTATATCAGCTCAATAGAGTCTGATCTTGCCACGCTTAACCAGCAAATTTCCAGCGGTAAGAAGGCCACTACTTATGACCAGTTAAATGGCGTGGTTGAACAGGTTTCTGGCTACCAAACCGAGGTTGATAAAATCAATAATTATTCCTCAAATAATACCATACTTAACAGTAATTTGAACTTAATGGATGAGGCCTTAAACCAGATCGGCACAATAGCCGGTAAATACCAGGCCTTAGTTGCCGGGCAAAACGGCGCAACCAACGACTCTCAAGACTTCGTAAATCAGGCACAATCATACCTGACTCAGGTTGTTTCCCTCTTAAATACTACTGACGGTAATGGTAATTATATATTTAGCGGCTCAAGAACGAATACACCAACTGTATCAACTCCGTTGCCGGGCCTTGCATCTGACAACCAGCCTTCTGCTAGTTATTATCAAGGTAATGGCGATATTGCCACTGCCCGCATTAGTGATTCACAAGAAATTAGCTATGGCGTATTAGGCAGCAATCCTGCTTTCCAAAATGTAATTGCTGCAATCCAACAAGGTATTGCCGGAGCTACATCTTCAAGCCAAAGTGGTAGCAGCAGTTCGGGACAAGATTTAATTAGCTCTTCGGTAGATCTTATAGCATCTGCAATTCAGCAGGTTGCATCAGTTCGCGTAGGCGTTGATGATAACGTGACAGCAATTAAAAACACTACTGACGAACAAACCCAGCTTCAAACTTATTGGCAGCAATCTTTAAGCGACAATGAAGATACAGACATTGCCGCTGCCAGTATCCAACTTTCTTCAGACCAAACCCTATTACAAGCCACTTTCCAAGCTTTCGCCACTATTTCAAAGCTTAAGCTGAGTGATTACCTAAACAATTAAACTAACCAATTATCTTCAATTTTAACAATTAATTAACCCTAATAGCCCAAAATAATAATAACCAACCCAAAGGACTAAACATGCAAGCACAGACAGCCCTAGCAACAGAAACTTTTAAAACCCGGTTTGGCGAAGTTTCATTTAACGAATCAAAAGCGATTTCGTTCCCGAATGGTATTCTTGGTATGCCGAACCAGAAAAAGTTTTTCGTGGCCTCTATGCCTGAAAAAAGAATGGAACGCTTTCAAGTGTTACAATCACTTTGCGATACTGATGTATCATTTGCGGTTCTGCCTTTGGCATCACTCACAAATGTAATTGACGCAGCTGATTTGGAAGAAGTTCGCCAAGTGCTTGAAATGGAGAAAAAAGATTTCCTTCCAATGCTGATTGTATCAATTCAAAAAACACCAAGTGGTGCACGCCTTTCAGTTAACTTACGCGCTCCGCTTTTCATTGATGCGACAAACCGCGCTGGCTACCAGATTGTTCTGGCAAATAGCAAATATCCGGTTCAGCACTACTTAGATTAGTAGACCTCAAAGAATTCGAAAACAGAAAGCCCGCCCTTAAAGAAGGCGGGTTTTTTGTTGTCTGTGGCAGTTATGAGGAGTATAATCCACGCCCAACCAATAAGGAGTATTTATGTCGGTAATAACCTCAGGCGAACAAAGCGTTATCCCAACTTTAGTTATTGATGGAGCGGCGGACGCCATCGCATTATATAAAAAGGCTTTCAATGCGCAGGAACTCTCCCGTATGGAATCACCAGATGGCAGCAAGAAAATCATGCATGCCTGTATCCAAATCGGCAATTCAAAATTATTCATAAGCGATACTCACCCACAAATGTGCGCAAGCGCTACCAATTCTAATTTCTACCTTTATTTTAAAGACGTGGATGCAGCTTATAAACAAGCTACAAATGCCGGGCTCACAGATAATATGCCACCACAAGATATGTTCTGGGGCGACCGCATGGGAAATGTGAAAGATAAATTCGGCATCAGCTGGTCAATGGCAACTCATGTGCGCAATGTTTCTCCTGAAGAAATGGCGGAAGCAGCAAAAACTTTTGGCAATAAAGCGGCTTAAATAGTCGGCTTGACCGCAATCTTTATAGCGCATAAATTGTTTCCATGAAAATCACTACTTGGAACGTAAATTCGGTTGGCGCAAGGTTGCAGCATTTGCGCGATTATTTGCAGAAAGCCGCGCCCGATGTTGCGTTGTTGCAAGAGTTGAAATGCGTGGAAGAAGCTTTCCCGCGCATGGAAATTGAAGATTTGGGTTATAACATAGCGCTTTCTGGGCAAAAATCTTACAATGGCGTGGCGATTTTATCCAAACATCCGATTGAAGATATCACTACAAAATTACCGGGTGATGATAGTGATGTTGAGGCGCGATATATCGAGGCAGTAGTTAAGAATGTGCGAGTGGCCAGCGTTTATGTGCCAAATGGCATGGAAGTTGGGCATGATAAATTTCAATATAAACTGCGCTTTTTAAAACGCCTGCGTGAGCATTTTGGTAATTTGCTGCAATATGATGAGAAGTTTGTTGCGGGCGGCGATTATAACGTGGCACCGGAGGATATTGATGTTTATGACGCCAAAAAATCATACGGTTCAATTTGCTTCCACCCGGATGAGCGCGCGGCGTTTCGTGGAATTATGAACATGGGTTTGACCGATGCATTTCGTGCCGCCAATGAAAATGTAAAAAAATTCAGCTGGTGGGATTATCGCGCCGGAGCTTGGCAGAACAATATTGGTTTGCGCATTGACCATTTATTATTGTCGCCGGAAGCGGCAGATAAATTGGTAAAATGCGAGATTGATGTGAACTGGCGCGCGCTTGATAAACCATCTGACCACACGCCTGTTTGGTGCGAATTAAAAGGTGCCGATGTTTAAATTGAAAACCAGAAAAGATGACGAAGATGGAATTATTTATGGCGATGTGACCAACCGGCTTTTCGCCTGGACAATTGACCTAATTCTCTTTTACCCGATTAGCTTATTACTAAATATATTGGTTTTTCCGCATGGCGACCAGCGCAGTATTACCAATGCGAAAGTGTTTAAAATCCACCCCGAAATGCGTGGTGATTTTTTCGCGCGCGCCAAATTTATAATAAATAATTATCCCGCGGATTATGCGATAATAGTTCATCAAGAAAACTTCATGCGTCTTCTTCTGCTTGCTTTGCTGGGTGTTTATGTTGTGTTTTTCACCTACCGCTATGGTGCAACCCCCGGCAAAATGATAATGGGTTTGAAAGTGGCTGACCAAACCACTCGCGATAAACTTACCTTTAGCCAATGCATTATCCGCTATATAAGTTACCTCACCGGTTTTAGTATTATTTTCGCCGGCATGCGCCATGACAAACGCACATGGGGAGATTTTATTGCCGATACGATTGTTATTTATAACCCGGAGCGCTGGTACAAACGGCATGCGGATAAGGCGAAAGGCCGGGTGCGCAAGTTCTTCAATTTGCCGTGATATTCTAAGATCCGTCACAAATAGTTCATACTACTGTCATACGGGCTTCACATAAATCCTATACTTTTAAATTAATAAATTTTTAATAGAGGGGGATATATGGCCAACCAAACAGAAGAACAGCAAGAGTTTGACAGAATGATTGAAAAAGCTAGGCGACAAGGTCTTTCGCCTAACGGCACAATCAACTCGGCAGTTAATACTGCTTTTTCTATGGCGCCTGCTTCTCCATATAATTTTGATCCTGACTATTTGGGCGCTAATCCCTTCGAGCAATTTGGCTCAAAGCATAATATGCTAAGCCCATTTGTAGTTGATGGAAAAGGCGTCGATATTAGCCGAGCTTCACTTGCACTGCATGCATTAGGTGAAGCAGCATTTTTAATGGATACAAAGGGCGAGGGAAAACTCACACGTGCGGAAGTTTTAGATACTGCATTAAAGCTAAGAGATAATTTTCCGATACTTAAAGATGGATTAAATGGAGAACTCATTAATAACGTTATCTCTTTTATTCCGGAAAAAGGAATAACTAAAGGCGAACTAGTTCAAAAAATACATGCGGTTGATTCCGCAATGATTGCCGCTGATAAAGATCATAACGGTTATCTTGATGGCAGTGAATTAAAAGTTCACATCACGCCAAAGCTTGAAGCTGCCTATAGTAAAGCTATAAAAAAATTACAGACTGATGGAATTAGCGGGTCTATTAGTTCAGGCCAATCCAATCCTTTTTTAGCTCAAGAAGATAGCCTAATGAAAGAAAGTGCAGCAAAAATGCCAAAAAGTCTTCGTGGTTTTGATAAAAACCATGATGGCGACATATCGCTGACTGAGTTAAGGCAAGTCTTCAAAGAAAAATTAGGACCAGCTGGTGAAGAAGCATTAAAAATGGGCGGATTGCTGGATGGAATTCCTGATGGACCATCTCCATTAAAAGGCAAACCTGCACCAACGGCTTCAAGTGGAATAGCGAAAGCTCTATAATCTAATTACCGCTTTACGATTGCGTCGATTTCTTTGAGCTGTTTTAGCAGGCCTTCCATATCGTTTAACTTCACCATGCATGGGCCGTCTGATGGCGCGTTATCTGGGTCTTGGTGAGTTTCGGCGAATACGGCGGCGACTCCGGCAGCTACTGCAGCCCGCGATATATATGGTACCATCTCACGATTACCACCGCTTGAATTGCCCTGCCCGCCTGGTTGTTGGACGGAGTGCGTGGCGTCAATCACCACCGGCCAGCCGGTTTCAGCCATGATTGGGAGCGCGCGGATGTCGGTGACGAGTGTGTTATAGCCAAATGAAGCACCGCGATCAGTGAGGAAGATTTTTTCGCAGCCGGTTGAGGCGATTTTTTCGGCAACGTTTTTCATATCCCAAGGTGCGAGGAATTGGCCTTTTTTGACATTCACTGCACTGCCGTGTTTTTTGGCGGCTTCGCCCGCGGCGAGAAGCAGATCAGTTTGGCGGCAAAGAAATGCGGGGATTTGGATGACATCAACCACACTAGCAAGTTCGTCACATTGCTGGCGCTCGTGGATGTCGGTAAGCACAGGGACGTTGAATTCTTTTTTGAGGTCTTGGAAAACCGCGAGTGATTTTTCCAGCCCGAATCCGCGTTTGCCGGAAAGCGAGGTGCGGTTAGCTTTATCAAATGAGGTTTTGTAGATGAATGGGATGCCGAGCTTTTTGGTAAGCGTGACGAGTTCACCGCACATCATGAACGCATGTTCGCGAGATTCCATCTGGCATGGACCGGCGATTAGGACGAACGGAAGGCGGTTTCCAAGAGTGACATTTCCGATTTTGACGTTTTTCTGCATTTTATACTAACTAACCTTCTGTTTTATATCATTTTAGCCTTTGCGCGAAGTGGCTTTCCAGAGCCACTTAGTGATGTTAAAAAGACTGTTTCTTACGATTTTGAGACACCTTTTGGCTTTAAATTGACGTTTATTTCTAGCCGTTATTCTAGCCTGACGTGGTGCGCAAAGTCAAATTAGGTTATATGCTTGGGTGGTGACGAATATTAACTTTTGTTAACGTTTCTCTATAAATACAATTTCTTACTTCTATCCAGAAGCTAAGATAAAAACACACGTTAACACATCGATCATGAAAACTATCACTGTAGTCACAATATCCATCCTTTGTCTATCATTCGCCATCGCTGCAACCGCAGCGGGGAACATGATATACAAAGCCGCATGGTTCGGAACCGAGCCCCCTATGGGCTTGGTTGCGCCAGGAGTGTTCTTCGGGCTGCTCACACTCATCTTCGCGTGGCAGTTATTGGGCAAACTCGGCGACGATAAGGATTGCGTAAGAAAGTCTAAACAATCTGCCGAGGCAGCAGAGATGGCAGCTGAGAGTGCCACGAGGGCAGCAGAAGGAGCCAACAAAGCTGCGGTTGAAACCCTCAAGGCAGAACTGCCCAGAGCTATTGCCAATGCGCTTGGTAGAGACCTGTCACCAGCAGTATGGGAGGCGCTGCAGAAAGCACTGCCTACCGTCGTGGCGGCACTCAAAGGAGCAATTCCAGCAGAGCCGGCGTCGGAAGGAACGGCGACATCTTAGTAGTGGGAAAAGTGGTTGAAGTATACGAAGGGGGCAAGCGAGCGATCGCGGCCCCTTTCTGTTTTATGTTCTATGAAATTTCTAAGCCACTTTCTTAGGCTTGGCCACTTTTACTTTGCCCATGGCGGCCTTCACGAAGCTCACAAATAGCGGGTGTGGGTCAAATGGGCGGGATTTTAGTTCCGGGTGGAATTGCACGGCAACGAACCACGGGTGGTTTTTCATTTCTACTATTTCTGGCAAGCGGCCATCTGGTGAAATTCCGGAAATTGTTAATCCGGCTTTTTCTAGTTGCGGGGCGTAATTGATGTTTACTTCGTAGCGGTGGCGGTGGCGTTCGGAAATTTTGCTCGCGCCGTAAATTTCATAGGCTTTGGTGCCTTTTTTGATTTCGCATGGGTAAGCGCCCAAACGCATTGTGCCGCCGAGGTCATCTTCTGAACCGCGTTTTTCTTTTTTACCGGCTTTTTTCCATTCGGTCATGAGGCCAACAACCGGTTCGTTGCATGGGCCGAATTCGGTGGTCGATGCACCTTTGATTTTGGCGAGGTTGCGAGCGACTTCGATAACTGCCATTTGCATGCCGAAGCAAATGCCTAAATATGGAATTTTGTTTTCGCGGGCGTAACGCACAGCATCAATTTTGCCTTTGGCACCACGTTCGCCAAAGCCGCCGGGAACTAGGATGGCGTCAACGTTTTTGTAATCGGCAGCAGTTGCAAATTCGGCGTCTAACCATTTTACTTTTACTTTTGTGTTATTGGCAAAGCCGCCGTGGTCAAGCGCTTCGAGCAATGACTTGTATGCATCAGCCAAATTGTATTTACCGACGATGGCAACTGTTACTTCGCCTTTGAGATTTTTGATGGTTTTGATTATGCCGTCCCAGTTTTTGAGGTCTGGTTTTTTGGCGGTGCTGATGCCGAAATATTTGAGCACGCGCGTATCGAGGCCGTATTCGTGGTAGCTGACAGGCACTTCGTAAATATTTTTAGCATCGAGCGCGGGGATAACATCTTCTTCCGGCACGTTGCAAAATAGGGCGATTTTTTTCAATAAATCCGGTTCAATTTTGCGGTCGGCGCGGCAAAGGATCATGTTTGGTTGAATACCGATAGAGCGGAGTTCTTTGACTGAGTGCTGGGTGGGTTTGGTTTTAAGTTCTTTGGCGCTTGGGATGTATGGAAGCAGCGTCAAATGGATGAACATGGTTTTGTCACGGCCGAGCTGGTAACCGATTTGGCGGATGGCTTCGTAAAACGGGAGGCCCTCAATGTCACCGATAGTGCCGCCGATTTCGCAGAGCATAAAATCAGTATCATCAACGTCTTTTAATATGAAGTTTTTGATGAGGTCGGTGACATGCGGGATAACTTGCACGGTGCCGCCGAGATAATCACCTTTGCGTTCTTTGGAAAGCAGTGTTGAGTAAATTTTACCAGCCGTGACGTTATCGCCTTTGCGGGCATCTACGCCGGTGAAACGTTCATAATGGCCAAGGTCAAGATCAGTTTCGGCGCCATCTTCGGTGACGAAAACTTCGCCATGCTGGATTGGCGACATAGTGCCTGGGTCAATGTTGAGATATGGATCAAGCTTGCGTAACCTGGTGCGGTAACCGCGTGCTTGTAAAACTGCGGCCAAACTGGCTGCTGCCAAGCCTTTGCCTAAAGATGAGGCCACTCCGCCCGTTATGAAAATATATCTGGTCATTACGGGAGACCAATCTAAACCAAGTGATGCGGCCAATGCAAGGGTTAATTAAGTTTTTTGCACAGCCTGCCCTTGGGCTATATCAACCGGCAAACCTTTTGCAGTATAACTTGCTTGCTGCACAGGCTGGCCATAGCTTGCGATGAGTGTATTGGCAGATGCTAGGTCAAACGTCGGACGAGCAGACTTACTAGCGGATGGACTTGTGCCAGTTTCTGCTTCTTGCTTTTTGAATTCAGATCTCATCAGTTCTAGATATTTTAAATCTTTGCCTGGGTCTTTTTCATACAAACTAATATCTTCAGGAATAATCTTACCACCGGCTGCACGTAATGCATCAGAGATTTCTGGATTATCGAGCATTGCCGCACGTAATGTTAAATGGCCCTCACGATGCAAATTGACAGTATTTTTAACATTCGGATCATTCAACAACAATTTTAATGCATCAACCTGCTGATAATTTACCGCTGCGCGTAATGGTGTTAATTGGCTTTTGCCGCCTGAAGCATAATCAACACCTTGCTCATTCAAAAGCTTCATGGTGGCAACATCACCACGGGACGCTGCATAAGTCATTAGTGTGAAATCATCATTCTTATTCGGCTTATTATCATCAGGATTTACATAAGCGCTCGCATTTAAATCAACCCCTTTATCTTTACACTGTTTAAGAGCAGTGAGGATTTTATCATTTCGGTCACTACCTTTTTCATCAATAGCAGAAAACACTTGAGATAAGTCACGCTGCTGTTCAAGCAAAGCTGGGAATTGTTTTATTCGGGCAATTTCTTTTTCACGATCTTCCTGCCTTGCATAGGCATCGAATTCAGAATAGTCATAATTTTTAACGTAATCTTTTGCAGCTTGGATATCTTTATCAGTAATTGTTGCACCGTTGGCGAGCATATATGCGGCTAAACTTCCCGGTTCTGTTAAACCAGCCATAATAGCCCCTTCACTAACACCAGAAGACTCTAGCTGGCTCATAACCGGCGTAAGACCCTTCTTATCTCTCATATTAATAGCTTTCTCACCCTCAGCGCTATTTAGAATTTCGTCTATTACATTTTTGGTCATCGCAAAATGCAGCAAATTTTGCCCATCAGTATCAGCATGATCATATTTTAATTTTGTAATAGCGGATAGTTTGTGCATGCCTTCTACATCGCTGTTTGCACCTAAAATAATCATCAAATCAAAAGCATCAATATTGTGCTTCTTTGTTGCTGTTTTTAGATTTTTCAAAAAGCTTTGGCTATCAGGGTTGCTATGAAAATTTTGCAGTAGTTTATCTACTACCTTCTGTTCTTCCTCGCTAAGACCCCTACTATGTTTACTTTCTTTATTGTCAGCCATAAATTTCCTTATCTATTAAACTCATTAAATGATTTTTTAGGCCCGGGCCCGGGCCCGGGCCCGGGAGGAGCATTGAAACCTGGGTGCGGATGCGTGGTGTTTTGAGATAATCTTTTATCATGATCACCGGTTGGCGTTTTGCTGGCGGTTTCTTCTTTATGTACAGAGGGTTTTTTAGGGTGTTCTGGTTTAGGCAGTTTTGCTTCCGATAGTTTTTTATCATTATCTTTCGTACTATCCAACCACATTTGGCGAGCTTTTTCTTCTGCACTAGAGTTTGGCTTTTTAGGATGTTCTGGTTCTGGTGTCGGCTTTGGCTTTATCGCTGCTATGGCTTTTGGCAAATCAGCCGGTTTTGTATGTTCAGTTGGTATAACAGGTGGCGGTGTGGTTAAATAATGCGTGCGTGATAATGGTGATGGAATAGTGTTCAAGGATGCTGAAATGTCTACCGCATTGCCCTTGCTATCAACAGTTTCCACTTTGGCGATACCTTGCAATATCTGGCCTATCTCGTGTGGAGAAATATCGCTTTTCACTAGCCTATCAAGCAGATTATAATAAGTAAATGATTCGCGGATCGCGCCTTCGGTATCTCCTGAAATAAATTTACCCTCATTGTCGCGGCGGCGGTGCAAACCTTCAGAATATTTATATCCCTTCGTTTTTGGATCTTTATATTTATCATATTTTTGAAGATTTGCGTTTATTGCGTCAACATCACAATTATCGATAGCTGCAGAAAGATCATCGCCAAAATTACCGGCGTTAAAAGAAAGCGAAGTTAATATACCTTGAGATGTTTTAGAAAGCCCATTCCAACGATCTTTATAGCGCGTTCCAAGAAGAGTGGATTTATCAACAATATCATTATGCAGATTATTAAATGCCGTTTTTAAATCAACGTTACTAGCAATATCCCCAGTTTGGCCAAAGCCAATTGTATTTACCCCGGCCTGACATTTATATGGGCTTAAATGCAAGCCCTCATAATTGCCAACAAACCATGAAAGCGGAGTAACCCCATAATTGTTTGGAGTAGCGGTTGGCGACATATCTAAATTCGGATTTATTTTCAGCTTAAAATAACCATCAAATGCATTGTTATGAACATGTTTTATTATGACAATATCAGCGGGCGGCAAAGGTTCTGGCGATGGCTTTGGTTCAGGTATTGGTGTTGGCGTTGCTTGCGCAGCTGGAGGAATCACGGGCGCAGGTGTTGGTGCTGGAGGGTTTTTAGGCCCACCATTCCAGTAATTTTTTATATCGTCTAACAACCCCATAATTCATTAACTATAATGAATTTATGTTAAGGAACAATGACAAGAGTGATTTTTTATAAAAATGCCGTTATAACAATGGTTTAATTGCCACAGCTACAAAGGCTTGAATAGTTAATCTAAATTAACTATATTGTTGTAATGAGCGAATTATTGGATCAGTATCTTAAAAAAGGACAAGCAATAAGAATAATATTGGGCGAAGTGCCGTTTGCCGTCGACGTTATTCATTTTTTTAAGGACGACAAAAAATTAGGCTACCCACAAAAATCTACTCTTTTATTAGAAACTGATACTTCAGCAAATGATAATAGCCTTACTATAGCTTCTGAATATTATATAAGTGGCAAACCTCCGATTTTACAGATTGTAAAGTTCAACAGTGTCGCTCAATTAGTTTGTGTGCGCGGATATTATTATCCGCGAGGGCGGGAAAGCGATGTTTTTTCAATTGAGCCGCTTATAGTAAACACAAGACATAAACTAAAAATAACATCGAAAGAATTAAATGTGCAAGAGCACAGGGAGTATAGTTACATAGTCAATATACATGGTAATAAAGAAGGTGAATCGAGCCTTCCCCTAGCGATGCCAATGAGTAAAGCAGCTGCGTTTCTAAATCCAATAAGGCAATTACTTAGAACGGAATTAGATAAAGTCTACGTGCCTAACGATGAAAGGTATGCAGCAAAAAAGAAATTGTACGCTACGGTCAATAGACAATTCGGAGTAGTCAGGAGGCAGGGGTATAGAGATTTTGCGCGTGGCTTTATAATAAGCTTTAGGAACGCGACCGAAGGTTTAGGATTACAACCGCCCGAGCCGCCAGAGAGACAATAATTATTTAAAAATACTTTTTGCAGCGTCAAGCCCGTTTTCAGTGCCATAAGGCAAGTTGCAGATAACCAGGCCGGAACCGAGAGTATTGCCGCCGTTTTTGAAATTCACTTCCTGCTGCCAGAATTTTGGCAGTTCAGCGGTTTTTAAAATTGCACACATTTCTTTATGATAGCCGCTCTGCAAAATCGGATACCACAGCATGATAACTGCTTCCGGCCATTTTTTGTGGAGCTTTTTGACGAATTCCGCCGCATCGGCATATTCGGTTTTCACTTCATAGCTTGGATCAATCAACACTAGGCCGCGCCGGACGATTGGTGGAGATAATGCCAGAACTTTTTTGTAACCATTATCATCATGAACAAAAACATTTGAGTAATTACCCATGTTATTTTTAAGCGCCGAAAATTCTTGCGGGTGAAGCTCACTTAAGAATAAGCGGTCAATCGGGCGCAATATTTTGTGAGCAATTAGTGGCGAGCCGGGATAAATGTTTTTCGGCAGTGATTCTAATAGTTTTGTATATGGATGTTTTGGCGGTAGTTTGTTGCGAAGCTTGGTAATTCCGGCATTTGCCTCACCAGTTTTTTGCGATTCATCGCTGTTTAAATCATACAATCCCCTGCCCGCATGGGTTTCCATATAGTAAATTGATTTGTCCTTCTCCACCATTTTGCTAAGAATGATGCTAAGCGCGGCATGTTTATGAACATCGGCAAGGCAGCCAGCGTGGTATATGTGTTGGTAGGAAAGCATGGAAAGGGTTATGCACGATATTGGAGATATAGTCAAAGTAAGCGACAAGATGCAGCGCGGCTATTCATATAAGCTGGTAGCGCCGATGGGGGAAGATTTTGACGATGGCTTTAGCCCCGCGTTCAGCCCGCAGGAAATGCTGGAAATGGGCGTTTTCGAAGGGAAATATTTGAATGATTGTAAAGGAGAATTTCCCAAGGAGTGGTTTAAAAAAGCGCGAATCAGCAAGAAAGCTGATGAAAATTTGAATTATTTCAAAATCAAAAGCCGGCAGCCTTTGCAAGTTTGGCAGGAGAAAAAATGGATAATTGGTCCTGACCCGCGCGGGTGGTTCCAATGGTATTGCAGATATTATATGGGCCGCCGGATTGATGCGGTGGACGCGGCGCAGATTAAACGCTGGCGCAATTTTTCGCGCCATGCGGGGCAGATTAAGGCCAATTGCAAAGCCGGTGATTTGAAGTGTAGGCCACGTCAACGGCAGGCACTATTACAGTGGAGTTATGATTGTTTTATTTGAAAACGGAATTATTGGTTGATATTTGAATATCCCTCTGCTAATAAGCCACCCAGTGTGCGGTAGTGGCGGAATTGGTAGACGCGCAGCGTTGAGGTCGCTGTCCGTAACAGGGTGAAGGTTCAAGTCCTTTCTACCGCACCATTTTTAGAGTTTTCATGCTCCAGATTATAAAATCCAATGAATTAGTCGATTATGAATCCGCGCTAGGCTTTATGGAGCACCGCGTGGATGAAATTATCGCCGGGCGGGCCGAAGACTGTTTGTGGTTTTTGGAGCATCCGCCGCTTTACACTTCCGGCACATCAGCCAAATCAGCCGATTTATTAAGTAACCAGTTCCCGGTTTATAAGGCGGGGCGCGGCGGGGAATATACTTATCATGGGCCAGGACAGCGGGTGGTTTATGTGATGCGGAAATTACCAGTGCATGATTTGCGGGCTTATGTGCAGCAATTGGAACAGTGGATTATTAATACGTTGGCCAGGCTTGATGTAACGGGTGAGCGGCGCGAGGGACGGATTGGGATTTGGGTTGAGCGTAATGGGGTTGAAGCAAAAATTGCCGCACTAGGGATCCGCGTGCGAAAATGGGTAGCATATCATGGCATTGCGCTGAATGTCGCGCCAGATTTAGCGCATTTTAAGGGTATTGTGCCATGCGGAATTTCGGAATTTGGCGTAACTTCGCTTGAAAAACTTGGGCTTGAAGTTGATATGGATAAGGTTGATGATATTTTGCTGGATGAATTTATGAAGGTGTTCGGAAAATGAAATTAGTTATCTCTCCCGCCAAAACATTGGATTTTGAAACACCACCGAAGACTAAGAAAACTTCGCAACCGGAGTTTTTGGCAGAGACTGATGAGTTGCTTGGGGTGATGAAAACTTATACGCCAAAGAAACTTTCTAAGCTGATGGATATTAGCGAAAAACTGGCAGATTTAAATTATGAGCGGTTTCAAAATTTCAAGCATCAGCCGCAAAAACAGGCAGTCTTAGCATTTAATGGCGATGTTTATGATGGTTTGGAGGCTGGCACATTTTCGGAAAAAGATTTTGCTTTTGCACAGGAGCATTTACGGATTTTATCAGGTTTATATGGATTACTAAAACCATTGGATTTAATGCAGGCTTACCGGCTGGAAATGGGCATTGCGCTCAAAACCAAAAAAGGCAAAAGCCTTTATAGTTTTTGGGGTGATAAAATTACTAAAGCTCTTGACGACGAGCTAATTATCAACCTCGCTTCAAACGAATATTTCTCTGCTATTAAGCCCAAAAGTGTAATTCATGTGAATTTTAAGGAAACCAAAAATGGTAAGCCGGTGACAATTGCATTGTTTGCCAAGAAGGCGCGGGGTATGATGGCGAAATATATTATTCAAAACCAAATTACCGAACCGGCGAAGATAAAAAAATTCACCGCCGGAGGATATAAGTTCAACAGCAAATTATCAGATGACGCAAATTACACTTTTGTTAGATAAACTTCGCGAGAAAGGCTTGAAAATCGCCACTGCCGAAAGCTGCACGGGCGGGATGATCGCAGCGGCGATTACGGATATTGCCGGAAGTTCGGAAGTTTTTGAGCGTGGATATGTGACATATTCAAACCAGGCAAAAACAGAGGAGCTTGGTGTTGCCAAGGAAATGATAGAAAAATACGGCGCAGTAAGTGCAATCACCGCTGAGCATATGGCGCGCGGCGCATTGAAGAATTCGAAAGCGGATGTAGCCGTGGCAGTAACCGGAATTGCCGGGCCTGGCGGCGGCACGCCTGAAAAACCGGTGGGTTTGGTTTTCATTGCCGTGGCTTATAAGGGCGCATGCAAGGTGACGAAAAACCAGCTTTCCGGAAGCCGTGCCGATATTCGCCGTGAAGCCGTTACGCGCGCTGTGAACCAGACTTTGTTGGTGTTGAATTTCTAAGGTAAGTTTTTTTCTTTAAACTCGCAAAGGTCTAAAATCAGGCATTCTGAACATTTGGGTTTGCGGGCAACGCAAGTGTAGCGGCCATGCAAAATGAGCCAGTGGTGGGCGTGGAAGAGATATTCCTTGGGGATGATTTTGAGTAGTTGTTCCTCAGTTTCGAGCGGGTTTTTAGATTTTGCCAAACCGATGCGGTTAGAGACGCGAAAAATGTGCGTATCCACCGCCATTGTCGGCTGCTCGAATGCGCAATTTAAAACCACATTTGCAGTTTTGCGGCCAACGCCGGGCAACTTTTCCAGCTCTTCGCGCTTGGCCGGAACTTTGCCGCCATAATCTTCCACCAACATTTTGCTTAAATTATAAACATTCTTCGCCTTGGCGCGGTAAAGGCCGATAGTTTTTACATAATCACGAATTTTATCTTCGCCGAGCTTGGCCATTTTTTCTGGCGTATCGGCGGCCTTAAACAGGGCCGGAGTGGCTTTGTTTACACCCTTATCAGTTGCCTGCGCGGAAAGAACCACAGCGACCAATAGTGTAAACGGATTGGTATATTCTAACTCGGTTTTCGGATGTGGCTCACGCTTTTGAAAGCGGCAGAAAATTTCAGCGGCTTTGGCGCGATTCATGCTACGTCATCCTGCTATCTATTCGCTTTAATATTCTCGGCCAGCAAGAACGCCAGTTCTAGTGATTGTGAGGCGTTGAGGCGCGGGTCGCAAGCGGTAATATAGCGCTGCTTCAAATCCACTTCGGAAATTGCTTGGGCACCGCCAAGGCATTCAGTTACATCCTGACCAGTCATCTCAAAATGCACGCCGCCAGGGAAAGTTCCTTCAGCTTTGTGGACTTCAAAGAATGATTTAACTTCAGTAAGTACATTATTGAACTTACGGGTTTTGTAACCGTTCGGAGTTTTTTCGGTATTGCCGTGCATCGGGTCGCAAGACCATACAACTTCCCTGCCCGCTGCTTTGATTTTACGCACAAGTGGCGGCAATAATGAAGCAACTTTATCAGCACCCATACGGGTGATGAGCGTCAAACGGCCCGGCTCGTTATTTGGGTTCAAAACTTCGGTGAGTTTGAGCAAATCATCAACTTTCATCGATGGGCCAACTTTCATGCCGATTGGGTTATCGATGCCGCGCATATATTCAACATGCGCTTCATCAAGATTACGCGTGCGGTCACCAATCCACAACATGTGGGCGGAGCAGCAATAAGTGTTATCTTCATTGCTTCTGGTTAGCGCTTCTTCGTAAGCCAAATGCAAAGCTTCGTGCGAAGTGTAGAAACTCGCTTCGTTCAAAGCTTCCATCGTTGCCGGCGAAAGGCGGCAAGCGGAAATGAATTTCATTGCGTTATCAATTTGATGCGCGATATCTTCAAAATGCTCGCCCTGCGGGGAATTTTTGGCAAAATCCAAATTCCATTTATTGACGCGGTTAAGCGAAGCATAGCCACCATGCGCGAGTGAACGCAGGTAATTTAGCGTAATTGCCGATTGGTTGAAAACTTTGAGCAAGCGCTCAGGATCTGGCTGACGCGCGCTTAAATTTTCTTCCGGCGAATTGATTTGATCACCGC
>JABDBO010000016.1 GCA_013288575.1 Alphaproteobacteria bacterium
CTCTAAATAGCCATTTTAAAGGCATGAATTTTGTCATAAGCAAAATGTTGGAAGCATTTGATGCTTTTGCAGATCAAGTTAATGGTGCGCCACAACTTAATGGTAGTGCTGCCATAGATTTTGTGAAGGAAATAGATCTGGTATATGCTTCATATGGATCTAGTAGTAAAAATGCGCTTCCGCTTGCTTCTTTGGCATCTGTTTTCCTAAATCAGCTACAAAAATCTGAAGAATTTATAATTTCGCCGCCAGTATTGGAACTTATTATAAAATCACCAGCAGGTGAAGATTATTTGCTGAGTAGATTTAAATTCTATCAAGTTAATATAGAGCACGCGCAAGAAGAAATAGAAAGGTTGGAGCCTGAACTCGTAATACTGAAAGAGAAAAGGGTAACAGCTAAAGCTGCTTGGGAAAAACAGGAAACAGAAGTATATCAGAAACGCGAAGAACTTTCTTCAACAGCAATAGAAGAACTTGCAAAAAATTCGGCTGAGATAGCTGCAACTATAAAAAGTTTAGAAAAACCTGGTTTACTTGAATTTGTGCCAGGTATAAAAAATTGGGTAGGAAGCCGTAAGGAAAAAAATTCAGCGCTCATCTCTAATTTAAGAGAATATGGCGAAGCTAAGGTTGAATGTGCTAAAGCGCGAAATAATTATAATGCAATTAACGGTGAGATAGAGCAAAAACAAAGAATGCAAGGACAGCAGCGAATTGCGAGGATGAATTTTACGCAATCACGAAATGGTTGCCCATTGGGTGTTAAATTAGCAGAAGAACGTGGCGAATTTCTTCTGGAGGCAATAGCAGAGCTTGCTGCCGAAGTTACACAAGCGGTTATGCAGCGGTATGAGTTTTTGGCGAACAGAACGGCAGAGATGGATGATCCGCAGGTTGATACAGATCTTATAAAACCGTTTCTGAAAATCTTTAAGGAAGGTATGCGTGTAAGTAAGGGCGATGTCAGAGAAGTGTATCATACTGCTTTTGAAGTGTTTGGCAGAACCAATCCAATTCCTGTGCTTTCTTCGCTTAATTTAGCGCATTTCTGCCGGGCGCAGAATTTGCCGGAATATTATACAAACCAGATGATGGATTTATATAGCGTAATGTCTGGGGCAAGAGAGAGCGAAATTTTTCTGGCCGGAAGTAAAGCGGTTGAAGCTTTGCGAGTGGTTAGAAAAACACTGACCGAGAAAGGATTTTACCCGACAGATATTGGCTCATCACAAGTGCCTTTATTTACGGACCAGGTATTAAACATGTTCTTGCATAATAGCCGTGGTGAAAAAATAACCAACCAATCCGAAGAAGCGTTGCCGGCGGGATTGGAAGCGGAAGTTCGTGAAAAGGTTGCTTCTATTCAGCGGAAAAAAGGCAAAGACCTTTTGAGTGAATTAGATGTTGTTACATTGGAAAAGTAACTTTAAATTCCGCCAAAAGCTTTTTCAAATTTAGTTTTCAGCTCTTCAATATCCTCTAGACCAACGCTGATGCGGATGAGGTGGAAGGGGACGTTGGCTTTTGAAGCAAATTCGCGCTCGGTATAATGGGCGAGCATTGTGTAGGGGCAGGCGAGGGTGTAGTTGGTGCCGAGGCTGGGGCCTTTTTTTACGTCTAGTGCATCGAAGAATTTTTGGGCTTGTTCGGGGGTAGGTAGTACTAGTGAAATTATTCCGCCGTAACCATTACGTTTGTATTTTTCGTAAACTGGGTTGCCTTTGGTGTAGTAAATTTGAGCTTTGAGTTTTGAGTTTTGAGCTTTGAGCCAGTCATATAAATTTTCAGCGTTTTCATTCACCTTTGCGATGCGGGTAGCGAAATCACGGCTGTTTTTTTCAAGCACGATTGCGTCGGGGCCGAAGAGCAAATCTTCATATTGCGCGTCGAGTTTGGTTTTAAGCTCGGCAAATAATGGGGATTTTGAATTGAGTATTAGCGAGCCGGCGAGCACGTCGCCGATGCCGGAGAAGAATTTGGTTAAGGATGAAACGATGATGTCGGCAAAAGGGGTTAAATCGACATTGGCCCAGGTGGAGAGAGTGTCGTCAATGACGAGCGCAATTTTGTTGGCGCGACAGATTGTTGAGAGCTTTTCAAGATCAACTGCAGTCAGCAGCGGATTGGTTGGAAATTCGGTGAATACTGCGCTTATCTTTTTCGCTTTAATGGTTTTTTCAAGCTCAGCAAGATTGGCGACATCGGAGATGAAAATAGTTTCGTGGCCAAATTTTTCCTGGATTTTTAAAGTATCAACATAAGGGAAACCGAGCTGGATAGTTGGGCCAGTTGAATTGATTTCGAATGCTGAAAAAATTGCGGCCATGCCGGATGGGTAGAGGTAGATGTTTTCAGCTTTCTCGCCAGTTAATGTGCTCAAATGTTCTTGAATATTTTGTTTTTCGGCGGCGCCATTATTGGTTTTTTGATGTTCAAGAACCGCTTCAGCCTGGCGGGAGCTGACGATAAAACCGGCATGCTGCCAGAATGATTTGGCGAGTTTTTGTAAGCTATTGTGAAAAGTTACTGCCCAAATTCCATCAGAAAATTTGTTGATGGAAAGTTGGTTATGAGTTTCCGGTTGCTGTTTATGGCAGAATTTTACGCAGAGTTTTGCGACACGTTCTGATGGGAAAACGAGACAGAATTCATCCGCTTCTGCGAATTTTTTTTCAGCTTCTTTGAATAATTTTTTGGTGATTTCATTATAGACGAAGCGTGGATAGCCGGTTTTCATCGCGTTGATTACGCGCGGGTTCCCTTCTTCATAGCCAATCACATCCGCCCAGGTGGGAAGGCTTACGGAAACCGCATGTTTCGTATTGGGTAGTGGCTCGCCAAGTGATTGTTGATTGTTCATTGTGATTGATTTATAAACCATCCATGCATGCAAAAACAATAATTTTAAGTCTATTCCTCGTTCTTGGCATATCTGCTTGTTCGCATAAGGATAAAGATTTGGACGAAGATGCCAATACCAAGCCGCCGGAAGAGATGTATAATGAGGCGCAGGATAAGCTGGCTGATCATAGTTATAAAACTGCGGCCAAGGATTTTTTAGAAGTTGAGCGCCAGCATCCATATTCGAAATGGGCTTCAACCGCGCAAATTCAAGCGGCTTATGCGGATTACAGGGCTGAGCAATATGATGATGCGATTAATACTTTGCAGCGGTTTATCAAATTATCGCCGGGTAGCCCGGATGTTCCATATGCTTATTATTTGACCGCGCTTTGCTATTATAACCAGATTTCCGATGTTGGTCGCGACCAGGAAATGACGGTTAAAGCTCGCCAGGCACTAAAAGATGTTATCGCACGTTATCCGGATTCGGATTATGGCCGCGACGCACAGTTTAAATTGGATTTAACCGATGACCAATTGGCTGGCAAAGAGATGGAAGTTGGCCGTTGGTATTTAAATAAAAAACAATATATTGCCGCAATCAACCGTTTCAAAACCGTGGTTGAACAATATCCACGCACAGCCCAAATTGAAGAAGCGCTGCACCGTTTGGTGGAATGTTACCTAGCACTTGGCGTTGTGCCGGAAGCGCAGAAATATGCATCAGTTTTGGGGCATAATTACCCGGGTAGCAAATGGTATGATGATTCTTATAATTTGTTACTGAAGGGTTCAATCCCAGCGCATTCGAATGCTGAAAGCGCGGATACTGGCAAATCTTGGTATAATATTTGGTAATTATAATCGCGCCCCGTGCGCGGCTCCTGCCGCTCCGATGGCGCGTCGCTCAAGGCTGGCTCGGCCTCCTGCCTCGCTTGATTAATTGTTACCAAACGAGCGTTGCGGACGCTCGCATTTAGTAACAGCCGCCTCGCGTCCGAAGGACGCCTATTATTAATAGGCAGCTTTGCTGCCGTGGTGCGGCGGCTGACGGCTCCTGATTTTTGCAAGGTTCTTATTATTGAATTAAGTTAAGACTATCTGTATATTCGCGGCATATGCTGCAATCCATAAATATTAAAAATATCGTATTGATTGAAAGCCTTGAGCTAGATTTTAAGCAAGGTTTCACTGCGCTGACTGGTGAAACAGGGGCGGGGAAATCTATTATTTTATCATCGCTAGGCTTGGTTTTGGGCAAAAAAGCCGATGCTGGCATATTACGCTTTGGCGCAGAATCTGGCGAAGTGACGGCAGAATTTGGTTTAAACAAACGCGTCGAAGCAATTTTGGCGGAAAATGAAATTGATAATGATGCTTTGGTGATTAGGCGAAAAATTTCTGCGGATGGAAAATCTAAAGCCTATGTAAATGATACGCCGGTTTCGCTGAAATTATTGGAAGAAATTGGGCGGAATTTAGTGGAAATTCATGGCCAGCATGACCAATCAACCTTGCTTGAAACAACCAAGCAACGCGAGATGATTGATAAATATGCCAAATTGGAAAAAGATTTGGATAGTTTGGCAAAAGCTTTTGATGAATGGAAAAATGCTGAAAAAGAATTGGTGGAGCGGAAAAGTAAAATTGCCAAGGCGCGCGCGGAAGAAGATTATTTAAGCCATGTATTTCAAGAACTCAGCGAGTTAAATGCAGAAGCTGGTGAAGAGACGCAACTGGCAGATTTGCGCCGTGAGATGATGGATTATGAGAAGGTGATAAAAGTTTTGCGCGATGTGATTGAAGAATTGACGCGTGATAAGAATATTGATTCAACAATAATGAATGCGCAGAAAGCTTTGACTCGCGCCAATAACTCAAAATTTACGACGGCAATTGAATATTTGGAGAAAGCTTCGGTGGAAATTGGCGAAGCATTTCGCGAGTTGGAGCGGCTAGAAAATGATGTAGAGATCAACCCTGAAAAACTGGGGGCGATTGAGGAGCGTTTGTTTAAGATTCGCGAAGTATCGCGAAAATATGATCGGCCTGCGGATGAATTGGCAGAATTTCAGGCAGAGGTTGCAGAAAAATTGAAGCTTTTGGGTGAGGAAGAAGGTGATTTGAAAGCGCTGGAAAAGCGCGTTGGAGAGCTTGATGATGCTTATAGCAAACTGGCGATGGCTGTTTCGGAAAAGCGCAAAATTGCAGCGAAAAAGATGGAAACTAGACTGGTCGGTGAGTTAAAGCCGCTGGCGATGGCAGGAGTAAAATTCGAAGTGAAATTCGAACTTCAGGCACCGAGCGCAAAAGGTGTGGATAAAGTAGAGTTTTTGGCTTCAACCAACCCGGGCACGCCGCTCGGGAGTTTGGCCGATATTGCATCGGGTGGCGAAATTTCGCGTTTTATGTTGGCTTTGAAAGTTGTGCTGTTAGGCGCATCAACCGCTCCGACGATTATTTTTGATGAGATAGATACAGGAACCGGAGGCTCGGTGGCCGCATCAATTGGTGAGCGGTTAGCCAAGCTGGGAGCTGAATTGCAGGTTTTTGTGGTGACGCACTTACCGCAAGTGGCAGCCTTGGCAGAGCATCACTGGAAAGTGAGCAAGCAAAAAAGTGGCAAGGCGAATGTGACGCATGTTGAGGAACTTTCGGCGAAATCACGCAAGGAAGAACTGGCGCGGATGTTGGCAGGGGCGGAAATCACGAATGAGGCTCGGGCGGCGGCAGAGAAATTGATGGCTTAGCCGTTCTTGCGCATATATTCGCATGTGCGGCGCTTGCCTTCTTCAACAGCGGGCTGGTCGAATGGATTTACGCCCAAGAGTTTGGCGGTGATGATTGTTTCAAGCATCAGGTGCATGATAAGCATGCCCATTTCTTCATCATCGAGTTTTGGTAGTTCGATGGCGCGCACTGGGCGCTTATTATTGACCAAAGTTTCGATGGTGGCTTTTTGTTCGGCATTGATGAGATCACCTAAGCTTTTGCCGCTTAAATAATCAAATTCCGGCTCACCGGCTTTGGGGATTTTGAATTTGCTATCAGTGGTTTTTAGCGTGATGAAATTGTAGAATTTATCTTTGCGGCCGGCCAGGAACAATTGCATTTGGCTGTGTTGGTCGATGGTGCCCATGGCTTTGATAGGGGTGGAGCCGGTGCCATTTTTGCCGATGCTTTCGGCCCAGATTTGGCGGTACCAAATATTGAGGTCTTCGAGGCGGTCAGGATAGGTCATCAGCACGTTATGCCAAATGCTTTGGCGCATGAAGGAAATATGGAGCGCCGCGGCTTCAGCAGCTTGTTCGGCGAGGTTTGTGTAAAATTCCCAGGCGCCTTTGCGGAGTTTGGCGGCGTCAACGCCGCTGGTTACGCCGGGCATGAGGCCGACGAGTGAGAGGATGGAAAAGCGGCCGCCGACATTAGGATCATGATCGTAGGTTTTGATATTATGTTTGGCGGAGATGCGGCGGAGCGGGTTATCGCCGGGCATGGTGATGGAGAAAAAGTGTTTTTTGATATCGAGTGATTTGGCGAGTTCTAGGCAGACGAGGAACTGGGCGATGGTTTCGATGCTGTTGCCGGATTTGGAAATGGTGAGGAAGGCAGTTTTTTTAATATCATTAGTGGCGAAAAATTCGCTGAAAGTTGCCGGGTCAATGTTTTGCATGAAAACCACTTTGGGTTTTGCGGTGCTGAAATTGCCTTGTTTGAAGCCGGTAAGCGCGTGGCCGCAAAGGCTTGAGCCACCGGTGCCGAGCACAACGAGCGTTTCAAAGTTTTGCTTGATATTGGCGGCAAACTGGTTGATTTCTGCCAAGTCGGCAGTTTCGCGGGCAAGTGAGATTATTGGCAATTTTCCGGCTTTTTCTTCGGCGCGGAGTTCATCAAGCGCTTTTAGAGCCTGGGATTTTAGCGCGGCAAAATCAGCTTTATCTAATTGGCCGGGCGCAAAACATGAATCAGTTACTTGTTTATAAGTCATTTAAAATATATACTATTTCTCATATCATTAGCAGAATTGGCATGTTTGGAAATAAAAACTCGTATCTACCCTGCGTTGCATTGTTTTTAGTGGCAATATTGACGCTACCGGCACAAGCCAAGGTAGTTTCACACAACTCTGTGGAGAAAAGCTATTTTTCTTCAACCAATGCGAGTGATGAGTCGGCAAAAAGCACCGATCCACAATTGAATAATGACTTGGTTTATCGCGTGGCATTCGGCCGGGCGGAAGATGTTAAGATATTACTCGACCAAAATGCTGACCCGAACACGGTTAATCCGGCAAATATTCCGGTTTTGATTATTGCGATAATCAGAAAAGATGATGAGGCGCCGAAAATTGTGAAGTATTTGATTAAGGCAGGGGCGAAGGTGAATGTGGCAACTGCTGATGGGAATATGCCGATTATTGAAGCAGTGAAAAATGGCCGCACTGATATTTTGCAATTGTTGATTGATAACAAGGCGGTGCTTGGCGGAATTACCGATGCGCAAGGCCATGATTTGCAAACCCTGGCAGAAAACCGGGCGGATTTGCAGATTATTAGCGTGTTAAATGCGGGGATGGATTCGGAAAAAGAGAAATTGCAGGCATTGAAAAGCCAGGATAATTTTATTCGCCTCGTGCAGGAATATTCATATTTAAATTGTGCCAATGAATATTTGAATTTTTACCTAACAACTGAGCCGCAAAAAGTTGATGCGTTGAAATTTGATAAGATCATCACCAAAAACAGCGATGATATTGATGACACGGCGCGGAAAATTAAGCTGATTTTCAAAATGGGTGATGCGGAGTTGCAAACGATAAAGGTGAATTCACGGCAGGAAATTATTGCGCGGCTACAATATTACGAAACCAATGCCAACCGAGAGTTAAATGGTTTTGGCACGGATGATGATTTAAACAAACGCTGCATGGTGATTGCGAAAAAATGGGATTTGAAGAATCTGAATAAGGGCCAATACGAATTAAATACGCAGTAATTATTGATTGTTACCAAACGAGCACTCGGGTGCTCGCGTTTGGTAACAGCGCCGGATGCGGCGCGGCTGACGGCTCCCGGCCCTCAAACCTTGATCGGAAAGTATTACTGTCTAATATGTAAATTATGAAAGTGCTAGGAATTGAAACCAGTTGTGATGAAACTTCGGCTGCGGTGGTGACTGATGATAGAGAGATATTATCAAATGTTGTGCGCAGTCAAATTGCCGAGCATGAAATTTATGGCGGCGTGGTGCCGGAAATAGCGAGTAGAGCGCATATAAAATTTTTGGATGGGATAATCAGGAAGGCGTTGGAAGTTGCTAGAGTGGCGATTGCTGAAATTGATGGCGTGGCGGTAACTGCCGGGCCGGGGTTGATTGGCGGGGTGATTGTTGGCGTGATGGAAGCGAAAGCTTTGGCAAGTGTTTTGGGCAAACCGTTTTTGGCAGTGAACCATTTGGAAGGGCATGCTTTGACGGCGCGGTTGACGGATGATGTAGAGTTTCCATATTTGCTGTTGCTGGTATCCGGCGGGCATTGCCAGATTTTGAATGTGAAAGGTGTTGGGCAATATGAATTGCTGGGTGAAACGCTGGATGATGCGGTGGGCGAATCATTTGATAAATTGGCAAAAATGCTGAAATTCCCAATGCCGGGCGGGCCGAAGATTGAGGCGCTGGCCAAAAGCGGAAATGCCAATGCGTTTGAATTACCGCGACCACTGTTGGGGAAAAAGAATTTGGATTTTTCATTTTCCGGATTGAAGACGGCGGTGAAAAAAGTTGTCGATAGCCGGGAGTTTCCAGCTGAAGATATTGCCGCGACTTTTCAGCAAAGGATTGGGGAAATATTGGTGGAGAAAATGCAATCGGCGCTGAACGCAACTAGTGCGAAACGAATGGTTGTGGCGGGCGGCGTGGCAGCAAATTTGCATTTACGCGGGGCTTTGCAGAAGCTGGCTGATAAAAGTAAAGTGGAGTTAATATGCCCGCCGGTAGCATTATGCACGGATAATGCGGCGATGATTGCCTGGGCGGGTGTAGAGAAATTGCGATTGGGTTTGGTTGATGGGTTGGATTTTAAGCCACGGGCGAGGTGGCCCCTAGTTAATTTATAATTTTTTCAAAGGCAGCACTGCGGGCGCTACTTTGAAATACCGCTTCGCGGGCTGATGGCTCTCTGTTCTTACAAGTTGATGTAGCCAGGTTGCAATTTTAGAAAATTAACGCCATATACATATTATGCATATGAAATTGAAGGAACCGGCTGGGCTATTTTTAATTGCGCTGATGAAGTTGTTAAGCGCGGGCCTATTGGCGGCGATCGGTTTTGGGGTTTTCCATTTGCTCAAAAGCGATGATCTGGAAAAAACCGCGCACCATATGGTTGCGATTTTGAACCTTGATCCTAAAAATTTGTTTATAAACAGCATGATAGATAAATTGGGCGATGTTCACCCATCACAGCTAAAGAAAATTGGTTTTGGCACGCTGTTTTATTCGCTGCTTTATCTGATTGAAGGAATCGGCCTGCTTAAAGCCAAACGCTGGGCGGAATATATGACGGTAATCATTACCGCCTCATTATTACCTATTGAGATTATTGAAATAATCAAAAAAGTGGGGATTTTAAAAATCAGCGCGCTGATTATTAATATTATAATTGTTATTTACCTCATCTATATTCTGAGCCGCCGCCGAAAGTAGTTATTTAAATATTTATATACTTTACTCAGCGGCTGTTGCATAAAGCCGCAATGTCTATAAATCAGAAATTGCGCGAGCCTAGTTTAAAAGAATTCACCGTTTTGATGGCGTTTTTGATGTCTATCATCGCCATTTCGATTGATGCGCTTTTGCCATCGCTTGGCGTGATTGGTAAGGATTTTAATGTTTCAAACCCTAACCATGTGCAATATGTAATTGGGTTTATTTTCATCGGTATGACGATTGGTCAGTTGATCTGCGGGCCGATATCTGATGCGGTGGGGCGCAAGAAAGTCCTTTATTTCGGCATCGGGTTTTATCTGGTCGGCAGTGTGATTTGCTATTTCTCGGATAATTTTACCATGATGCTGGTGGGAAGATTGATTCAAGGTTTGGGCGTTTCCGGCCCATATGTTACGGCAATTTCGGTAGTGCGCGATAAATATAGCGGGCGCGATATGGCACGCGTGATGTCAGTAGTGATGATGATTTTTATTCTGGTGCCGGCAATTGCGCCGACACTTGGCCAGGCGATTTTGCTGTTTGCTTCATGGCGGCATATATTTTTGCTCTATATAGTTTATTCGATTGTGATTGGTTTGTGGATCACGTTTCGCTTGCCAGAAACTTTGCCGGTTTCGCAGCGAATTCCGTTTAGCGCGAAAAATATCGTGCATGGTTTTAAGGAAATTGTGCGTAACCACACGACGATTAGTTACACGATTTGCACCGGGGTTTGCTTTGGCAGTTTGATTGGTTATTTGAATTCATCGCAACAGATTTTTCAAGGGCAGTTTGGCACGGGCAAAATGTTCACGGTTTATTTTGGCGCGCTGGCGCTGACTTTGGGGGCGGCTTCGCTTTTAAATTCGCGCTTTGTTGAGAGATTGGGAATGCGGTTTATTTGTATCCGCTCAACACTGGCAATGGTGGTTGCCTCGGTAATATTTCTAGCGGTGAATTTGATGATACCGGTGCATTTATGGATGTTTTTAATTTATGCCGGGATTTTGTTTTTCAGTTTCGGCCTGATGTTTGGCAATTTGAATTCAATTGCCATGGAGCCAATGGGGCATATTGCGGGAATTGCTTCAGCAGTGACTGGTTCGATGTCATCGGCAATTTCGATGGCACTGGGTGCATTTATCGGCCAGCTTTATGATAATTCACTGATTCCGATTGCAACCGGTTTTCTGGTTTTAGGAACGATTTCGCTTTCAATAATGATCGCCGAAAAGAAGCGGCACGATAAGCAGCTAGCTGTTGCGATCTAATAATATCATCGTGATTGGGCCGTGATGATCAGCCGAATGGCCGCCGTCATGCTCTTCCATTTTTACAATGTGATATTTGGCTTTTAGCGGATCCATTATTACTGAAATCGGATAGGAGAAATCAGTAACTACAACCCAAATGCGTTTGGCATTGTTGGTCGCGGCATTGAAAATGCGGAAATATTCTTCATCAGTCATCACGTGTAAAGGTTTGACTGCTTTGATGGCGTTGAACTCAATATATGGCTCGGTAATTGGAATGTGAGGGAGGTGGAAATAATAGAGGAAATTATAGGCAGCCCAGTGCGAGACGAACATCACCTGATCTTTGCGGTCATAATGATTTTCAACCATCCATTCAACCGCCCAGGTGAGCTCCTGTTTTCTTTCTTTATAGAGACGATCAAGACTGATGAATGAAAATATGGTGGCGATTATAATTAACAATATACCAAGTTTTTTCTGCCATTTTATTATGCTGTCAAAACCGGCGGCGGCAAGAATTATGAAGCCAACACCTGAGGCGATGAAATAACGTGGATGGAAAATGGGCTGGTATATGGTGATGAGGAAACTTACCAGCGGAACGAATATGATCCAGGCAAGTAGAGCCAAGGTTTTTTTGTTTGAGCGCTCGCTGCGTTTGGAAAAAAGAAAAATAACCGGAGCTAAGAAAATAGCGAGTAGGCAATAACTGCCGGGAACATCGGCGAAGAATTCGAGGAACTTTATCTGGCTGATTTTAGGCAGCCAGTTGTAATGATCGGTGTTGGAAATCTGGTTGCAATACATAGGCGCAAGCGCAGCAAGGCCCAGGAATGGAATGATTTCGGCTTTCAGCCAAGTGGCGCGTTTTTGTTTGCTTAGAACAATTAGTGCGGCGACTTTATTGGCGACCCAAATTAATGCACCGTATATATGTGTGTTTACCAATAACAAATTGGAAATGCTGTAAAAGTAAATGAATTTACGCGTCGGTTTTTTGCTATTTTTCGCAGCGACGTAATTATATAAGGCAAGCAAGGTTAGTAAGGCGACAAATACCAGCAAAGTATAAGCGCGGGCTTCTTGGGCATATCTGATTTGGAAAGGGTTTATTGTAAATAAAAAGGCAGCGATTAAGCCGGTGCGCCAGTTAAAGATTTGTTTGCCGACTAGATAAACCAAAGGAATTGTTATGATGCCAAATACGGCGCCTAAAGAGCGAATGGCGGATTCTGATGTGCCGAATAACCACATCCAGAGGTGTAAAAGCCAGAAATAAAGCGGCGGGTGGGCGCTGTATTTGTTGAGTTGGTAAATGGTTTCATGAACAGGTAATTTGGCGTATTTGACGGAAAGCATTTCATCATTCCACAAATTATCACGGCCGATTTCCCAGAATCTTAAGAATATGCCAAGCGCGGTTAAAAGAAGCAATAATGAGCGCGCGGCATAGGAAGGGTTTTGTTTGAAAAACCTGAAGATATCCAGAGGTACGATTAGCAAACGCTCGATACCGAATTTTGATTTACCAGCACAGCGTGGCCGGTCTGAAACTTCAATTTCAGTGACCTTGTGGCCATTTGCCGCCACCCATAAGCCGATGAAACGATGAAGGCTGTTTTTATATTCTAGATTGTTTAGCGCAACTTTACGGAAGATTTTGATGCCGCAACCATGATCGGTGAGTTTGATGCCGGTAAGCAATTTGATTGTGCGGTTAATAACGCGCGATAAGAATATTTGGACTGGTCTACCACTACGAGATTTCCGATAACCGGAAACCATTCCAAAACCTTGTTGCAGTTTTTTTAATAGATTGGGAATATCGGCGGGTGAGTTTTGCAAGTCCCCATCCATTGTTGCAATAATATCATGCGATGCAGCTTCAAAACCAACGCGCCAGGCATTGGTTTTCCCCTCATTTTTTGGTAGGTGAATAATGCGAATAAATGGCTTATTTTTTATGCTGCGTTTTAAGGCGGAAAGAGTGCCATCGGTGCTTGCATCGTCAACAATAACAACCTCTGACGGCACCTTCCATTTTTTGGTGACAACGTCTAGTTCCTTAATAAGACCAGGTATATTGTCTTCTTCATTATGAACCGGAATGATGATTGATAGCGGAACTGTAATAGTCATGTTTCTGTATTAATTGTAATATTAGATTATGCAAATATTTTAGGTAGAGATAATGATATTGTTTGATTATTGAAGTTAATAACCTATAAGTTGTGGTATTAATTATTAATTATTGGCTATCGGAGTTTATGAATAAGAGAACGGGTTTTACGTTGGTTGAATTGGCAATTGTTTTTATAATAATTGGTCTATTGATAGGTGGCATTTTGGTAGCTTCTAGCATGGTTGATACAGCCAAAGCGGAAAAGCTTGTTAAAGATTTGCAGCAATTTTCGATTGCAACGGTGAATTTTCAAACGGCATATAAAGCAACTCCGGGAGATGCAAAGAACTTTAGCCCGGCAGGCAATGGTAACGGTATAATTGAAGATAGTAGCGGCACTGGCACTTCTAATACATTCACAGGCGAAGTTGCCAATTATTGGGTGCATTTAAGTGCAGTGGGTTTTAAGCCTAAAGGCGTAACTTTATCTGCTATTCCTACAGCTAACGGAATAACTGCAGGCTTTAATGTTCCTGAAGTTTCATATGGTATAAGAGGAACCGGCGCTGTAGTTGTAAATGGTGCTTTTGTAAGCAATGCAACTGGAACAACCAACGACGGAAACAATTATTATATGCTGCTCGGCTTGCCATCAGGCGCCGCTGCTGGAGCAAATATCACCGGACTTCCGGCGTTTACGGTTAACCAGGCAACGGCCATTGATTTGAAAATTGATGATGGAAAACCAGGGACTGGTAGTGTTAAGGCAGATGCCGGCAATGGCGGATGCTTGAATGGCAGTAGTTATAATAGTAGCTACAGCCCAACTACGCCTGCATGTAATTTATATATAAAAAATACCTTCACGCAATAATTTGCCAGCGCTTCAGCAACCATGATAAAATTATTAAAAAATTTATCGGTTGTTGAAATTTTATTATTTTATGGCTGGGGCGGTTATTTAATTTGGATTTTTGAAAAAATAATTCACGCAGCGCCCAATTGCGATATTGGTTGGCTTATTTATGCTGCAAAAGCAGCAAGTAACGGCAAGTCTTTATATAAGGATTTATTTGAAATTAACCCGCCGCTGATTTTTACTCTTCATTATCTTTCGAATTTTATTGCGGATGTTACGGGTTCTGATTACCTCTTAACGTTCAATGCTTTCATTCTAGTTTTAATGTTATTGGTATTTGCCCTGACATTAAAACTGATTAGCCCGCTCTTAAAAAATGATGCCCAGAAAATAATCCTCGTTTCGGGCTTATTTATCTACACCATATTATTGCCGTTAAATCGAGCGATTTTTGGCGAAAGAGAGCACTTATTTGTTATGTTTGTAACGCCGTATATATTATCGGTTTACCTACAGATTAAATATCGTAGAAAAGAAAAATTCAGCTGGTTTATCTATGCG
Organism: Alphaproteobacteria bacterium; assembly: GCA_013288575.1. Taxonomy (GTDB): domain Bacteria; phylum Pseudomonadota; class Alphaproteobacteria; order Rickettsiales; family 21-14-0-20-44-7; genus JABDBO01. The sequence goes on from JABDBO010000016.1 coordinate 14,351, forward strand.
ATTGCTATATTTGGTTTTGTTTTAAAACCGTTTTATTTAATTTTCTTTTTAGCTTCTGAAGCTGTTTTATTTTTGAATAAAAGAAAAATTCTTAAAAATAGAAAAATATTATATCCAACATTTTTTGCGGCAATTGTTCTTTATATTGCCGGTGTCTATGTTTTTACCCCTAGCTATTTCCATGAAATATTACCGATGGGATTAAAAACTTATTATGGCCATCGTTTTAGCGATAATGAGCTTATTTCAGGCTTTTTGAGAAATATTTTGCCGCTGCCGTTTATTATATTGCTCATAGGTTTTAGCGATAATTTGTTAAACCGGGATGTGTGCAAATTATGGCTTGGTTTGTTGGTCGCTGCGGTGCTTTTGCCAGTGATTCAGTTCAAAGGTTGGGGCTACACTTATTATCCGTTATTGGCGTTTAGTTTTTTAAGTTTGGTTATGATTATTTCTGAAACAAACTTTCATATGGAATTGGCGCGAGCATTCAAAACAACTTTCAAAAAAGGTTTTGAACATTCGTTATTTACTTTAATTCCGCCGGTAATTTTGTTGCTCGCTGCAATGGCGATTTTAGCAGAAACGCTTATAGGGATTGTTCCTGCAAGTATTTACCTAAAACCATTTGCATTATATTTTATTATTTTTACGGCCTTAGTTTTTAAAAAACATAAAGCATTTCATTTTCGTTCAAGTGTTTTGATTGCTGTGTTTTCGCTCATATTTTTGAGCTTATATTTTTTACGGCAATTGGTGTTTACCATAGGTTTTATTGAGCCGCCGCTTTTGCTTGTTAGCCTTTTAATTGTGTTGGTTTGCGGTTTTGTTTTTGGGGCCAAACTCAAATTTAGCAAACTGGATAAAGCTTATGTGATGCTGATTCCAATTCTTGCTCTATTTGCGCTATATGCAAAACAAGTTGATTATAGTGATTATTTATTAGGGCGGCTGCCAGCTGATGACCAAGTTTATGCCGAGCTTGATAATGTGATTAAGGCCGAAAATGCTAAAGATATTTTTATTTTCAACACGGATTTATATCCGGCTTTTCCGCTGGTGAATTACGCAAATGTTAATTGGAGTTCTAGGTTCCATCATTTATGGATGTTGCCGGCAATATATGAAAATACCAGTTTAGAGAATAAGTGTTATGTGGAAGAAAAGTTTATTGCCGAGAGGGATTTTGTTTACCAGGCAATTTATGATGATTTAAAGGCAAGCCCGCCGCAGCTACTTATGTTTGATGTTAGCCCGCAAGTGTTCTTATGGAAGGAAATGCCTTATTTTGACTGGCATCAATGTATTCATGAAGCTAATCCGGAATTGGACAAATTTATTAATAAGGGGTATTATCCGCTAAAGCAGGTGAATTACTGCAAGGGCGATAGAAGATCATCCTGCGCTTATGAGATATATAAGCAGAAATAATTTTGTTACTGGCATGGCCAAAGGAGACGAAATGACTTATTTTTATAAAACGATGAAATCACCAGTTGGAAAACTGAAACTAGTGGCAACTGATAAGGGGCTTTCGGCAATTTTGTGGGAAAATGATGACCCAAAACGCGTGCGTTTAGGTGCGCTGGAAGAAAATAAAAACCACCCGGTGTTAGTTGAAACGGAACGCCAGTTGAATGATTATTTTGCCGGCAACCTGGAGAAATTTTCTTTAAAGTTAGATTTTGTGGGAACTGAATTTCAGAAAAAAGTTTGGCAAGCATTGCTCACAATTCCTTTTGGCGAAACCAGAAGCTATGCGCAAATCGCCAAGCAAATTGGCAAACCTAAGGCTGTGCGGGCGGTAGGGGCAGCTAATGGCAAAAACCCAATTTCGATTATTGCTCCATGCCATCGAGTAATTGGCTCAAATGGTAAGCTCACTGGTTTTGCGGGCGGGTTGGAAGCGAAAGCTTATTTGCTGGGCATTGAAGCGAAAGATGCTGTATCGGCTACGGCTAAACGAAAAGCGGCTTAAAGAAAAAAATTACGCAGGAAATGTGAATTTGATCAGGCAGCCATTTGGCACAGTTTCTGACCAGATTTTACCGCCGTGTCTAGTGACTATTTTTCTGGCCATAGTAAGGCCTAAGCCAATGCCAGGATAATCAGTATCAGCGTTTAGGCGCTTAAACGGTTCAAACGCGCGCTCAGCATAAATTGGGGTAATGCCGATACCTTTATCTTCAATCTGGAAAAGCCATTCGCCATTTTTATTCTCAACTGAAATTTTTATTTTAGGCGCTTCATTTGGTGCGACAAATTTCAAGGAATTTTCGATAAGCAGAGAAAATAATTGGAAGACCTGATCAGTATCAGCTTTTATTTCCGGCAGTTTTGCCACTTCTATTTGCGCGTTTTTATTTTTTATTTTCTCATTAAGCGAGATTATGGCTTGGCGCACAGTTTGGTCGCAATTGGTCATTTCAAAAGGTTTGGCCATAGTGTTAAGGCGCGAGTAATCAACCAATCTTCCCAACATTGCTTGCAGTTTTTCACCGCTTTCGATAATCATCGAGAAGTATAATTTACCCTCATCGCTTAAGCGTTCGGCCTCTTCTTCCCTTATGAGTTTTGCAAATTCGATCATGCCGCGCGCGTAGGAATTCATGTCATGCGAAACACCGTAAACGAATTGTTTGAATTCATTTCTTAGAGTTTCGGCATCGATATTTTCCATCGGTGCAATAGTAGCTATTTTCTCAGCCATTTTTTGTCTCATCATTAGAAAGAACAACTATGTGGAACCAGAAATTTTCAATGGTTTGCACGATCTCGGCAAATTTCTCGAGGTTAACCGGCTTTACGATATAACTATTTGCATGAAGGTTGTAACTTTTCACAACATCAAGTTCCGCCTTTGAACTAGTGAGAACTACTACCGGAATGTGCTTTAAATTTTCATCGGCTTTAATTTCTGCAAGCACATCACGGCCGCTTTTTTGCGGGAGATTAAGATCAAGCAAAACAATATCGGGAGTAGGGGTGGAAGCGAATTTACCCTCATGGCGAAGAGCTTGAAGAGCTTCAATGCCATTGGCGGCAACGGTTATGTTGTTGGCGACTTTGCCATTCTTAAAAGCTTTTTTGGTTAATAAAACATCACCATGATTATCCTCAACTAAAAGGATTTCCGCCGGTCTGCCTTTGTTAGTTATTGTATCAATTGACATTTAAGCCTCCATGCCTTTTGGGATGGTAAAGTGGAAAGTGCTGCCTTTGCCCAATTCCGAAGTTACCCAGATTTTACCTTTATGATTCTCAACAATTTTTTTGCATACCGCAAGGCCAATTCCTGTGCCCTTATATTCCTGCCAAGTGTGTAAGCGTTTGAATGGTTCAAAAATTTGCTTGGTATATTCTTCCTTCATACCAATGCCGTTATCGGCAATTGCAAATTCCCATTCGGAGCCCAAATCTTTAACGCCAACATGAACTTTTGGCGTGACGCCGCCGGCCTGATATTTTAGCCCGTTGCCGATCAGGTTTTGCAAAAGCCGCATGAACTGAACAGGATTTCCCATAAATTCTGGCAGCCTATCACTGGTAATTATTGAATTAGATGTGCGAATAACTTCCGAGAGGTTTTGTTTTACGTGCTGCAATTCTTCCAGTGCATTTACTTTCACAAGGCGCATGCCTTCGTTGCCGATACGGGCATATTCTAATAGATCGGAAATCATGGCTTGCATGCGGCTGGCGCCATCGGTCATTAAGTGGAGATATTCCTGGCCATCTTCATCAAATTTATCATGATATTCCTCATCTAATATCGTGCTGAAGTTTGAAATCATGCGTAATGGTTCCTGCATATCGTGCGAGGCGACATAGGCGAAACGCTCCAATTCCTCGTTCGAAGAAACCAGTTTGTTGATAAGCTGGTCTTGTTTGGTTTCGGCTTCTTTGCGTGAGGTGACATCTTGAATTTGTGCGATGAAATATTCAGGCGCGCCGTTTGGCTTTCGCACAAGCGATACGCTTAGTGATATCCAGATTTCATGGCCATCTTTATGGAAATAGCGTTTTTCCATTTGGTAGGTTTTTATTTCACCATCAACTAAGCGTTGTAAAAGCGCGAGATCTTTTACCAGATCTTCAGGGTGGGTGATGGTTTGGAAATCCATTTTTAAAAGCTCTTCTTCGCTATAGCCGATCATATTACACAAGGCTTTGTTTGCTTTTATCCATTTACCTTCTGGTGAAACAAGGGCCATACCGATGGCCGCATATTGCATGGCCGAGCGGAAGTTCTCTTCGCTTTTGCGCAAATTATCATTGATTATCGCATCATTAAGCGCGGCGGAAAGCACACCGGCTGATAGTTCTAAGGTTGCGATGTGTTTATCATTAAACGCGTTGGCTTTTGAAGATAACACTTTCAATACGCCAACTGCGCGTTTTTCATTTACCAGAGGAACGACGATCATTGAAGTGACGCCGATTTTGCGGCAGGCTTCCTTGTCAACGCGCTCGTCGGTTTCCGCATTATCACATTTTAGTGCGACATTTTTTTCCACACATAAGCCGGATAAACTTCCTTTAGCTGGAATGCGCGTGCCGATATAAGAAGCGGCTTTGCCGCTGGCAGCTTTGTAAACCATTTCGTTGCCTTCGAGCATTTCTATAACGCTGCTTTCGGCATCGGTGATTATTTCCATGCGTTTGGCAATTAGGTCCATGGCAAATTGCAGATCATGGTGAGTATGAGCGACATCACGCTGGATGGCGACAATATCTTCTAAGCGTTTTTGCTCTTCATGCATCATTTTGGTTTTGTTTTCTTCCATCTGTTTATGCAGAAGAGTTTTTTCAAATGCTTTGAGCGCCAAATATGTGCAAAGAGTAATTAGGAATGAAGTGAATATACCAATAGCTAAAGCTACGAGCGGAATTAGAGAGTTTTTTTCAGCCAAATTT
>JABDBO010000017.1 GCA_013288575.1 Alphaproteobacteria bacterium
CGTGGCTTCTTCCCATGCCCTAATAAATTGATTCTTTCCTAACTCGGGAAATTTTTTTAGTGCAGCATCATAATATGAAAGACCATTATCTTTGGTTGAAAACTTTGGTGCTTTAGGCTTCCCTTTCGATACATGAGATTTAAGCCATTTCGTACATTTTACCTCATTCAGATTACTTAATTTCGCACCCCTGTTGCTTTTCTTAGCAGTGTCAAATTTTGCACTTAATTTTTCCTTCAATTCAAAGATTTTATCTTTATTTAAAAGTTTCAAATTCGCATTTGTAAAACGCATATCCCCGTTAGACGCTACTCTCGGCTCTGACTCCTTTATTAGCTTTATACACTTATGTTCGGCCTCTAATTTTCTAAGGATATTATTTAAATCTTGAAAAGATAGGTTCTCGCTTAAATTCTTTAGTGCTAAATCCACATAGAGATCGGAGTCTGGTCTAATGGAAAACTGGTCAATAATATGATCCAAAACGCTAAGAATTTTTCTATCTGCAATGTTACTCGTCATCTTAACCAAAGATCTTTTTATTCATTTTTTCCACCACACTAGCGGTATGCGCTTCGCTTAAGTGGGCATAACGCTTTACCATCTGCAATGTTTTGTGGCCTAAAACATCCGCTATCTCTGTTAAACTTGCGCTGTTCATAGCTAGATATGAGGCGGCACTATGCCGCAGGTCATGGAATCTAAAATTTTCCAGATAAGCATTTTTGATAACGGTTTCCCAAGCAGTCCTTATATCTATGGGCAGACTAGTGGCGGCGCTTTGGAAAACATAAATATTACTAGCCTTAACTTTATCGAGTTGGTCAATTAGTTCTCTTGCATAGCCTCGAAGCGGAGCAGAGCGCCTTTCGTCATTTTTGGTTTCGTGAAAAGTTATCTGACCTTTCTTTAGGTTAACATCATCCCATTTCAAATTTAAAATTTCCGCCTTTCTTGCTCCAGTACTTAGAGCTAGCACAACAACTGGAAGTAAATATTCATTTTGACTTTTCTTACATTCAGTCAATAAAGCTTCTCTTTCGTTGTCGGATAAAAATCTGACCCGGCCTCGCGGCTCTTTTATTTTAGCAACTTTTCGAACCGGATTTACTTCTAGCCATTCAAATTGATTTATTGCTACCGTAAACACATGCCCAAGCGCGGTAGTGTAGCGGTTAGCGGTAGCTGTGCCTATTTCTCTACCAAATTGATTTTTACTGCCTATAAGCTTGCTGCGGGTTTCGGCGATTTTGGGCGCTGTTATGTCTGATAAAGTGTAAGCACCTAATTCATTCTTCCAAAATTTTAGATAATGATTTTGATTTTCAATGCCTTGCTTATGTTTAAGCACTTCCTTCTCATATTTTTCTATAAGTTCTTTTAAAGTACGTTTTTTTGCATCAAAGTTTTTAAAATATCTGCCTTGCCGGATTTCTGTTTCTGTTTGTTGAATCCAAATTTTTGCGTCCGTTAGCCGCTCAAACGTTGCGCTGAGGGCTGGCTTACCTTTAAGCCTGATTTTAGCTCTGTAGGTAATAGAGCCGTTATTTAATTCTCTTTTTTCAATCGATGCCATAAGTCACGGCAGATTACAGTAAGTAACTGCACGTTGCAACAAGTAATAGCACGTCAGGCTATTAAACTTATGCCAATATTGCAATATATCAATAATTATCAATATTATAGCTTGGCAAGTTTGTTATCGTGGGACACTTGTGGGGCAGTATCGAGACAAATGTGCTTATATTGCATAGATTATATTGCTGTGATTTGTGGCTGTTTGTTAAATATAAGTGTCCCGCCAGTGTCCCATTTGGAATTTTGGGCAAAGAAAAACCCGCTCGAAAGCGGGCTAACTTCTTGTATTGTCTTGGTTGCGGGAGTAGGATTTGAACCTACGACCTTCAGGTTATGAGCCTGACGAGCTACCGGGCTGCTCTATCCCGCGCCACCAAAAATAAGAAGTATGAATGATGAAATATGAAGTAAAAACTTCATCCTTTATCTTTCTTCCTTCATCCTTAAAAAGGACGCGGATATTGCCAACAAACCCGCCAGATTGCAAGCGCTAAATTAGGCCGCTACGGTTTTCAGCCGGGCGACAATTTTTTCCAACACTTTGCGATGGTTACTGAATGACACCCTCACCCAACCTTTTTTGGTATCAACGCCAAAGCTGCAGGCCGGCACAACTGCCACCCCCATTTTTTCCGGCTGGCCGAAACCAAACATCAATGCCATCGCAATATCAACATCATTCTGAATAATCTTGCGCTCACTGTTATAAGCCCTGGCTGATTCTACCGGCATTCTTTGCCCAATCATCTTGCTCAAATCCGCCAGCAAATAGAAGCCGCCGCCTGGCCTTACTTTTTGCGCGACAATTCCCAATTTCTCAAATTCATCGCAAATATATTCCGCATTATCTGCGTAATATTCGCTAATCGCACCTTTCTTTTCCGCCGACATATTCTCCATCGCTGCCGACATCCCGGCCTGCACAATTAGTGGGCAATTCCCTACCAAGCGGCTCTGAAATTCGATCAAATGCGGCATATATTTTTTCGGCACTCTCTGCACGGCCAATCTTTCACCCGACAAGCCCAGCGCTTTCGTTCCAGAACGTAGCAATATAATCCTGTCTTTTAAATGCGGCGCTGCATGCAACAGCGAAATTTCAAAATTCTTATCGAATACAACTTCTGCAAAAGCCTCATCCAAAATTATCGGCACATCATATTTTTCCAATACCGGCACAATTTCCAGCCAATCTTTTTTATGCATCAAATTACCCAGCGGATTACCGGGAATGCAAAATAAAAACGCTCCCAAATACGAGCATGATTTTAAAGATTTCTCCAACGCCGCGCGCGTAATTCTATAGCCTGGCTCGTCCAAAATATTCACCGGATGCAATTTCGAACCCTGCTTGTGGTAAAGTGACGCAATAATATCATGATTCGCATACCACGGGCTTGGTGTTGCAATTAGCGCGCCCGGTGTAATTTTCTCAATCAAATTAAACGCCGCCGCTAAGCCAAATTGCCCGCCGGTAGTAAACATTATCTCTTCCGGATCAAATTCAATTTCATATTCATTTTTTAAGCCGGCAACCACCCGCTCGCGATATTTCATTTCGCCATTGACTGATTTTCCATAAAGCCCCACATGGCGGTTTTCTTTTAAGCGATCAATGAACCTTTCCATCGCATTAACCGCATCCTCATCTGCCGGAAACGATGGCCTGCCACGTCCGCCATCTGCCATATCCCAGCCATTATCCTCAAGGAAACTCGCCCATTCATGCGAAAACTGCGTGATGGTTAAAACTGAACCGGAACTGCCATCTGGTCTGAGTAACATGACATTAAAAAATCATATGAATTTATATGCGCTGGCTTGTTTTTATAGCCATTTCATGCTATTTGTCCATTAATCAAATATTACCGGAGAAACCATGAAAAGTTTAAAATTATTACTCGCTCTGTCTTTAATCGGTTATTCAATCGGTTATCCTCTTGCTGCCAATGCTGAAATCACTATTGATGACCAGCATAATATTTCTTTCACCGGCCCTAAAAATGCCGCACTTTCCATTGCTGCTGATGGCTCAGTTTCCGTAAACGGCACAGTTGTTCACAAATGCGATGGTTCTGAAAATGATAAAGTAACAAAAACCAAAACCGCGACAGTCACTTGCGATTCTAATTATGTAACAGTGCGTGATCACGCTGGTAACGAACTCTCGCGCTTCAGCTCATATACGATGTCAACTGATAGCGCCCACAACACCGACCGCAAACTTTATGATCCGGCAATTGCCCAAATCGGTTCCGGCACAACTGGCGCTGCTGCTTTAAACCAAACTCAATCCACAACTATTGAAACCAAAAAAGAAGTGGTTCAGAAAAAGGTTACCTCTTATCAAGTGCAAGAGGCAAAACCTGCCAATGTGAGTGAGAAAAATTATACGCCAAAACTTGGAACTGAAGCTGAGAGAACGCCGTCTGTCACTAAATATAACACGCCAGCTGATAGCGCTTCTGACCGTGCTGAGCGCGAAGCTGCAAAAGCCAATGCAAAAATAAATTCAGCTTCTGAGGCTGCGAAAGCAACACCGGATGAAGTGATTATTGATAGCAATGAGAGACCAGTCGAAACCGTGGAAAAAACTACCACCACAACTACTGCTATCCCAACACCAGATGCAGCCGCGCAAGGCATATCACCAACCACTAAAACTGATACTACTACTCAAGTGATTGCACCGGCTGACCAAATCCCAAGCGCTGGCAGTTCAATTCTGCAAAACCCGGGCGTGGGTAATTAATAAAACACATAACTGTCATCCTCGTGATTTTTGTCAGGAGACAAAAATACACGCGGATCCAGTAGAAAAAGGCAGAAGGCTTTTTCTACTTCCTGCAACGCAGGAACTTCACAAACCTGGATCCTCGGATCAAGTCCGAGGATGACAATGAGTTTAATTTATTCTATTAATCAACCATGCCGCAAATCCTCCATATCCCGCATAGCCATAAGCTGTACCCGAACCTGCTCGCACTCCGCCAACTCATTTTGCGCGACCCATTAGGCATGACATTTTCTGCGACTGAATTAGAGCAAGATAAGCAAATGTCATATTTCATCTACTACGATAATGATGAAATCCTCGGCACAGTTTCGCTCGAAATTCTCTCGCCCAAAAAAGGTCAGCTCCGCCAAATGGCCGTGCATGATAAAACTCAAGGCAAAGGTGTGGGCCGCCAAATAGTCACCGCGCTCGAAAATCATTCGCGCGAAATCGGCCTAACCGAAATCCACCTAGATTCCCGCTACCCTGCCCGCGGCTTTTACGCCAAACTTGGCTACACCGAATACGGCGATATCTATGATAAAATCGGCATCAAGCATATCAATATGAAGAAATCACTTTAATATTCTGCTTTTTTCTGATTTCATACCCTCATGGCCAAGCTCATTCTCCCAGCAACATCTGCATCTACCGATTCAATCCCTTCTCTGCCAATAGAATTCCATACCAAAAAAAGCCGTATATTAGTCATGATTTTTGGCATGGGTATTCTTGATGCCATTTGCATATTCACATTCTTAAGCGGCAAAGCGCCAATACACGGCAGCAAAAACGGCATAATTTTTGGCATAGTCCTAACAAGTTTAGGTATGTTTTTAGGTATAGTGAACCTATTTAGAAAGCAGCTGCTTTTTAGACTCACCGAGCAAGGAATTGATGACATGAGCGGTAAATTAATGGTCACCTGGCCAGAAATAAAGGATGCAAGCCTTTCTGCACTGGTGAATTTTGATCTTGATAATATTAAAATTAACCAACTTAAGACTCGTGAATCACTGGTATTAGTTAGCCTTAAAGAGCCAGAAAAATTTTTAGCGCAAAACCATAAACTTACCTATAAACTTTATATGACGCAATTTGGCACGCCAATCATTCTGCGTCCGCGCAACTCTGGTATATCAGCACAAACATTGGTTGACTGGATAAACCATTTTGCTGCCAAAAATAGTGCCGCATAAAAATCCTCTTTAATTTTCCCCATTTTGCCTATATTCAATACCCATCATGGTAAACATCACCCTCCCAGACGGCTCGGTTCGTCAATATGAAGGCGCAATTTCCGGCATGCAAGTTGCCGAAAGCATCGGCGCAGGCCTTGCCAAAGCTGCTCTGGCTGTCAAAGTTGATGGCAAACAGCAGGATATTTATCTCCCAATTGAAAAAGATGCTCACCTCCAAATCCTCACTGTCAAAGACGAAGAGGGATTGGAAATCATGCGCCACACTTTAACCGCGCAAGTCTTGGCGCGCGCCGTGAAAGAAATGTGGCCAGATGCCAAACTCGCCATCGGCCCTACTATTAAAGACGGTTTCTATTACGACATCGACATGGAGCACAAACTAACTCCCGATGATCTGCCAAAAATCGAAAAGAAAATGAATGAGATCATTGACCGCAATCAGAAAGTTGTGCGCGAACTGTGGGATAAGCACGAGGCGGAAAAATATTTCAAGGACATCGGCAACACTTATAAAGCCGATATCATCCACCGCGCACCTGATGGCAAAATCTCGCTATACAGACAAGGCGAAGGCGAAATTAATAAACCGACCGGACATTTCATGGACTTGTGCTTCGGCCCGCACATTGAACAAACCGGCAAAATCTCTAAAGCCTTCAAACTTACAAAATTGGCCGGCGCTTACTGGCGTGGGGATTCCAACAATGCCCAGCTCCAACGCATCTACGGCACCATGTGGGCCAATGAGAAAGACCTGAAAAGCTACCTCACCCGCATCGAAGAAGCCGAAAAGCGCGACCACCGCAAACTCGGCACCCAGCTAGATTTATTCCACATCCAGGAAGAAGCCACCGGCCAAGTTTTCTGGCACGATAAAGGCTGGACGCTCTATCGCCTACTGGAAAATTTCATCCGCGATAAAATCCGCCGCGAAGGCTACATCGAAGTAAAAACCCCTGTGCTAGTTGACCGCGTGCTGTGGGAAAAATCCGGCCACTGGGAAAAGTTCCGCGAGAACATGTTCACCATCGAAGCCGATGAAAAAACCCTCGCCGTAAAACCAATGAACTGCCCATGCCACGTGCAGATCTTCAACAAAAAAACCGTCAGCTACCGCGACCTGCCAATCCGCATGGCCGAATTCGGCAGCTGCTACCGTAATGAATCTGACGGCTCGCTACACGGCATCATGCGCCTCCGCGGTTTCGTGCAGGATGACGCGCACATCTTCTGCACCCCGGAACAAATCACCGAAGAAGTCACCAAATTCTGTGAACTCTTAAAAACTACATACAAACAACTCGGTTTTGAAAACATCGTCGTAAAATTTTCTACCCGCCCCGAAAAGCGCGCTGGCACCGATGAAACTTGGGATAAAGCCGAAGCAGCATTAGCTGAAGCTTGTAAAGCCTCCAACCTCGCTTATGAAATCAATCCCGGCGAAGGCGCATTCTACGGCCCGAAACTCGAATTCACCGTTTTCGATAGCCTAGAGCGCGGCTGGCAATGCGGCACAATCCAGCTCGACTACGTCCTCCCAGAACGCCTAGACGCCAACTACATCGGCGCCGACAACCAAAAACACCGCCCGGTAATGCTCCACCGCGCCGTCCTTGGCTCACTAGAGCGTTTCATCGGAATATTAATCGAACACCACGGCGGCGCCTTCCCGCTTTGGCTCGCCCCAGTGCAAGTTGTGCTCGCCACCATCGTTGATGACGCAATCGATTACGCTAAAGAAATCAAGCTTGAGATGGAAAAACACGGAATCCGCGTTGAACTAGACTTGCGCGGTGAACAAATCAGCTACAAAGTCCGCGAGCACTCTCACGCCAAAGTGCCGGCAATCATCGCACTCGGCAAACAAGAAGTAGAAAAACGCACTGTCGCCATCCGCCGCCTTGGCAGCCAAAAACAGGAATTTGTGGCGCTTGATGAGGCTTTGAAAGCACTGGCCCAAGAAGCAAAAACACCGGAATAAGCCCCTAAATCACAATTTCCCTTGCTAGCCCCTTAAAATTCCGCTAGTTTTCCTCCCCATGACACAGGCAAATAATATGTTTAATTCTTAATGCAGCGCTTGAATTCCAAGCCTTTCTGCCTGTTTTTCTCAAATAATGGCACTAAAAACCCAACAAATGCAGGGCGTAAACCTGTTTTTAACCAGATAAACCTATAATAAAAAATCAACCAACTATGGAGAGACCTATCAACGACCGTACCGATTCAAGACCAGACCGCAATGAAAGATTTCAAAAACGCAATGAAGATATCGCAAGAGTCAACCGCCAAATCCGCGCTCCGCAAGTTCGCGTAATTAATGAGCAAGGCGAAATGCTCGGCGTGATGACAGTTCCCGATGCTATCCGCAAAGCTGAAGAAGCCGGTCTTGACCTGGTTGAGGTTTCTCCAAATGCCGAACCGCCTGTGTGCAAAATTATTGATTTCGGAAAATATAAATACGAAGTCCAGAAAAAGAAAAATGAAGCTAAGAAAAAGCAAAAAGTCGTAACTATCAAAGAAATCAAACTCCGCCCGAATATTGACCCGCATGACCTTGGCATTAAAACCAAGCAGATGAAAGGCTTCATCGAAGATGGCGACAAAGTAAAAATCACGCTGCGCTTCCGTGGCCGCGAAATGGCCCATATAGAACTCGGCCGCGCGCTAATGGATAAAGTCCGCGACGAATTCGGCGAAGGCGCTCGCGTTGAACTCCCTGCCCGTATGGAAGGCCGCCAAATGATTATGATTCTTGCCCCTCAGACGGGAAAATGATATAATAATTTCATGCGCCAAGAAATTATAGATAGTTTTGAAAAACTTTCGATTGAAGAAAAAGAAGATTTGGTAATCCGCTTCATGAAAGAACTTGCGGAAAGAGAAAGCAAAGAACATTTTCAACTTTCAGATGAGCAAAAACGCCAACTTGACGAAGCATATGAGCAGGCCGTTAAACATCCAGAAACTTGCAAAAGCTGGAAGGATATAAGAAAGGATTTGTTAAGTTAAAAATGCTTTTGCGATTTACTGATATTGCACTTAACCAGATATATCTTACCAAAACCTATTATCGAAACATCTCAGACAACCTACACGAGAATTTTGCTCAAGAAATTGATAGAATCTTTGAATTGATATCAACAATTCCGCGGGTTTCTCCTTTGTATTACAAAAATCATCGTAGAAAACTTGTAAAAAAATATAATTGCGCCATATTTTACATAATAGATGTAAATAACATTACAGTGACAGGTTTTACGAGTACTCTCATAAATCCTAAGACAATAAAATCTGGACTTTGAACATGACCCAACCAGCCATTTCCATCAAGAATCTTTCCAAAACCTACACCTCCAAAGATGGCGGCAAAAAACACGCGCTGAAAAACATCAACCTTGAAATTCCGCAAGGGAGTTTCTTCGGCTTGCTCGGTCCAAATGGCGCCGGCAAATCCACTATCATCAACATCCTCGCCGGGCTCACGCTTAAAAGTGAAGGCGAAATCAACGTTTGCGGATTCGACCTTGATAAACAAACCCGCCAGGTCAAACAGTCACTTGGCATCGTCCCGCAGGAGTTGATTCTTGATCCATTCTTCACCGTGCGCGAAGCACTGGATTTTCACGCCGGATATTACGGCATCCCTAAATCAAAACGCCGCACCGGCGAAATTATCGATGCACTCTCGCTCAAAGATAAATCCGAAGTTGGCGCCCGCCGCTTATCTGGTGGCATGCGCCGCCGTTTGCTAATCGGCAAAGCTTTAGTTCACACACCAAAAGTCCTCATCCTCGATGAACCAACCGCCGGAGTTGATATCGAACTCCGCCGCCAATTGTGGGATTATGTGAGAAAACTTAACGCCAACGGCACAACAATTGTGCTTACCACACATTATCTTGAAGAAGCCGATGAACTCTGCGACCAGATCGCCATCATCAACCACGGCGAAATCGTGGCCGCCAACAGCAAGGAAAAACTGCTCGCGCATCTGGAAAATAAAATGATCATTTTCCGTCTGAGCAGCGAAATCACGCAAATTCCGGCCAATTTACAAAGCTATAATTGCAAAATCCTTAAAAATAACCGCTTGGAAATCCAATATAACCCGGCGGAAGTGCAGATCAGCAAAATATTGGAAGAAGTCACCAAATCCGGCCTTCTCATAACCGATATCATCAGCGAAGACGCCAAACTCGAAGATATCTTCATGCAAATCACCAGCAAAAAAGCTGCTTAACAGGAATTAGGAATCAGGAGCTGGGATACAGTGGAAGGAAAAATATCCCAAATCCTATATCCAATTTCCTATATCCTTTTAAATTTACCATTTCATGGTAAATTTAAACCATGATCGTAACCTGCGAAGAATGCGAAACCAAGTTCCTTGTCGCTTCCGAGGCCTTAGGCATTGAAGGCCGCAAAGTGCGCTGCGGCAGCTGCGGCCATGTCTGGTTACAAATGCCGCCAACCCTCGAGCAGCAAGAGAAAGAAAAAGAAATCGCCGTTAGCCAGGCCGAAAATCTCAAAAAAGCCGTAGCCGAAAAAGCGCAAGGCATCGAACCGTCTCTCCCAACCGTTGCCATCATCGCCCCGCCAAGATGGATGCGCGCCGCCGTTGTTCTGCTTGCTGTTGCCAATGTCGCCGCATTTATCATCTGCAATAAACATACAATCGGTCAAACCTCATTTTATGACATGATCGGCCAATATGATACTTCCGGCGTAATTATCTCCGATGCCAGCATCACCGCACCAAAAGAAGAAACCGGCAAAAAAGTATATTATCTCGACTGGTCGGTCCAAAATACTTCCAAGGAAAGCCGCCAATATCCATATGACCGCGTCCGCCAGTTGGATAAGGATTTGAATGTTCTCAACAAAGGCGTCATCAAAAAGCCCGGCACGCTTGAGCCCGGCCAGACAATCGTCATGAAAGACAACCGCATAGAAAACCCGGACGGCAAGGGTAAATATCTTGTACTTGAAATCGGCAACCCTTATGAGCTGTCGTTAAGATAATACATAATAATGTCACCCCGTCGAATGACGGGGTCCAGCGTTTACAAGAGCCGCTAGACCCCGTTATAAAAACGGGGTGACAGATGAGGGATAAGTCCAATAGTGACATTTCCCCAAAATTCTATTAATACTCCAAAAAACAAACTTGTAAGCCGTGGCAAACCTTAAATTCTCATTCGAATTCTTCCCACCCAAAACTCCAGAAATGGAAGCCAAACTTTGGGATAGTGTCAAAACTCTGGAAGCACTGAAACCCCAGTTCGTTTCCGTCACCTATGGCGCGGGCGGCTCAACGCGTGAAAAAACTCATGCTATCGTCAAAAAAATCCGCCAGGAAACCGCACTCGAACCTGCCGCACATTTAACCTGCGTCAACGCTACTCGCGCCGAAATTGATGAAATCGCCAAAGCCTATTGGGATAGTAAAATCCACCATATCGTGGCGTTACGTGGTGATCCGCCAGATATGAAAGGCAAATACGTCCCCTACCCGAACGGCTATCAATATGCGGGCGATCTGGTCAAAGGCCTCAAAAAAATTGCTGACTTTGAAATTAGTGTCGCCGCTTACCCGGAAACTCACCCATCCGCTACCAGCGCTGAAGATGACCTTCGCCATTTGAAAGAAAAAATTGATGCCGGCGCAACGCGCGCCATCACCCAATTTTTCTTCAATGCTGATGATTATTTCCGCTTCCTGGAAAAAACCCAAAAACTCGGCATCAAAATCCCCGTTGTGCCCGGCATATTACCAATCTCCAACTTCGCGCAAGCCGTGCGTTTTGCTGATATGTGCGGTGCCAAAATCCCCGCCAACTTCAAAAATCTGTTTGAGGGCTTGGATGAAAAGCCGGAAGAGCGCAATAAAGTCTCTATCGAAATTGCTACCGATATCTGCCGAAAACTTACCGATAATGGTGTAAACCAACTCCATTTCTACACCTTAAATCGCTCAGATTTAGTCCAAGCCATTTGCAAAAATCTTAATATACAATAACTTAACCCGCAAGTTATACAGGATTTTTACACCTATAGCTTACATAGGTAATGGGAAAATAACGCTATCAAGGTTATGGTTAGGAAACTTCATCCAATCCCGGATGTATAACAAACTCAAAAGGAGATTTTATGCCTAACCAACAACAAAACCAAAATCAAAACAACCAACAACGTAACAACCCACAAGCTAGCCAGGCCAATCAAAAACCAGGCCAAAACCCACAAAACCAGGCTAACAAAAACCAAAACAACAGTTCATCTTCGAACTCTGGTTCATCAAGCTCTGGCAACCGCTAGTTTTTGGTAAGTTACTTTATTATCTACTAGTTTAAATAGGCCAGCGGGTATTGCCCGCTGGTTTATTTTTTGCTTAAAATTCAAAATCTTAACCCAGAATGGCACAATAATTGCTATTATTGTCTCTGATAACGCGGGCCCCTGCGGCCCACAATAATTATTATAGGGACCAGCCATGACCAATATCAACAATTACGGCTCATATTATACATTGGGCAATACTACCCAGCAAAATTCTAATCAAACTGCTTCAACTGGCACCAGCTCAGTTCCCTCACTGGCTGATGTATTATCAACCGATACTAACAGCAGCACAGATAGCAACAGCAATTCCAACAGCGCCTATTTGCTTGATTTAAGCCCTGAAGCGCAGCAATATTTGAACAGCACAAGTTCTTCTTCCAGCTCATCTAGCACATCGAGCGATATATCGCTTTCTGATTATTTAGATAGCCTTTCTGGCACATCAACAACCTCTTTTAACTCCAGCAGCACTTCTTCAAACTCAAATGCCAGCTTTATTTTAACTCCTCAGCAACAGCAAAAAATTGAAGATATCCTCAACAAATATAAAGGCCAGCCAATGACACAGGCTACCTACAATCAAATTCAGAATGATTTAAATACAGCCGGCCTCGGGCCCGATCAGCTTTCTGCCAAAGACCAATCCAGTTCATTTAACGCCACTATGGTTTTACTTTCAGCCTTAAATGGTGATACATCAGACCCGTCACAAACTACGGCTAATACACAAGCTACCGAGCAAACCAAAGCCAGCAATTATATGGATATGATCCAAAGCGCTTGGCAAAACATGAACGCGTCTACAGCGACTGATGCTTCCAGCTCAGATAGCTCAGATGCCGCGGCTGCTACCAGCGCGTCATAAACTTATGGAAAATTAACTCGCAAACGGTTAGGATGCCCCAAATTCCGGAGGATCCATGCGTTTCATATTTAAAAAGCTAATTAAGCAAGGCCACTTGCGTATTATCGAATCCAATGGCCGCATCAATGATTTCGGCGCAGTTGGCGCCAAACCATCCGCCACTTTGAAACTGCACGAAAAATTCCTGCTGCAAAAACTCCCGTTTGATTTCGGCCTGCGTTTTGGCGAAGCCTATATGGATGGCAAAATCACCATCGAAGAAGGCACATTGCATGACCTTCTCACCGTTTTCTCGATCAATTATCATGATATGGTTCTGCCCGGTGAAAAGATTTTTAAAACCATAACGCCTATACTGCAATGGGTTCAGCAATATAACCCCATTGGCAAATCAAAACAAAACGTCGCACATCATTACGACCTTTCTGAAAAACTCTACCGTCTGTTCCTTGATAGCGACATGCAATATTCCTGCGCTTATTTCACCAATCCCAACAACACATTGGAACAAGCGCAAGCTGATAAAAAACGCCACATCGCTTCAAAACTTTTGCTAAAACCTGGCATGAAAGTTTTGGATATCGGCTGCGGCTGGGGCGGCTTGGCAATTTACTTGGCCAAAAACTATGACGTTAATGTTATTGGCGTAACACTTTCCGAAGAGCAATTAAAACTCGCGAAGGAACGCGTCAAAGCTGAAGGCTTGGAAGATAAAATCGAACTCCGCCTGCAAGATTATCGTCATGTCACCGAAAGTTTTGACCGTATCGTATCTGTGGGCATGTTCGAACATGTCGGCGTGTTGCACTACCCAGAATTTTTCGCCAAAGTAAAATCACTTTTGAAAGATGACGGCGTCTCGCTCATTCACTCCATCGGCCGCATGGATGGCCCCGGCACTACCGGCGCGTGGCTACGTAAATATATTTTCCCAGGTGGTTATGCACCGGCATTATCCGAAGTTTTCCCAATTCTTGAGAAGCAAGAAATCTGGGCGACTGATATCGAAGTTTTGCGCCTGCATTATGCCGAAACTCTGCTCCGCTGGTACCAAAACGTCCAACAAAACCGCGCGCAAATTGCTGCCCTTTATGATGAGCGCTTCTGCCGCATGTGGGAACTTTACCTCGTCGGCGCTGAAATGGATTTCCGCTATCTTGATACTATGGTCTTCCAAATCCAGCTTGCTAAAAATGTAAACGCCGTGCCGATGACACGCGATTATATTTACGAGGAAGAGCATAAAGAGCAACAACCAGCCAAACCAAAACTCACCAAAGCAAAGGCTGCTTAAAATTACCCTGTCCTTGTCATCCTCGGCGCAGCCGGGGATCCAGGGCAATAGTTTCACATAACTGGATTCCCGGGCAGAGCCCGAGAATGACGGAGAAATTTGAACTGAGACACTACCTGCGACTGCGCAGGAATGACAATTATTCAAAAATGATTTACACTCCCAATCGAAAATCATAAATCTAAAATCTAAAATGTTTTCCAGCGAAGTAATTTTTACCTTCCTAACGCTTAGCCTGCTCGAAGTCGTACTCGGCATCGACAATCTCATCTTCATTGCCCTCGTTGTTCAAGACCTGCCAGCCAGATATAACAAATCTGCCCGCATCATCGGGCTTTCACTCGCTTTTCTAATTCGCATAATCATGTTGCTTAGCGCCAGCTGGGTAATGTCGCTCACCAAACCAATATTTTCCGTTCTTTCCGCCAAAGATATTCTTTTGCTTATCGGCGGCGGCTTCCTTGCCATTAATGGCAGCATCGAATTAATTGCAGATTTCAAACAGATCGAAAAACAGAAAAACATAAAAATCGCCAACAGCTTCATCACCGCCATTCTGCAAATTGCCTTTATTGATTTCCTGTTCTCGTTTGATTCTATCTTAACCGCAATTGGCCTCACCCTAAATATTCCAGTTATTATCGCCGCCATTGGCGTTTCGATGTTTGCGATGTTGTTCACCGCCAATAGCCTTGCCGCATTCTTAAAAAAATACCCTAACTACAAAATTATCGGCATCGGATTTATCATATTGGTCGGCTTCGCGCTTATCTTCGAGGGCCTGCACATTCATTTTGACAAGAACTACCTCTACGCAGTTCTCCTTGCCGCGATTGCATTTGAAACTTTTAGATCGCTTCGAGCTAAATAAAATAATATGCGCGCACCCTGCACCCCCCAATAGGGGTGCGCGCTGTGTTTCGCATGCGAAACACTGTAAAGAAACGTTGTGAGACACTTTGCAATTATCATAATTATTATATTGTCTTCCACCCGCCACTTCCGCTATACTCTATCTTTCCACTGGGTTAATTACAAAACATGCTTAAAATTAAGGCCAAAACTCTCTCGAGAGATTACTTTATATACGCCGCAATTGTGGCAGCCGTAATTATTGGCATTTCCCTTATCGGCACTTTCCAAGCCTATGATACACTCCATCGTGAAAGTGATGAGCGCTACCAGACCGAAGCCAATAAAATTTCTGAACAACTTTCCGAAAGCTTTAATTACCTCCAAAGCTTCATGCAGCTTATCGCAAATGATATTTCGCGCTTAAACAATGCAACACCTGAAAAAATCGCGCCGATCTTAGAAAAAAGCTGGCCGCGTATTAATGATAGCAATTTGAATTACCTTTCATGGAGCGTGCTTGATTTTTCCGATGCACACGGCCGCATTCTTGCCAGCAGCTTGGAAAATACTTCTTATGATACAACGCCGGTTATGCTTCCAACAAGCCGCGCTTGGATCACGCAAGGGCCAAAACAACCTGGCCGCCTCATTTTCTCCCAGCCTGACATCGGCGTTCTAACCAAGCAATATGTTATGCCGGTCGGCTTTGGCATTAATGACAAAAACGGCAGATATCTTGGCGCCATTTCAATCAGCTTCAATCTCAATAGTTTAGAGCGCAAACTTGAAAACCCGGCCAGCCGCGAAACCAGTTTTGCCATTATTGATAACAATAAAAACATCATCACCCAATCTGCCGATAGTGCCAAAAAACTGCCGGCGAACTTCTTTGAATCTAAATTAGCCAATGAAGATTTAAGCAAAGATGAGGGCAAACTTGAACAGCCAATTAAATCTGATGGCGTTCGCTACACTTACTATAAAAAAATTCCTAACTATCCATTCGTGGTTTTAGTTGGTGATAATAAATTTTTCCATGGCCGCGAAGTTAATCGTTTGCTTGAGCCGCGTATAGAGCAAGGCATTATCCTTGGCCTCATATTCCTTGGCATTTTATATTTCTTCCAACGCAAAATTATTCTACCCGTGAAAAAACTCTCAGATGCCGCACTCGCCATTTCGCGTGGTGATGATGATGTTGAAATGCCAGATACCGACATTCATGAATATCAGGTCCTCTCCACCCAGCTTGGCAAAATCCATGAAATTATCTCGCGCTTAACCATTGCCCAGCGTGATTTGGAAGATGCGCTCAAAGCTAAATCCAGCTTCCTTTCCAACATGAGCCATGAGTTCCGCACGCCACTCAATGCAGTGATCGGCTTCTCGGAAACCATCAAGAAAAAAGTTTTTGGCGATATCGGCAATGAAAAATATTCTGAATATGTGCAAGACATCAACGAGCAAGGCCAATATCTTTTAAAGCTCATCGAAGATATTCTCGATGCTTCCAAAATTGAATCTGGCAAAGCCAAACTTTATGATGAGCCGCTTTCCTTCCAGCGCATGGTTAAGGATTCAGTCAGAACCGTGCAGCAGCGCGCTGACGCCAAAAAAATCCAGATCATTACTGAAATTTCTGATGATTTGCCTTATATCAAAGCCGATAAAACCCGCATCAAACAAGTGTTGTTAAACCTACTTTCCAATGCTGTAAAATTCACCGCCGACAAAGGCCGCATCTATGTACGATGTTTCGTTGATAGCGAATTCGTTTGCGAAGTGCAGGATACTGGCATCGGAATTGCCAGTGATGATTTGAACAAAATCGCCCAGCGTTTCGCCCAAGTTGATAACATCTATACCCGCAAAAACCGCGGCTCAGGCCTTGGGATGTCAATTACCAAAGATATTATCGAACTCCACGGCGGCACATTAGTTATCGAGAGCGAACTTAACGTTGGCACAAAAATCACCGTCCGCCTGCCGAAAGACCGCATCATTTTCGCTTCGCAGTATGTAGAAAACTAGATATCTACTTAGAGATAGCCTCAAGGTGGATAGCAACCTTCACATCATCCTTCACATTGCCAGTATCTTTCCACTCGCCCTGCCCAACGCCGAAATCCGTGCGTTTTAAGTTCGCAGTTCCATCAACAACAATATGTTTTGCATCAATTTGCTTGGTATTAAAATTGATAGTTACAGGTTTGGTCTTGTCGCGGATAGTCAAATTCCCCAACACCCCATAACCCGGCCCATTACCGATGATGAATTTCTGTGAAACAAATTTCGCTTCCGGAAACTTCGCCACATCAAACCAATCTGCGGTTTTTAAGTTACTTGCCACTTCATCATAACTGGCACTAACACTTGCCAGCTTGATGGTGACAGCAGCCTTACTGTTACCAATATCATCCGATGAAAATGCAATTACTGCATCATAATCTTTAAATTCTCCCGTAACAGTCGCGCCATTTTCCACCGCTTCAAACTTGATCAAACTCTTCGCCTTATCCACCTGCCAGTTCGTTGCCGCATTGGCCGGAGTCACAAATAAAATAACCAAAACCCAAGGGAGCATTCTACGAAGCACAGTATCGCGCAAAATAAAGTGGTGGAACAGCGCCGCCCCCACATGCATGCACAACAAAGCAATCAAAGTATAAGCCATATAATCATGCGCCTTTTCCAGCAAATGCCCCAAATCCTTATCCGGCGCAATTAAATTCGGCATGGTGAATTCCCCATAAACCGAAACTGGGAAACCAAGCGCGGATGACATTAGCCAGCCAGAAAGCGGCATTGCAAACATCAGCACATAAATCAGCGCATGCGTAAATTTAGCGGCAAATTCCATCAACTTAAAAATCCCTGGCGCAACTTTCTTTGTTTCAGGAATCTTTGGCTGATAATTCACCTCACGCCAGGTCAGGCGCAAAAACGCCAGGAACAAAACAATAATCCCGGTGGATTTATGCAAGCCATAAAGCTTCAACTTGTCCGGGCTCATGCCTTTCAAACCCGCCATATAAAGCCCAACTGCGAGCATCCCCAGAATTAGCAAAGCCATCACCCAGTGGAATGTATTCGCTGGCCAGCCGTAGCTGGTATCACTATTTCTTAGCTGCGTCATCTTGGCTATATCCTTCAGTTTCAATGAATATACGCACCTCATCACCTACACCTGGCAGGAATGATGTCATACCGAAGTCAGAACGTTTGAATACCGCCCTAGCGCTAAAACCCGCCGCATCACGTTTGTTGAAAGGATGCGCACCAATCGAGTTCAATTTCACTTCCATGGTGATCGGCTTAGTCACGCCATGCAATGTCAGGTTACCCGTCACAGTTGCTGCATTTTTGCCCGTCACCTCAACCTTAGTGCTAACAAATTTCGCTTCCGGATAAGTTGCCACATCGAAGAAATCTTTGGTTTTCAAATGCTCGGTAAATTTATCAACCGGCGTGGTCAAACTATCAATTTTAATTGTCGCCTCAACCGAACTTGATGCCGGGTTTTTCTGGTTTATGCTGTAAAACCCTTGGATATCCTTGAAATAA
>JABDBO010000018.1 GCA_013288575.1 Alphaproteobacteria bacterium
GTTGACGAAATATTTGACCAGTTAAAAACTTCGATAGAACAGGCTTTAACGAAAAAGCCTTTAGATCATGCTGGTTTAAGAGAATGTACGATATGGGCTTTTCAAATTGGCTACAAAATTAACAAAATTTCCGATGCATCTTCATTAATTCATAAAGTTGCAAAAGCTTTTTATGATGAAAAATCCTATTCCGATGCCATAGTTCTCGTGAATGAATTGTTATAGAAAAGTTATTGATGCTTCACTTGAAGCTACCGAAAGCGGAGTTGAAGTTTCTAAAGGGCTTTTTCAAGAGCTGGGTTTAGTATCGGAATCTGATGAAGTTTCTATGGATGCTGCAGAAAAAATTATACGAAGCTTCATGTCGCCTGAATATCCCTTGGAATCTGAAAATAGTGTAAAAGCCTACTTCGATGAATTCCTTCGCGCAACAAGGACTCCTGAAAATGTAAGGGTTCTAATTCGCAAGTGGCAGCAAGAATACTCTGAAGTATACAAAATGATTTTTGAAGTTACATCTCCTTTGCAGAAGTACACAACTAACGTAGTAGAAAAATGCTGCACATTAATGATTTCATTGGAGAGAGCCGCAGAAGTTATAAATGATCAAAGCCAGGGTCCAATTGATCATTCAGCAAAATTAGTGCCTGTTGGCATGGCGGCATATGCTGATGCCAAAGATAAAGTTAAGCTCGGTACAAGAGATATTTTTGTTGAAGCGGCAGTTATTTTTCGTAATAACAGAACCGGCCAAACAGAGCTTATGACGGTTGACAATTCGGTTAGTGCTGAAGATATAAAAATTCGCATGTTGGCTATGATTGAGCGCCACAAACCTTTTCGTGACGGAGAATATGAGGCTATTATAATTGGTGGCGCAACTGCTTTTGACGAGAAATATCTAACAAATGAATATCCAACTTATAAACATACAGCAAAAATTTTAGATGCTTGCGCAAGTTGCAATATACCTATTACTAAAGCTCAAATTTTTAATGCAGCTCAACCTACAGCTTTTGCTGTTGCTGCGCCTAAACCTGGTCAACAATTAGTTATTACAAAGTCTACGCCGGGCAAGCTTCCAGAATACGCTCCTGCTTATAAATTTTTACGTTTATTAAATGTTGCTCATCCAAACCCAACTCAAATTAGCTTCAAAGGAGCTGGGGAATTTAATCCATTTATTATAACTACTGATATGACACAGCTATGGAAGGGGGGGATTTCTCTTTTTGAAAGAGCTGTTTATGCAAAACATCTAATTGAACTTAATGGCTTTTTCCCTTTTGTAGCTGCCGTTTTTCTGGCGTCACGCCAACATTTTGAAGGGTTTGTAAGAACTGCAAATGACATTGTAATATGGGATGCAGTGCACAATGTTATTATTAGAGATTGCAATCAAGGTGTGCCGCTTGAAAAAAAGTTCTATGACAGGCTAATATCTAAGGTAAAAGGAAAATTAAAAGGTATTACAATTTCTGAAGACGGTATAAGCGAAGTAAAACTACAACAATTATGGCGTAAGTTTGCGGAAGCTAATTACCCTTATTCAATAGGAAAAGGTTCCAACGCATTTAATGGTGAAGTTGCAGAGGCTATGGCGGAATGCATGAGCTGGAACGATGAAACTAAGCAACTGGTTGTAGATGATGCGCAGCTTGCAAAAAATTTTGAAGCTCTCTCAGATAGAGTTAATCGCAACCGTATTGCTGAAAATGCGCAAGCGCTAGCAGGTGGCAGAACTCCACAATAATTCTTTTATGCTGCTTCTGCTAATGTTGGGTAATCGGTATAGCCGGTTTCATCCTTGGTATAAAATGTCTGCGGGTTTGGTGTGTTGAGCGGCGCGTTCAGTTTAAAGCGCTTCGGCAAATCCGGGTTGGCGATGAACAATTGGCCAAAAGCCACAGCATCCGCTTCACCTTTATCAAGCACCTGCTGCGCGGTTTCTTTTGTGAATTTTTCATTGGCAATATAAGTACCGCCAAAAGCTTTTTTAAGCTCTGGCCCAATCCGGCCTTCGCCCAAATATTCACGCGCACAAATAAATGCTAGTTTGCGTTTGCCAAGTTCACGCGCAACATAGCTGAATGTTGCCAGCGGGTTGGAATCTCCCATGCTTTGCGCATCGCCGCGCGGTGCCAAATGCATGCCAACGTGATCAGCTCCCCAAACTGAAATTACTGCATCAGTAACTTCCATCATTAAACGAGCGCGGTTTTCGATTGAGCCGCCGTAAATATCGGTGCGTTTGTTGCTGCCATCTTGCAAGAATTGGTCGAGCAAATAACCATTCGCGCCATGAATTTCCACCATATCAAAACCAGCTTTCTTGGCGTTTTCCGCACCTTTTTTGTAAGCTTCGATAATGCCGGGAATTTCATTTAACTCCAAAGCCCGCGGCACCGGATATGGCGCTTCTGGCCGCATTTGCCGAACATGGCCTTCCGCCGCGATCGCGCTTGGTGCAACCGGCAATTCACCATTTAAAAAATTCGGATGCGAAATTCTTCCCACATGCCATAGCTGTAATAACATTCGCCCGCCAGCATCATGGACTGCTTTTGTTATCTTTTTCCATCCCGCAACTTGCTCATCAGACCAAATTCCCGGCGTATCAGGATAACCAACACCCATCGGCGTAACCGAAGTTGCCTCCGAGAAAATAATTCCCGCACTGGCGCGCTGCACATAATATTTTGCCATCAGATCATTAGGAATGCGCCGGTCAATTGCGTGGCAGCGGGTGAGTGGCGACATTATAATTCGGTTAGGCAAAGTGATTGCGCCAAGTTGCAATGGGTCAAATAAGCTAGGCATAAAATATCTCCGTTTTTTGAGTTATTATAATTAAGAGAGCTATTTCGACAATTCAATAACTATATTGCGCGCACCTCTTGAACTAGAAGGATTGGTACTCAATGTACCAATCCTTCGCGCTTCAAGCCCCATAGGGTGCGCGCTGTATTTGCTTTGCAAACACTCAAAAATGAACGTTGCGAGACGCTTTGCTATTGTATTTTTATTCTTTAAATTGATATTCTTAAACTAATGACAGTCAATATCATAAAACTTTGCGTTGGCGCAGATTCAATCGAAGAACTGGCAGATTGGCAGAAGAAGCGCTATGCCAAAGAAAAATATGCCATGCACATCACTCGCCAAACACCGAAACGCGCAGAAAAAGTGCTGGATGGCGGCTCGCTTTATTGGGTTATCAACGGATTTATTTCTGTGCGGCAAAAAATTATGGATTTGCGCGAAGTAGACAAAAACGGCATTCCCTCATGCGGTATTATGCTCGATAAAAAACTGGTGCGAGTTGAGCCGCGCCCACGCAAAGCCTTCCAGGGCTGGCGTTATTTCGAAGTTGGTGATGTGCCAAAAGATTTGGACACCAAAAACATGGATATGGATGATAAGCTATTGCGCAAACTCGCCGAGCTTGGCCTGGTTTAGCTTATTTAGCAGCAGGCAACGCCGGGCCTTTAAACTCGGTTTCAATCGTTACGCTTACTTCATCGCCAACGCCCATATTGCTGCCTGGCTGCGGAATTCCGTATGAAACGCCAAAGTCAGAACGTTTGAAAGTGCCATGCGCGGAAAAACCAGCGCGCGCATTCGGATCCATTCCCGGCAAGCCTTTCCAACCGCCGTTGAAAACCGCATCCAAAACTATCGGTTTGGTAACACCGTGCAATGTAAGATTGCCAGTGATTTTCGCATTATTGCCGCTCACTTCAATTTTAGTTGATTTGAAAGTTATTTGCGGGAAAGCCGCTGTATCAAGCCAGTTTTTACCGAGCAATTCATCTTTAAAACCAGCTGGCGGAGTTGGCAGATCAAGTGAGCGCGGGTCAATCGTCACTTCCAATTTCGCATTTTCAGGATGCGCCGGATCAAGGTTCAGCTTGGCATCAAACTGCTTGAATTGCGCGGTATAGTTAGAAAAACTCATATGGCTTAGCCTAAACACCAGCGTCGAATGCGCGTGGTCGGTAGTATATTCACCTGCCGGAACATCGGGAGCTGCCGCATTGGCATTGGTGAAGGTGAGGAGTGTCGTGAGGACGAGGGTGATGATGGTTTTCATATTAAGGCTCCTGTAATTAATTTTTAATATTAAATGTTATTTGAAATGTCAGTTTTTTAGTTTTGCTTTTTAGCGGCGGTAATTTTTTAATTTCATCGTAATAATTCTGTAAAAGTTTCTCCGATATATTGCCTTGGCGGGAAATAGAAAATTTTGGATTGTCTATACTGTTTAATTCGATTTGAGTTATTATTTGCCCATTTCCACCGTATTTATCTACCTGCTTGTTCAAAATTCTTTCTATAGACCTAATATAATTAGACAAAGTTGGCGCGTTAATTTCTTCAAAGTCGCTTTGCGCGGAAAGTAATCTAATTTCATAGTCAACTTTTGCTGAATCAATTTCTGGAGATTGTGAAGAATCGTCTGGAGTATATTTAACCCATTTATCTGCTACATAATCTTTTCCATCTACAGGGTCGTGATAAACCTCGGCTGCTTGCGACGTAATGCTACATAAACCGAAAGTAAGAGAAAATATTATAATTTTGCGCATATTTTTTATTGTCTATTTCTGCATAATAAAGTCAAGAGGGCTATTTGTTTAAAATATCCAACCCCACCGCTTCGGCAACCTTTATCCCATCCACACCGGCCGATAAAATTCCGCCTGCATAGCCAGCGCCTTCGCCGGCCGGATATAAGCCGCGCGTGTTTAAGCTCTGAAAACTCTCATCACGTTTAATCCGAATTGGCGATGATGTGCGCGTTTCAACCGCGGTCAGCACAGCATCATTCATATCATAGCCTTTTATCTGGCGGCCAAAAGCGGGCAGGGCTTCGCGAATTGCTTCAATCACAAAGCTTGGCATAAACTCTGCCAAATTCGTTGGCGTAACGCCTGGTTTATATGACGGAATCACATCTCCCAAATGAGTTGAAGCCACGCCTTTGATAAAATCCCCAACCAATTGCGCCGGCGCGGCATAGTTCGAACCACCAGCGATAAATGCTGCGGATTCCAGCTTCCGCTGCAAATCAATCCCTGCTAGTGGCGAACCCGGATAATCAACTTCCGGCGTAATGCCAACAACTATGCCAGAATTTGCATTGCGTTCAGCGCGCGAATATTGGCTCATGCCGTTGGTCACCACGCGGCCCTCTTCCGAAGTTGCCGCAACCACAGTTCCGCCCGGGCACATGCAAAAACTGTAAACATCACGCCCATTTGATGCGTGGTGCACCAGTTTATAATCAGCTGCGCCTAAAATTGGGTTGCCAGCACAAGCGCCAAAACGCGCAACATCAATTAGTGATTGCGGGTGCTCGATGCGAAAACCAATCGAAAATGGTTTGGCTTCAATATAAACGCCGCGCTCATGCAAAACCTGGAACGTATCGCGCGAAGAATGGCCGATTGCCAGCACAACATGGTCAGTTTCGATATGTTCGCCATTTTCAAGAATCACTCCGCGCATTTGCCGGTTTGCATCGATATCAAAATCCACCACGCGGTTTTCAAAACGATATTCTCCACCAAGCTCGGTGATAGTCTGGCGCATATTTTCTACCATTTTTACTAAACGGAATGTGCCGATATGCGGGTGCGCCTCGGTTAAAATTTCTTCCGGCGCTTCGGCTTTGACGAATTCGGTCAGCACTTTGCGGCCCAGATATCGCGGGTCTTTGATTTGGCTATATAGCTTTCCATCCGAGAAAGTTCCCGCGCCGCCTTCACCAAACTGCACGTTTGATTCAGTGTTGAGCTTGGATTTTCGCCACAAACCCCAGGTATCTTTCGTCCGCTCGCGCACAACTTTGCCGCGCTCTAATATTATCGGCTTAAAACCCATTTGCGCTAAAAGTAACGCCGCAAACAGCCCGCACGGCCCAGCGCCGATTACGATTGGGCGTTTGAATGGTGTCGATGGTGCTTTCGCCACGAATTTATATTCCATATCCGGCGTTGGTTTGACATCCTTATCGCGCGCGAATTTCTTTAAGATTGCCGCCTCATTTTTCACTTCGACATCAAGCGTATAAATCAGCAAAATCGCAGGTTTTTTGCGCGCGTCATGCGCCCGACGAAAGATTTTGCAGGAAACCAAGTCACGCTCCGTGATTTTGAGTTTGGCCAGCGCGGCTTTTTCAATAGCTTCGGGCGCGTGGTCAAGCGGCAGTTTTATTTCAGTTAAGCGGATCATGCTGGGGTTATAAAGTAGACGCCAGCCCAAGGCAATAATTATGCATGTGGGTTACGGATTTACAGATCCCATTTAACGCCTTCGGCCGATATATTTAATACCGATACTCGCGACAATTGTCCCCATGGCTTTGTTGAATTATCAAATTCAACGATTTCATATCTTCTGCCACAATTCTTCCAATTAGTGCAAGGGGCTTTATTAGGTTCAGCATCCCATGAGATGCCTGCTCGCACTTTTAATTCCTGCAAGGCCTCTTCATAACTAGCAAACTGCCCATGCGATTCTCCGTGCGCTTCATCTTCAATTAAAAAAATGCTCATGGAATTATTTTTATTATTGCTGCTGTAAAAATGGAAGTGTTTTTTAAATGGCCAAAGGCTGCCAATCTGGTTGGTTAGTATTTACTTTGGTATATACAACCTGATTCAAGATAATCGATAAAATAAAAATTCTTCTCTAATTTTATAAGAGTAGCGCATTTATTGGTTTTGTAGAGCTTTTCAGTTTCATCTCCTTCATCATAAACTATGTTATAAGATCCGCAAGCGCTCGCAACCATGCCATAACCACCTACATAAAATGATTTTACAATAGGTTTTCCGGGTATACGAGGTTCTTTTGCAATTTGCTGCATATATGATGGTTTATGCACTTGGAGATAAATCCACAAAGGAATGTGGGTTATATGAAGCATAGCCAGAATTGCAACTCCTGCTAACGGAGAAACTAAAATTGATAATGCTGCAATTAGGCGTTTTTTAAATAAATTGATAATCAGGGCAATTACGCAAAAAAATAGCAAGGCACCGCCGCAAGGAACTGCTAAAAATACAGAGAGGATTTCTGCTCCGTTATAGCTAGGAAAAAATTTTAAGATAATGAACGGGAAGAAAAATATTAACCATGCGTAGGTATATCCTAATGCAAATCTGTCTATTTTTTCATTTTCCATTTTAGTTCTTTTTTAGTGGCGGAGGGGATGGGATTCGCGCGGGAGCTTTAGCTCCCTTCCGTTGTCTCGGCCTATTAGCCTCGGCTTCGAACTACGTTCTCACCCACATCACAATTCTACAATAAATAAGGCTGCGCTGTTGCGCATACAGCCTAATTTATTGTAAATGGCGGAGGGGATGGGATTCGAACCCACGATACAGTTTAACCCGTATACCAGTTTAGCAAACTAGCGCCTTCAGCCTCTCGGCCACCCCTCCGCATTTTACTTCACCCAGAACACCCGGCTGAAGGCTTTTTTAAGTGTCTGCTCACTTTGTTCGTAGCGGCAGCCTCATAAAGCCACCCCTTCGCACTCGCGTAGATATCAGCTATCAGATGTCAGATGTCAAGCGGGAGCCGCCTACTGATATCTGATATTTGCTTTCTGACAACTGGAGGTGTATTGAAGTTTTAGCAAATATCAAGTATATCTTAGAATCTTTCTAAAAAATCATTGTTTTCCTATATTTAGCTGCTCCAAAAAATGTCTTTACAAAACTTAACAATTATGTTATATTAGATAAAATTTTAGGTAATTTTTAACAAATGAACGCCGTGCAAAAGTCAGACACAGAACAATTTGACGAAGTTTTCAATAACATCGCCAAGTTATATGATCATGCTGAGAATATTCTAAAAACAGCATATCATGAATCTATCACCGATCACGACCAATTTGTTGAAGAAATTGAAGGGCTTGTTAAGCAAATTGAAGAATCAGCTAACACTTTAGCCGAAGATTTTAGCCGCGTAATTGAAAGCGGAAAAGAGCCTACAAACGCAATGAAAGTAAGAGTTAGCTCGGCACTTCGCAAAGTTCTCTTATGTATTGACGAATATAGACAACGTGTTAAAGATAACAATCAATAGGTAAAAACAATGATTGCAGCGGTACAACTAGTTCTGGAAGAATGCGAAGATACTGAATCTGACGTTTTGGTTCTCGCCAGTGATCTTGAAAAATATGGCTTTGATAAAGTGAACAAAGTCTCTTCATTGACTGACCTCATCAACCGCAAAGGCCGCGGTGGTTATAGCCGCGTTTAGTTTATTCGTGCGCGAAGAACTCACAAAATCTGAAGAAAAAATCCTCGCCCAAGCTAAGAAAAGAGGCGTTATTGAAGTTGGCGATCATAATTCCGGGAAAGTTATTATAATTGGTGCCTTGCTTTTTGCTGCTTTTGTAATTGGTGCCGAGCTTTACGATATTTTTGTCAATCACAAAACTTTTAAGCAAACCTATAATGAATATAAAAGTGAGTTATTCATTGCTTTTCTGTATGTTATTACGACTTATTCTGGCAAATTTAGAGGAGATGCACTCAGTCTAATCAAAAAGCTCTCCACCGAAACAAAATCTTAATCAATTGCCATTATTGTAAGCTAATACCACATTCATCAAGGTAATTTTCCAATGATTTTATCAATAGTTGCAGCTCTTTCTCTGATGTCGCTTCCGCTCTTGCAACTAGTTGCGGCCCGGTGTTTGAAGCGCGTAAAAGCCACCAGCCGTGTGCGGACTCAACGCGCACGCCGTCGATAGTAATCAGCTTAAAGTTTAAAGCTTTGAGCTTTGAGGTAATCTCTTCCACGATTTTGAACTTTCGCTCTTCAGAAACAACAATCCGATATTCCGGAGTTGAGAACATTTTTGGTAATTCATCCAACAATTCTGCCGCAGTTTTTCCGGTGCGCTGCATTACGCGCAAAAATCGCAGCGCGGCATAAATACCGTCATCATAGCCATAATATTCGTCGGCGATAAAAATATGCGCACTCATTTCACCAGCTAGTGGCGAGTTTAATTCCTTCATTTTCGCCTTCACAAGCGAATGCCCGGTTTTCCACATAACTGGCTTGCCGCCGAGCTTTTCAATCTGGTTAAACACGGCTTGGCTGGTTTTTACATCGGCCACAATTGGCGCGCCCGGATTTTTCGCCAAAACATCTTGCGCCAGAATTGCCAAAATTTGATCGCCCCAAATTGGCCGGCCTTTGTTATCCACAATTCCAATCCGGTCGCCGTCACCATCAAAGGCAAGGCCAACATCAAGTTTATTTTTGAGAACTAGCTCTTTTAATTGCTCCAGATTTTTTTCTACCGTTGGGTCAGGATGGTGAGATGGAAAATTCCCATCAATTTTTTCATTGATGATTTTAGCCTCAAATTTCTTAGCCAAATCAACCGCAATTTCGCCAGTGGCGCCATTGCCTGGGTCAAAACCGATTTTAAAGGATGAATTATGAATTATGAAGGATGAAGTAATTTTTTTTATGTATTCATCACGTAAATCTATTTCCTCAATTTTCCCATTTCTTCCTTCATCTTTCATCTTTCTTATTTCTGCTAGCGCCGCAATATCCGTACCATGTAACGATTCTTTGCCCAGCATAATCTTAAACCCATTATCATCTTTTGGGTTGTGCGAGCCGGTGACCATAATCCCGCCATCAGAATCAAGATGAAATACGCTGAAATAGAGTAGTGGCGTTGGCACTAGGCCCACATTTACAACATCAACTCCGCCGTCAGTTAGGCCGCGCATTAATTCATTTGAAAGTTCCGGTGAGCTTATGCGCCCGTCAAAACCCACGCAAATGCGGCCTTTGCCAACCAATGCTGCATAATTCACACCTAACTGGTAAGCATCAGCAGCAAACAGGTTTTTGCCGAATGTGCCGCGGATATCGTATTCACGAAATATTGAGGGGTTGAATTGATGCATATAAGAACTTCAGAACGTTAGAACTTAGAACATTAGATTAATTTCCTAAAGTTCTAAAGTTCTAAATTCTAATGTTCTAAAATGCAGATAGCCTGTAAGCCGGATTTTGTCTTTCATTATTGCTAACGGAGACGGCAATTCATCTAGGATTGTAGTTACCCACAACCTCAAACGACCTACCCGCATGCTGGTCAGGAACCCAAGTTTGCATGCCTATTTGGTCTTTCTCGTAGCAGGGTTTGCCATGCCTTCGCTGTTACCAGCCAAGCGGTAAGCTCTTACCTCACCGTTTCACCTTTTCCTGGCTCTTCTCGAGAGCAGAGTCAGGTAGTCTATTCTCTGTTGCACTTTCCCTCAGGTCACCCTGGGCGGTTATTACCCGCTGCTATTTTCCTGCCGAGTCCGGACTTTCCTCGAGTTATTGCTAACGCGCTGCCGCCCGGCTATCTGCCCGCTGTTTCTAGCAAATTTGCCAGGATTTGTCCACACTCATCATCCCACTGGCCATTTACCTTGTCTTGCCGCCAATGGCGCTGGAAGGCAGTGATTGCCCCCTCATCATGAAATTCATAGCCCAGCTCAACCAAAGAACTGTCATTCTTGGACTTGATCCGAGAATCCAGGATTTGTGAAGTGCGGCCCTGGATCTTCGGGTCGTAGCCCGAGGATGACAATCCTATATTATTTTTAGCCAATAATTCCCAATCAAACAACTCACCTGGATCGGCTTTGCGCTCTGGTGCAATATCGGAATGACCAACAATATTCACATCGGCAATATTATGCCGCTTTTTAATTCCGCCGCATAATTCAATAAGCGCTTTATATTGCGCATCTGTAAATTTGCGATAGCCAAACTCATGGCCGGGGTTCACAATTTCGATTCCAATCGAATTCGCATTCACATTTCTCAAACCCCGCCAAAAACTAACCCCTGCATGCCATGCACGTTTTGATTCATCAACCAGCTGATAAACATCCCCATTTTCCTCAACCACATAATGCGCACTAACTTTAGCCTCCGCGTCACACAGCCGCGCAATTGCCTCTGCTCCAGTTTTCATGCCGGTATAATGCAAAACAAGCAAACTAACCGGCGCATTGCGTTCATCAAAATTGGGGCTTGGGCGGTGAATTATTTTTAAAGTCACTAAATTCCGCGTTTGCGCTTGATAATTTTATAGGCTTCGTTAATCGCCTGGCTTTGTTTAAGGTCGCCACCTAAATCAGGGTGGTTTTGCATCATCAATTTGCGATAAGCGCGTTTAATTTCTTCATTGCTGCTGGTGCGCACCACACCTAAAATTTCAAAAGGTGTTGGTGATTCGCTGCCATTTAACCAATCTAAGGCTGTAGATATTCTCATTATTTACCCTCCATAAAAAAATTTCTGGCGGCAATTGCCAATTCATCAACTTGCCGAAATAATTGAGTTTCACTCACGTTAATTCCGCTCCGCGCAAAATCTTCATGCAGGCGGCGTAAAAGTGATTCTTTATCGAGCATTTCAATCACTAATTGGTCAGCGTAATCATGAGCTGCATCGCCTTGTTTTCCTAGCTTTTCTGCGGCCCACATGCCAACTTGCTTATTACGGCGGGCGCGAACTTTAAACTGAATTTCCTCATCATGGGCGAATCTATCTTCAAACGCCTTTTCTCTTTCACTAAACTGCATAATTAAATATTTAGAGTTGTTATATTATTAGATCTTGATATAGCTATCTGATCAAAATATCAACAATGTAAATTATATTTAAACAAAAGATTTTTTATGCTGCCAAAAAACCGCAAGAAGCCAATTTATGAAGGCAAAGCCAAATCATTATATGAAGGGCCGGAACCGGGAACGCTGATCCAGCATTTTAAAGATGATGCAACTGCTTTCAATAACGCCAAGAAAGGCACTATCACCGGCAAGGGCGTAATCAACAACCGCATTTCCGAATTCCTCTTTACACGTTTGGGTGATATCGGCATTCCAACTCACTTCATTAAAAACCTCAATATGCGCGAGCAGCTGGTTCGCCACTTGGAAATTATTCCGCTCGAAGTAGTTGTGCGCAACATTGCAGCCGGCAGCTTATCTAAACGCGTTGGCGTGCCAGATGGCACAATTTTGCTCAGTCCAATCATCGAGTTTTATTATAAAGATGACAAATTGGGTGATCCATTGGTCAACGAAGACCACATCATCAACTTCGGCTGGGCCAGTGCGGAAGAATTAGACATTTTGCGCTCACTCGCACAACGCATCAATGATTTTCTCTCTGGTTTATTCATCGGCTCAAAGCTGAAACTGGTAGATTTCAAAATGGAATTTGGCCGTTATACAATGGAAGAGCAGGGCATTATGCAAATTATGCTCGCTGATGAAATTTCACCTGATACCTGCCGCTTGTGGGATTATGACACCAACGAAAAAATGGATAAAGACCGCTTCCGCCAAAACCTCGGCGGCGAAGCTGAAGCTTACCAGGAAGTTGCGAAACGCTTAGGCCTAATCATCAACCCAAACGAAGCAAAATAGCATGAAATATTTCGCTCTCATCTCAGTCTTGATAATCTCATCATGCACTTGGATGGGCCAGCAAACTCATGCGTTTAACCAATGGGCTGATTGTCACATGCCAACTTCTGATGGCACGCGCCTTGATTGTGAAAAAAACCAGCCGCAACAACCAATGCCGCCAGCGCAAAACTACCAAGATTACCAAAATTATCAGCCAACCCCGCCAATGCCCGGCCAACCTGTTCCGCAGAATGGCAAGCAGGCGCCAACTGATGATTTTCCGGATGAATATCAGCACGTAAAACCAGGCGCTGCTACGCCTGGAATGCCAGGAATGGGTGAAATGCCGGGCATGGGCGGACCAGATTCTGAATCAATGATTCCGGCACCGCCGATTTAACTATAACATAACGAACCTATATGAAAGCAAAAGTATACGTAACACTAAAAAACGGCGTCCTTGATCCACAAGGCCAGGCGATTTCCAAATCAATCAAAAACCTTGATATCAAAGGCATCAAAGAGGTGCGCCAGGGCAAATATTTTGAGTTGGAGCTTGATAGCGCCGATAACGCGGAAGAAAAAATCAAGAAAGCCTGCGAAAGCGTGCTTGCCAATACCGTAATCGAAAATTTCAGGTTCGAACTGGTTGGCTAGATGAAGAGAAAAACATATTATAATATATGTCTTTTTCTACCCGTCGTCACATTCATCCTATTA
Source organism: Alphaproteobacteria bacterium (assembly GCA_013288575.1). GTDB lineage: Bacteria > Pseudomonadota > Alphaproteobacteria > Rickettsiales > 21-14-0-20-44-7 > JABDBO01. The sequence goes on from JABDBO010000018.1 coordinate 13,191, forward strand.
TTATTTGCGAAAGATTATTGGTTTTTTACTGGAAGCGCTTTATGCAGCTATATTCCATTTTTAATTTTGCTGTATTTGTATTTTCGGAAAAAATCGGCCGATAAAATGCGTAAAATTGTTTTTTACCTTCCATTAATTTATATAATTTTTCATAGCCTAGGTTTTAACTTGATAATGTTTGGCAATGATATTAAAGATCTTGACATATTTTCTGTGGATTTTGGAGTAGTGCCAGAAACGTTATTAATTACAATTGTTATTACGGCGGCACTTGCAATTCCTATTTCCTACGGATTTATATTCATAAGCTTAGGATTAGAAAAAATTCTTAATAAGAAAAAGTTGTTAAAATGAAAGCAGGCGTAGTAGTTTTTCCGGGGTCGAATTGTGACCGTGACATGAAAATCGGGTTGGAAAACTCCGGTTTCGAAGTCACCATGTTATGGCATAAAGATGCGTCGGTGCCTAAATTAGATCTCATTGTTTTGCCAGGCGGGTTCTCATATGGCGATTATCTTCGCTGCGGCGCAATTTCCGCCCATTCCATCATCATCCGCGAAGTTAAAAAACATGCTGATGAGGGCCGTTTGGTGCTCGGCGTTTGTAATGGTTTCCAAATTCTTGCTGAAGCCAAAATGCTGCCCGGTGTATTGCTTTCCAACAAAACTTTGAGCTTTATCTGCAAGCCGCAGAAATTGAAAGTTGCTAATACCAACAGCCCGTTCACCCAAAAATATAAGGCCGATGATAAAGTTATGTTCCCAATTGCGCATCATGATGGCAATTATTTTGCTGATGCCGATACACTAAAACAAATTGAAGATAACGGCCAGGTTGCTTTCCGTTATATGCAAAACCCTAATGGTGCGGCCAATGATATAGCTGGAATCACCAACAAAAAAGGCAATGTGCTCGGTATGATGCCGCATCCTGAACGCGCAATTTCCAAGTTGCTCGGTGGCGAAGATGGTAAGAAATTTTTTGATAACCTCCTCAAATAAATACTCTTCATTGCGCGCTTGACCCGAAATCCAACGTTGGGCATACTCTTCGCACAAAATAAACAAGGTTCGTTCGATGAAAGATGATTCTACCAAAAAGCCAAAAACCGCAAAGCCATACGAAGGCTGGAGCATGGAAGATGAGGTAGCTTATGATAACGAGCAAAGAGCTATCATCGAAAAAGCCTGGGATAACCGCGAAAATCTAGATTTGCATGATAAAGATTTGATCGTCGCTGTTGAGTGGGCTTTGCAGGAATTGGATTGCGGAGCACGCCGCGTGGCAGAAAAAATTGGCGACGAGTGGATAACCCATCAATGGCTAAAAAAAGCAGTGCTCCTTTCATTCCGTTTGACCGGTAATAAAATTATCAGCGGCCCGCAGCAGGAAGGCCAACAAGCGGTATGGTATGATAAAGTTCCGCTCAAAACTTTAGGCTGGGATGAATCTCGCGCACAAACCGCCGGTTACCGTAGCGTTCCTGGCTCATTCGTCCGCCGCGGCGCTTATGTCGCCCGTGGCGCAATCCTTATGCCCAGTTTTGTAAATATCGGCGCTTATGTTGGCGAAGGCACTATGGTTGATACATGGAGCACGGTTGGCTCATGCGCGCAGATTGGCAAAAACGTGCACCTTTCCGGCGGCGTCGGCATTGGCGGCGTATTGGAACCATTACAAGCCAACCCGGTAATTATCGAAGATAATTGCTTCATAGGAGCCCGCTCAGAAGTTGCGGAAGGCGTCATTGTTGAAGAAGGCGCGGTAATTTCAATGGGTGTTTATTTGGGTGCATCGACCAAAATCTTAGACCGCGAAACTGGAGAAATCACCTATGGCCGCATTCCGGCTTATTCTGTAGTGGTTCCGGGAACTCTACCGGGTGAAAAAGCCAACTTGTTCTGCGCTGTAATCGTCAAAAAAGTAGACGAAAAAACCCGCAGTAAAACTTCGATTAATGAGCTACTAAGGGCTGGCTGATTTGGTCTAGCTGTAGGTGTTTATCAAGGCGTAAAGTCTTGCGTGTAGCTTTTGCTGACGCAGCAACCGGCGGTATTGTAACAGCAACTGCGGCCACAGCTTCTTCTACTTTAACCTCAGCTTTAATTTCTGCCTTGATTTCAGCTTTTACTTCCGCTCTGATTTTTGCAGCAGCAGCGGCAGCTTCTTTCTCAGTTTTTTTCTGCTTCACGAAGTTCTGCAACTTTTTCCATATTTTTATGCAAAGCTTCAATGCGTGCGAAAGTATCGATCGGCATTTTTTTGCCTTTCAAAATTACTTTCTCGATATAATTTTCAAGCAATTGCGCATTTTTCGTTTCGCGCATGCCGCGTTGCAAATCTACGGTTCTGATGCGAATAACATCTTTGCCATCGCTCACCAAAGTTACGGTTGAATGAATTGGCAGCGTTTCCGGCGCGAATTTATAAACTGTGCTACTCACCTTGTTGCCATCAACTTCGCCAATCGAGAGGGTGTAATCCACATTCGTGGTGGCATCTTCGCGTAATACAAAAAACTCATCTTTTGAACTTGGCGGAGGTGTTATATCGATAACAAAATTTGTTGTAAGTTCCATATTTGGCGTTCCCAGTTTAAGTAGCAGTATTATCCCTATTTATTAGGGTAGCCAAATTCCGTTAAAATAAGATTAACGTTCTCAGTAAGTTATGCAGAAAACTGATTTTTTCTCGCAAGTGATGCCAAAGTCCTTATAAACTGCGGCTTTGCGCCAAGTGCCGGAATGCGAATATAATTTTTCACACCAATTTCGTTTGCTAGCTTCTTAAAATCGATATCCAACTCTACAAGAGTCTCGGAATGCTCGGAAACAAAGGAAATTGGCACAATAATAAGGTCGCGGCCGGCTGCACCGGCAATCTCATCGGCGGTATTGGGTTTAAGCCACGGCAGCGGCCCAACCTTGCTTTGGTAGCATACAAGCCAATCTTTCAAACCCAGGTTTTCGGCAATTGCTGCAGAAGTTTCTTCAATCTGTTTTTGGTAAGGATCACCGGCTTTTATCACCTTTTTCGGCAATCCATGCGCCGAAAATAACACCCGCGCATTTGGAAAAGCTTCAATTTGTGGGCGGATTAGCTCAACATGAGCCGCAATAAAATCAGGATGCAGGTGGTATGATTCAATTTTTCTAGCTGGCGCCAAAAACTCATACTGCAAAAAATCCTTAAAAGATGAACCTGTTGTTGTGCTGGAAAACTGCGGATAAAGCGGCAGCAAAATAATTTCATCCGGTGCATAAGCTTTAACAGCGGCGGCAACTTCATTACTCATCGGGTGCCAATAGCGCATGCAGATAAACACTTTATATTCATCACCAAGATCTGCTTGTAAAGCCGCCGCCTGCGCTTCAGTCTCTGGTAGAATTGGTGAACGCCCACCAATCTTTTTATAAATTTCCGCCGCTTTTACCGCGCGCTTTTTTGCAATAAATTTCGCCAAAGGCTTCCGCAAAAACTCTGGCAGGCCAATAATTGCCGGGTCATTGAACAAATTGAACAAAAATGGCTGAACATTTTCTAATTTGTCCGGCCCACCTAAATTAAAAAGCACTACTGCGCGTTTCATTATTTAACTTTCACCACCGAATATGGATTTACCGGCGGTACAAAAAGCGTGGTTGCCATCAAAACCGCCAGCACCAAAATCAATAGCGCCAACAGTCCGCGCATATTCTCAGCCGGAATTTTAAGGCTCATCCGCATGCCATATTGCACACCGAATATTGAACCAAGCAAAAGCAGCGCTGCGAGGACAATATCGACAGTTTGCGAATAATATGCGTGCAGAAAGGTTGAAACTGCCGTTACGATTAGAATTTGAAACATCGAGGTGCCGATAACAAGCGATGACGGCATGCGCAAAATATAAATCATTGCTGGCACCACCAAAAACCCGCCGCCGATACCCATAACCGAAACCAGAATACCGCTCAAAAAACCAATACCAATTGGCAAAATGCCGCTAACCGTCATTTCAGATTTAGGGAAATCCACCTTCCATGGCAAATGTTCCTGCCAGCGGCGCTCTTTTTTTGGTTTTGGTTTCATAAACTTTCTGCGTACAATGGATGCAATAGACTCATAACCCATCAGAAAACCGATAGTGCCAAGAAAGAATACATATAACAATGAGATCACCAAATCTGCCTGGCCCATGTGTTTTAATACAGCGGTGATTTTCGTTCCGGCGAGTGAGCCAAGCAAACCGCAACATTATTCGTCCGCCTGTGCGTCATAAAGCCGGAAACGGATGAGGCGATAATCTGGTTAGCTGAAGTTGCAACCGCAACTAGTGGGTTAACGCCTAAGAAAATTAACACAGGCGTCATCAAAAACCCGCCGCCGATGCCAAACATTCCGGCTAAAAAACCGGCAGTTAGACCAAGGCCTAAAATGTAAAAGACATTTA
>JABDBO010000019.1 GCA_013288575.1 Alphaproteobacteria bacterium
ATCTGCAAAATAGCCAGATTGCTATCATGTTTTGATTTGGCCATATCTATTTCCGCATCCGCCAATTCCTGCTGAGCATTTAACACATCCAAAGTTGTGCGCGTACCCACTCTTGCCGCAACCGTAATTCCCTGCAAAGCCAAATTTGCCGCTTCCACTTCCTCTCTATCCGCATCAAGCGCCAAACGCGCTCTTATAAGTGTCCGGCAAGCATCATGCGCAGTTTCTACAGCCTTATGTCGCGTATCTTCCAACTCCATCCGGCGTTGCGTAACGGTCTGCTGCGCCGCGCGCGTTTTTGCATAATCTGCGCCAGATCTATATAGCGGTACAGTTGCCTGCAAAACCACTTGTGCATCATCTTCTCTGCCCGGAATAGTAACATCCTGCCCGTGACTGCGCGTTGCATTGGCAACAAGATTCACTTCCGGCAACAAACTTCCCTCATTCAGATCCACTTCCGAATTGGCTTCCTGCAAAGCATACCATGCCGCAACAACATCCGGATTTCTCGTTTGTGCGGTCTGCAATATGTCATCCAATTTTTTTGATTGATCGAGAATAACTTCCGGATCTCTCAAATTCTCCGGCACTTTGCCAACCAAGCGCATATAATTTGTGCGGTCAGCCGCCAGCGTGTTTTCAATTTGGTAACGGTTCACTTTGGCCCTTTCCAGCCGCGACTCAGCCTCATGCACATCGGTCTGCGCCAAATCACCATGTTCATAACGCACTTGCGTTTCCACCAATCTTTGCTCAAGCATAGTTACGTTATAAATTTCGATATTTAATATCTCTTCATCTCTTATCGTGTCCAAATAAGCGCCTGCAGTATCGAGAAACAATTGCTGCTCGGCACTTTGCAATTTTGCGCGCTCGGAACGCACCTGCTTTTTGGCCGCGTTGGTTTCAGATATTGTGCGAAATCCTCTGAATATTGGCTGCTTGACCTCAACCCCATAACTTTTCGTCGTTCCAGAAAAATTATTTGTGCCAGAAAACCCTGGCGTAGAAATATCCTGGCTGATCTGCCCATAATTAGTGGTTGCATCAACGCTTGGCCGCCAGTTGCTCACCGCTTCTGCAACTTGCTCATCAGTTGCGCGTAGACTCGCGCGCGTTGCCTGTAATGATGGGTTGGTTTGATAAGCCTGAATCCATGCATCTTCAAGGGTTTCAGCCTGGGCATAAACTGTCGGGAATATTGTCACTGCCACAAAACCAGCCCAAAAAACAGACGCCCGCATTACAACCCCAAGTATACTGATTCCCGCCATAAAGAATGGCATAAGTAAGCCTGGCGCGTCAACCTCTATTTAACATTTAGTAATAATATTTATCGGCTGATTTCGGCCAATTATTTGTTCCAAACAACATTATTATCAACAGCATAAAGCTGGCAGCCTTGGTGCGATCTTGAACAAACTTCCAATGCCTTGGCAATTGGGTCATTGGCTACTAAGTCCTTACTCCAAGAAGCTGAATAGCCGCCATCTGGCGCAATTACAAAAGCGCGTGGCCGGCGCTTGGTGAGAAAAACCTGATAATCTGCCCTGGCCTTTTCATTTAAATAGGGAATGGCCGAAGCGTCATCAATACGCGCAAAATTCGTTGGCGCAGATGCCGGTGTTGGTCTTAACCATACAACATAATTATCTACCGCATAAGGCTGGCAATCATTGTTTGATTTAGCGCATTCTCTCATGGCGCGTCCAAACGGATCAAACCCACCGCTTTGCGAATATATGGAACCTTTTGGGCTAATCACCAAAGCGCGCGGAAATTTTTTGCTCAAATATTTTTGGTAAACCTCGCGCCCCTGGTCATTCAAATATGGAATGGCTTCGGCATCATCAATAGCAGCATAATTTGTCGGCTGCGGCGTTTGCACCGGAAGATAATCTGGGTAAAGCAATTTTGATGGCATTCCTATTCTATTCAAGAAATCATCAACTTTTGGCGTCCATATAGCTAAGCTTTCCGGGTAAGCCAATAACTGGTGCGAGTCTTCCATAAAACTACCATATGAAACCAACTCAGCATAACCACCCGCCTGAGTATAATTTGAGTGCATCGCCTGCCATAGAGATTGTGGGAAAACCTGATCATTATCACCATAAAACCAAATTGACGGATGCCTGCTTTTTGAGCCAAAATATGAAAAGGCCGAAAGCAAACTGCTTTCAAGCTGGTTGCAACTTGATACGCGCAAACCACCAGCAAAATTTATCAAGCCTTTGATATCTGGGTCATCAAACATTCCAAGAGCCAAAGCGTTGAATCCGCCAAAACTTTGCCCGGCAACAACAATATGTTTGCTATCGATATAAGGCTGGGTTTTAAAATAATTTATCACCGCATCTATATCTTTTGCATTGTTAAGCCCGGTGGTTGCCAGATCGCAGCCATGATTTTCTACCTCACCACCAGATCCTGCAAAACCACGCATCATAGGAAGCGCCACCGCATAACCGCGCGAGAGAAAATAATAGGCCGAAAATGTGTGGTGATAGCGTGGCTCTTTCGGGTCATGAATTTTCGTGTGCTTATCCGTCGCGCCGTGGTTCATCACTGCCAACGGAAAAGGCCCGGCACCTGGTGGCGTTAGAACCGTTACCTCTAACGTTACCGGGCGATATGGGTCGCCAGGAACATTTAGCACTCTTTCATTCATCGAAACTGGCGGCGCCTTTGCAGGGTCGTCATCATTATCCGTATCTTCAGTGCCATAAGAAGGTTGAGCGAAAGCCAAACCTACAAAAATTAGAAGGCATAAGAGTTTTTTTACAGCCATGAATAAATCTCAATCCTAATGGCTCGGCTGCGTAATTAGTTGAGGTTGTTCACCCACAGTTAAAAGTGCAGATGAGGAAGCTGAACTTGCCGCCGCATTAAAGCCAGAGATTGCCTGAACAAGTTGGTTCACGCTATTTGATACATTGGCAGACTGGTCCGAATTTGCATAAAGCGCTTGGGCCGCCGCAATATCATTCTTATCAAGTTTACGGTTATCGCTGCCAAGATAATATGACATGATGGAATTCGGGTCATCATTATCGGCAAAGCCGAGCGTATGCCCAATTTCGTGCAGGAGAACTTCTGATAATGTTGCCGAAGTTCCGCTATAAACTTTATTGCTGCCAGTCAGCGCAGTTTGATTTGGATCTTCAAGCAAAATTACCGAGCCCGGCTCCATTGCACCATTTTGGCTCTGCAGCGATGTAAATCCAACCACGCCACTGCTTGCCGTATCCAGATCACCCCAACCGATGCGTATGTCAGATTGCGCCGAATCAGCAACTTCTTCAAACTGCACTCCGGTTGCTTGCGCCCATTGAGAAAAAGCATTCTCGATAGTTTTTTCATATGAGCTGTTCATGTAACCCGAAAACTCCGCAGAGTCGCTGCCAGGGTTTTCAGCAATGCTCCAGGTAATAACTTGGCTATCCCATTTCGCACCGTTAAGAACAGGAGATTTGTCTTTGGAATCAATAGCAGCTTTCGCCTGATGCAGCGCGTTTTCAGCAGCAGTTGCGCCGGCTATATTGCCATTTTTCAAATCATTTTGTGCGATTATGCTGATATCTTTATTGATATTAGAATTAACTTTGGTTTTATTACCGGCAAAACCATAATAGCCACCATCACCAAAGCCATCTCCACCATCGCCGATTCCATCACCACCGTCACCGCCATCACCACCATCACCGCCGTCACCAAAACTGCCGTCGCCGCCATCACCTATGCCAGGGTCTCCGGAACTACCGCCAGGTTCTGTGGTGCCGCCGCCAAGATCATCATCGCCGCTGCCATATATGGTATCTCCAGTGAAGGAATCGCCAGTATAATCAACCTTGCTATTATCAGCGCTTACAGGGTCATATGTACCGTCGATATCAAAGTCATCATCCTTACCGCCGATAATTTTATCATTGCTGCCAGTAATTGTGAGGTCGTCGTCATCACCGGCATGAATAATAAGGCCGCTGCCAGTTATGGTTTCGCTCATGCCATCTGCAATATCAATGGAATCACCACTGACCATGCTGATTTGGTCATTGTTACCGCCTGCTACAAAAATGCCAGTGCCAGAAGATGCGGTGACGGTTTCATTACCGCTAAATAATTCGATATTATCATTACCAACCGTGTTTATTGTATCGCCAGAACCTGAAACAGCCACACTGGTTCCGCTAGATACGGTTACAGTTCCCCCACTCATATTAACCGAGTCGAACTCATCCATGTTGGTAATTTTGCCATTGCCGGCAACATCAATTACATCGCCTTTGACACCATCAATATTATCGTTTGAGCCATAAACTTCAAAGTTAGTAGCTGAAAGTGAACTGACACTATCTCCACTGCCCTGGAGCAAATCTTTACTATCACCTTTATCGAAAGTTACATTTGAGTTGGAACCATAGATATTATCACCCGTGCCATCTACGCTTAAACCATCGCTCTTACCGAGATTTATTACCGAACCACTGCCATCAAAACTATCGCCGGTTGCGTTATCACCCAAAGTTAAATTATCATTAGTGCCAGTGAGCGCATCGTTTTTGCCGTTAATAACCATTCCGCTGACGCTAGGATCAAAATCCAATTCATCGCCATTACCGTTGATAGTATCGCTACGGCCAGTAATTTCCAAACTATTGCCGTTAGCAACATTGAATATATCGCTATTACCATTAACCGAATTGCCATCATCGCCTTTGGAAAAATTCACAGTCGCAGCGCCTGCAGTTAAATCATTATCGTCACCATTTAATGTGAGCGTATCTCCCGTTTGAACGCTTACCGTATCTTTATTACCAGTTAATGTATCGTCTATGCTGCCGTGATAATAAGTGAGGTTGTCGCTGCTGGCTTTCATTGAATCATTATCACCATCAATCACTAAACTATCTCCGGCGATACCGGTGAGTTTATCATCATTGCCAATTAAAGTTCCGCTGGTTACGCCGTCTTTGAATGAAACTGAATCACTAGAGCCGTAAATATTATCGCTAGCACCCGATATACCGATGCTGTCGCCGGTGCCGAGGTTTAACACATTGCTTGCTCCGGTTACTAAATCACCAGTATCTTTCTGGCCAAAAGTTAAGGTGTCGCGGGTAGCATCAATCGAATCATTTTTACCGTTGATGCTCATGTTTGAAACGCCGTTGCCAAGATTTAAATCCGCGCCATTACCATCAACCGTATCGCTTCTGCCAGATAGAGTTAGGCTATCACCTGCTACTATATTTACTGTGTCGCTATTGCCGCTCAGTGTATTACCGCTATCACCACTTACGAATGAAACAGTCCCGCTTGTAGCTGAAATTGTATTATCATCACCATTGACGCTGAAAGCATCACCGCTGGTGCTGTTAATGGTGTTCTTATCGCCAGTTATAACTTCGCCATTTTCGCTTGCTGCAAAGGTGATCGTGTCGCCACTGGCGGAAATTTTATCCTGGTTGCCGCTTACGGTGAAAGCATCACCATTGGCGCCGCTGATATGGTTATCATCGCCATAGACATAATCCGTGGTGGAACCGCTGCCGAATGTAACTGATTCATTAGCGCCATATACCGAATCCCGCGTGCCGGTGACAGAGAATGTATCGCCCGCCACGCCGTTGATAGTATCCGAACTGCCGGTGATCGCCTCACCAGTATCGCCTTTCATGAAAGTGATCGAATCACTGCTGCCGCTGATATTATTGTTATCACCATTGACGCTGAAATCATCACCACTCGCTGCGGTTAACGTGTTTTTGTTGCCAATTACCGAATCTCCAGTGTCGCCTGAAGATAAGCTAATATCTGCCTTTGTTCCATCAATAACATCAGTCTTCCCTGAAAGCGCTAAAATATCCCCGGTTGCTACATTCAATGTATTACCGTTACCCGTTACCAAATCACTCGTATCTCCAGGTTTGAAAGTGATGGTATCGCTGGTAGCATTAATTTTATTATTACTATCACCTTGTCCAAAAACTAATGCACTATTTACTGCGTTTATAAAGTTGTTGTCACCTTTAACCGTCCCTTGCGAATCCGTAGAAAAATCAATTGTGGCTCCGTTTAAATCAGTAATAGCACCCGTGCCGGAAACATTGTCCGTGATAATATCCCGATCAGTACCAGTTAGCTGTTGTTGATTTAGTAGTAAACCGTTAGAAAATGTTTGGGTAATATTTGTACCTATATCTGTCGAGTTATTAAAACTTTCTGTGGTTATATCAGTTACTTGACCTTTATTATTTGTTGTTGTTTCGGTAACTGAATTATTAGCAACGTCATATTTATAAGATACATCTGCAACAACATTTCCATCAGTATCTTTTACGACCGTTGATGTAACATTTCCATCGCTGTCAAAATGATTTCTCGTAATATAAATTTCATTGCCAGCATTAGAGTCCTTAAATCCATCCATGCTTTCATTGAGCAAGGATGCATTCCAGATTGGTAGAAGAGTTGAGTTTTCTAGAGCGGAAAAGGCGTTATTAGCCTGCGGAAAAATATTGACAGACGGTTCAATTCCAATTGTTTGAAGTGCCAACCATGTAAAATCAACACAGCTATTGCTAAAGCCATCATAATATGTACTAAAATCAACCCCATTAGGGCCTTTTATTTCTCCTCCACCTCCATTAGCAGTCAAATCCACACCACTTTGTCCAAAAGCCTGAAGGGTATTGTATTGAGCTTTGGTTATTGTAACAGTCTGAGCATCATAGGCATTCTTAGAATTATCTTGTAGATAGTTTAATGTGTCATCAGTATAAACCTGACCAGGAGCGAATAGCGCAGGACTAGAAGATTTTTGAGGAGCAAAACCATATGAATTAGAAGTAGTTCCATCGGAAATTTGATACCACATATGCCCAACTCTTGAGCTACTTCCATTAGATTCCTTAGTTAACGGTGATGCAATATAAACTGTCAAAGTATATGCCATAGTTATTACCTAATTTATCATTGTTTAATCGGGAGGTGAACCTATCAACAGAAATGTTTCAAGGTCAGGCGGAAGAACGGTTTCTTTTGTAGTATTTGCTGTAAGGCGATATTTACCAGGTTTTAATTTAATATAAACAATATCACGCTCAATTGCGGCATCATAACCTTCTGTGTCGTAAGTCTGATCTATTATTACCTTGTCTTTATCTTGATCTAGTTTTTCAATTTTGAGATGAATTGGAATAATAGTGCCGGGATTTTCACGTTTCCATACAGCCTCTTTATTTTGCAACATTGCGAATACCTGTTGTCGCTCTTCATTATTATTCCAATTCATGAATTGATGAGTTTTCAGGTTATAAATTCCCTTACTGCCGTCTCCAATAAATTGCATTATTGGATCTTCAGAAAACGGTGTATGCAACTTTCTCAACGGATGAAAGTCAAGAATAGGCATATAGATCATAGAATGTCTGACTGTAAAATCCTGAACAATCGTGGAATCTTTTTGCGCTATATTCCATTTAGTCTTAGGAAAATCTGTTCCGGGACCGCAACTGGTTAAAGAGCAGAGAAGTAAAAGTCCTATTAAATTATATTTTATTTTCATACCCAATGACTTTTTACGCTCGCAATTCTATTGATCAATTCATTTAGCTAATAAACTTTTACCATGATACAATTAGAGATTGCAATAAAATTATAGATTGCACAGTTTTCTACCAATAGGCGAAAATGTCAGAAACATAAAATGATAATTCCGCGTGCCGGTGACGGAAAACGTATCGCTGGCAATGCCGCCAAGCTCACACCTTAGCCAGCGCATGAAGTTGGTTCACATAATTAAGCACATAAAATAGACCAGTCTCTTTACTGTAAGTTAGCGCATTAGTAATAGCATCGGCAAGTTGATGCGTGCCGGTAACTTCCAGCGTCACCGGATCAACCTGATAAATAATTCCATTGCAGGCGCCAAAATAAACTTTTCCCTCTAGCAATTTTGGTGGGCAGAAAATTTTAGAACCGGTATGAATTTTTCTTTTCACCTCGCGTGTTTCAAGATCGAGAATATACATATATTTATCGGTAGAGCCGACATAGGCATAATCTCCAACTACAAGAGGAACTGTGTAAATTGTGTTATCAGTTTTCACCGACCACACTTCATTCCCCGTTTCAACATCGATAATGTAAATATATCCATCAGCGCAACCGGTAACAACCTGCCCGCGTTTAACATCAAATGCCGGCGCATGCCTGATCGAGCCTTTCACTTCGCCGCCCCTGGTTTCAAACCGCCAGCGCAGCGCGCCAGTTTTCGCATCGAACAAAAACATTTCATTATCATTGCTGCCGCAAGCTACCAGCTGCCGCTCCGGCCAATAAGCAGGTGACGCATGTGTATAGCGCTTGGTTCTATGCTCCCAAACCTTCTCACCGGTTTCTAAATTTAGTGCCGCAATACTGCCGCGCTTACCCTCAACGGCAAATTCCAAACCGATAAATAAAAGCCCAAGCTCGGGCGCCAATGCCGGTGATGAACCAACCCAATCAGCATCGGTAAATCGCCAAATTTCTGCGCCAGTGTTGCTATCTAAGCAATAAACATTGCCGTCATATCCACCAAAAAATACTTTGCCATTATGAAGCGCGGGAGCTGACCAAATATTCTTGTGCCCCTTGCTGGTAACTTTAAACTTCCACACTTCAGCGCCGTTACGCGCATTAAGACACCAGAAATTGCCGGAATCACTACCGAAATAAACATGCTTACCATCAGTTGCCGGGAAAGATTTCGGCACCAGATGAAAGAAATTAGGATCAGGAGAATTAAACTGCCAAACATTTCGGAAAATCGGCGGCAAAGGTTTAGCTTCAGTTTTTCTAATATCGAGGCCAAATTCCTCAAGGCTAAATGGCGAGGTAATCGGTATCCGATGTTCAACATGCCAAGCCCTGGCTTTTAAACTGCAATAATTGATCAGCACAAAAACCAGCGATATTTTTCTACCCGCCTGCTCCAAAACCACCCGCACTTTTTCCAAACTGCTGCCGGAATTTAAAATATCATCGATGATAATAATCGGCGCATCCGTTACTTTGCCTTCAATCAAATTACCGGTGCCATAAGTCTTGCGCTCTTTGCGAATAATAAACCCATTTATAGGCGTTCCTCTTTCCACTGATTTCATCAAGATTGCCGATAAAAGCGGAATCGCCGCCACTTCCATTCCACCAATCTGGAAAGGTAATTTATCAGCGCAAATTTCCCAGAACAGTTCAGCCACTGCATCTAAAATAGTTGCATCCGTAACTATTCTGCGCATATCGATAAGCCATGAATTATGGCCACCTTTTGGCGAAATCAGCCGTTGGTTTTCCGAACGAAGAATCGCATGAGTTTTAATAGCATTAAAAAGCAACCTTTTTGCAGAAACTATTTCCTCTTGTTGCTCCTCAGATTTTACAGTCTGCTTGATAGGTAATGTTGGGTTAATAGCCAAATGCTTGTTAGCTAAAGGCAATAAATCAAATATGTAATGAATACGCCATTCATCAGATTCATTAAATGCTTCGTGATATTGCTTGTTATTAAACCACCAAAGCTCACCTTCCTGCATGCGTACTTCTTCATCACCGCTTTTCAACACACTACCCGCCGGGCTACGCAAAACCAAATGATAACGGTCACGAATAAAATAATAAGAGCCGATATCAACATGGCTATAAACTTGTGACTTGGGTTTTAACCTGACAATAGTTGCGCGCGAAAGCTCAGCATTCATTTCCCTGGCAAAATTTTGCATGAATGCCAGCGCTTTGGGAAATAATTTCGCAGTAGGAGTTAGAGCGCTTTCCTGGTTTTCATTAAGATGCAAATCTGCTCGGCGAACGGCACTGGCGAGAAAAATAGTATTAGTGTCACGCTGCACGCCAATTTTTTCTTGGCGGCTGGTGTTGATTAGCCATGCTCCATCTTGCTCCATAACTTCGGTGAGCAGTGAAGTGACATCAATACCAGCGCGCATACGGCGAAAAAACTTCATGCAACTTACAATTCCATTACTATAAAATCTTAACTCCGCGGTGGTTTAGTTCAGGCCGCAACCAAAAGCTAGATTCAGTATATTTGGCAAATATATCCGGCGGTATGCATAGCGGCCTTTTCTTATACTCAACTTTTTTACCTACTTCATGCATTCCAGGCATGCCCAATATGGCGTCATAATCAGGTTCATCATAAACAACATTGTCAAAATCATGCTTGAACGGTTCTTCGCCAAGCTCTTGGTAAAGTTCACGCATTATACGTTCAGGTTCACTCACAAGTTTATCATAAGGAATTACAATCATGCGCTTTGCATTTTCGCCAAACCAGCATTCGCGTAAAGTACTCCACGCCTGGCCTATCAAACCATTATCGGAATTCATCAATATTTCCACGCGCGCGTAAACAGAACTATTGGTTTTGAAATTAAAAATGCGCGATAATTCCAGCGGGTTTTTCGCCAGCATCCTCTCAACACTATCAATAACCCAGCCAACATCACGCACACAGCATATGATCCGCGATGTGGGATATAACTTACCCAATAGCGCAGCTTTGCCGGTCCAGGTGCGGTTAGTATCAAAAACAACTTTGCCCACTGGCAGATCAGCATAATACGAATCAAATACGCCTTTTAATATTTTATGGCGGCGCTCATCATTAAAAAAAACATGGAACTCGCTGCCACCACTCATCTTTTGCTGCAATACGCTGCATAATGATGAAACCGGGCTGGTAACCGAGGCATGAAACTTTGGGTTTTGTTTTAATAAAGCACTGAGCAAAGTTGAGCCGGAACGCGGCAAGCCGGAAATAAAATGCAGTTTAGATATCATTATTTTCTATCCTCAATATTCTAATGCCCTGGAGCAACAAGTAATGAAGGCGTAGCTGCCGGGTTAGCAGTCGCCTGCGCAGGCGTTGATGCCGAACCAGATGCATTAAAGCTCGATATTGCCTGAACAGTTGCCCCATAAAGTGATTCTACTGCAGCTATATCATTGCTATCTAAATTACGATTATCGCTGCCCAAGTAATAAGACATGATCGAATTAGGATCAGCATTATCAGCAAAACCTAACGTATGGCCAATTTCATGCAACAGCACCTGTTCCAATGTCGCCTCAGTTCCATCATATGTTTGCTGCGTGCCGGTCAATTCATCAAGTGTTGGGTTTTCCAGCATTATTGTGTTGTTTGCCTGCATTGCACCGTTACTAGTTTTATCACTTGTTAAACCGACCATGCCACTTTCAGGAGTATCAAGATCACCAAAGCCGATTCGGATATCAGATTGCGCCGAATCAGCCACTTCTTGGAATTCCAAACCTGAAGCTGCCGCCCATGTTGCAAATGCATTTTCAACCGCGCTTTCTTCTGTTCCAAAATTTTGCGCCACGCTCCATGTAATAACTTGGTTATCCCATTTTGAGCCGGTCAACACTTCTGATGTGGTGCCAGATTTAGCAACATTGCTTGCTTGGTTTACGGCAGATTGTGTGGCTACCGCTCCATCGATATTGCCATGATTTATATCGTATTGAGCAATTGCGCTTAAATCATTGCCGCTAAGCGCAGCAGTAATTTTTGTTTTATCACCGGCAAATCCTGCAAACTCACCACCATCGCCACCAAAATCACCACCATCACCGGTAAAAATACCATCGCCACCATAACCACCGAGACCGCCATAATTTCCGCCGCCATAATCCCCACCGCCGTAATCACCGCCACCATAGTCACCGCTGCCATCATCATAGCCGCCACCGCCTAAATCACCGGCGTTGCCTGGCTCACCTGCATTTTTAATTTCGCCATTTAAATCAACTCCATAGGCAACATAATTATTTGTTAACCCATAATTGGTGAAGATGATCCCGCCATTTCCATAAAGAATAGTTCCGTTACCAGATCTTTCTAAAAACGAAGTACCATTATTGCTGTAGGAGAGAGTAATATTCTGCCCCGTATCAAGAGTTATGTTACCTGTTTTAATAGATCCGGTATCATCCAGGCCAGTATAAGTGGCATATTCAATAGAAACCTTAGGGTTAGGATCAAACAATTCAGCCTGTGATGTGCCGTTAGTATAATCAGTCGTTGTTTCTCTGAGTTTTCCTTGCCCATCAAAATCTGAATAGCTTGAAATCTCACCAGCTTCATTACTGGCCAAACCAGTATAAGTTGCCACTTGCGAATCACCGGTAGTGAAATTGGTTATGCTTTCGGTAAGTGCACCAGCTCCATCTTCGCCGCTATAATCTTTCAATTCATTTTTAACATTAGTTCCCTGGCCATAAGTTTCAACTTGCGAATTCCCTGCATCAAAATCAGTTATCTGTCCAGTCAATGTGCCAGAAGCATCTGCACCGGAATAATCTGAAGTAATGGATGACCAGTTGTTATCATTGCCGGTGTCATAAATTGTTTTTGATGATGTTCCGTTGATAAAATCATCAAGTGAATAACTGATACTTCCGGTTTCGTTCAGCCCTGAATAATAAGTAGTTACGTCTCCATTATTATCATAAGCCGTTTCTGATGAAGAATTATCGTTATAATTCGTAAAAGAAGTATCCAATGCACCATTCGTGCCGTAATTATAAGTCTCGGTAGACCAGTCTTGCCCGTCAATGCCGAAATCAACAACTTGCGAACTGCCGTCAGTAAAATTCTCAGTTGTTGAGCTGATCTGGCCAGTGCCGTCTTGCCCCGTGTAATCGGTAATTTTATTTGTAAAATTATCACCTGGTTGGCCGATTGTGATTATTTCAGATGTGCCATCATAATTTTCAACAAGTGATGTAGTTCTTATGCCGGTAGCATTCAAACCACTGAAGTCAGTGATCTGATCTTTCCATGTTCCACCACTGTAATCATAATTTGTGGCGACCGAAGTTCCATCCTTCTCATTTTCAATGGAATCAAGCAGAGTTCCGGTACTATCATAATCAGAAGCGATGGTTGTCCAATCACCTTTTCCAACATTATATTGCGTATCGGTCTGGCTGCCATCATTAGCAATTTGCCCGCTTTCCAATTCCTGATTTTTGGAATTGTAATCGGTAAATGTCGCGCCATCTAATTTCAAATCATCGCCGGAATTAATAGTTCCTATGAGCACAGAAGATGTCTGGCCTTCACTATTTGTAATATCCATATAGGCCTTAGAATCGGCTGCATCCCATTCAACTTGTTCTGAATAATTATTAGAACCGGAAGCTACAGTGAATTGTTCAAACCCGTTGTCAGAAGAAGCAGATTCCAGCGAACCATCCGCAAAACTGAAATTCTCTTTGCCTTGAGTGAAAGTTTCTTGTGATCCATCAGCAGAAATAAAAATATTATCCGTAATTGTTTTAGATATTGCAGATGAAAACGTAGCGTTACCAGAAGCATCAACAGAAATTGTTGTGTTATCTATTCCATCGCTAAACGAATAACCATTGAAGTTTCCGCCAACCGAATTATCGGAAAAATCAAATGATTCATCCGGCCCTTTGCCAGATTTTGTGCTTATATATGCAGTAAAATTACCATCAGAATCAGTGGATATATTCTCTAGTTTATCGCCTTTGGCAAAATCGAAAACATCGCTGCCAACTCCGGCAGATGGGCCGTTGATAACAAGGCCAAGGCCGTCATTAGAATAAAACTCATTATTCTTACCAGTAACATTGAAGCTGTCATTTATATCAGCATCGACATCATTTCCGTTGCCATTGATCATTAAACCGGTTGTATTAGCGCCAAGAATTACAATCCCGTTTGAATCATTTACAACATTATTATCGCCGCTAATTCCAACCGAATCTTTTGCTGCAGCATTTACGATATTATCATCACCGGTTATAACATTGTTAGTATCCCCAGCTGTTAAAGTAATTGTGCCTTTATTAGTGTTAATTGCATTATCATCGCCATTCACTTTAAAGAAAGTGCCATCATTGACGTTGATTTCGTTACCATCGCCAATCACGCTGTTGCCTTTGCCGTTACCCTCAATATTGATACTGCCATCCGAAAGAGTCACTGCATCATTTTTACCGATAAGGCTCACATCAACATTTTGCCCACCGCCAAGCTTATCGCCGCTGCCGGTTATCTCATTGCCGCTGGAATTATCAGCCAAGTTGATTTTGTCGTTAGATGCAGCAACTTCATTGTTCTGGCCATCAAGCGTGAAATTGATGTTGGATACTGAGGTTACGTTGTTGGCATCACCTGAAACAATGTTTTTAGTAGATCCCGCAGCAAGTGATATAGAGTCATTCGTAGAACTAACCACATTATTAACGCCAGTAACTTTTATAGTATCACCGCCGCTCACCGTATCTGTAACGGCAGAATTATTTCCCGATATTTTAATTGATTCATTATCGCCGCCAAGAGCCACATTATCTTTATTTGCAAGCGTGATGTTATTTCCATCACCGTCGACTTCTGCGATAGCATTAGATTTTATAGCAACCGTTGCGTTATCGAAGTTTAAATCTTGAACACCATTTGCGGAACCTGAAATAAAAGTTCCTACATTGTTACCTGATGGATCGGTGAAAGAATAAGTCGTAGAACCATCCGAAGAGTTTGTGGAAGAAAGATTGGTTCCTGTAGCTGCGTCAAATGTCACTTTGGTAGTGCTGGCAGAGAGAGATTCTTTATCGCCTTCAGAAGAAATCATAAGTGTCGTAACGCCAAGCTCAGTGCTGGTGGAAAGATATGCATTGCCAAAAGCGTCTGTTGAAATCTTCACACCTGTCATGCTGTCTGATAATAAATTTCCATCTTTTCCTAAAACATAAATTGTGCCGCTGCCGCTATTTCCCAATTGGCCGGAAGTAGCATTTGGATCAACCCCCATCGAATAAACCTGGTTTGTCGCAGTATCATAAATATATGCCTGCGGACCAACCCCTATATTTAAAGAGGCAATATTGACCGGAGTTGAGCCAACAATAAAGCTGCCACTCGGAACATAAACAAGCCCGCCAACCGTATAATTACTATCCGGCAATACGCTGTTTAACTGCTCGAGCTCAGCACCTGTTAATTTGGTGCCAATTCCCACATTATCTTGATCTTGAGCTGCTATGCTGTTCCATGTATCACCAGTTTGGGTAATATAAAAACCCTGACCCTCTAAATAGGGAATAACCTTCGCTTGTGTGCTTGCAAGTGGCTGAAGCGGACCAAGTGCTACATCTTTCTCGTAAGTCATAACACTATTTAGATCAACCGAAGTTAGAGATAATGGTGTGGATTTAGAAGAATTTGGATCAAACCCTAATATAAAAAGAGATTCATCATCACGTCGTACAGGCACATCAGTATTCGGATTGGCGCCAATATCATATGCAACATCACCAAAATTTCCTGTTGTTATAGCCGTTTTTAAATCAGCATCCAAACCAGTAATCTTATTGCTGCTGATTGCCGAAGGAGCATTATATTTAAGATCTTCTAATCCAATCCATGCATTTGGGTAATTTGTCTGAAGTGCAGTAATTTGATCTGCAGTTAAACCAACTGCCTTACCTTCGAGATCTTTTATTAATCCTGGATCTGCAATATTAGTATAATAATTATCCATTAAAGTATACGCCTGACTCTGGGTAATTTTACCTGTCGAACCAAGTTCTGTGTTTAGCGATTTTACATCTGCAGCAGTAAGTTGAGTTGCCGGTATTGCAGCAGTATTTAGAATATCATCCCATTGGCTTTGGGTTAGATTGACACCATAACCTGCGGCTTTTAAAGTGTTCTCTGTATTAGAGTCCAGATTCTTAGTAAGATCGTATCCAAAACCAATATTTAATCCACCAGAGTCCTGAAAAAATTGATTTTGCTTATTTCCATTACTGGATAATGGCCCATTTTCTTGGCTTGCAGTAAATTGGTCTCTTGCACTGGTCATATAATCACTCCCTGTTAATTATTGCTGTTGAGTTATCGGCGGATAAAACGGCTCATTATAAACATGGCATTTACCCGTTGAAATTGCTTTTATGGATGTAGAATCCAATAAAAAAACAAGTCCCGTATCTTTGTCCCAGCCTCTCAAACGAAAAGTGCTGCCTGCGGATGGGCTGTCGTCGCTGCCATCATAAACAGCGAATAGTTCTTTTTCTGGTTCATATTTTCGTAAAATCTTAAAAC
>JABDBO010000020.1 GCA_013288575.1 Alphaproteobacteria bacterium
TATCATTTTTAACATCCGCCACACTGTCTAAAATGCGAAGATGTTCTGGCGTAAGAAAATATTCTTCACTTGACGCATCCGTGTGTTTTACAGTTAGCCCTTGCTTGGCATATCTTTGATGTATGTTGTACTGGTCTGACATATTTACGTTTATTAACTTATTTGCTAAATTTCTGCAATAGTTTTCATAGAAAATTGATTCATCACAAAACCCTAGACTATCAATTTATGCCCTATTATAACCCTACTCATGTTTGAAAAAATCTTGATCGCCAACCGGGGCGAAATTGCAGTTCGGATAATTCGCACCTGTAAAGCAATGGGTATTAAAACCGTTGCAGTTTATTCTGAAGCGGATATTAACTCGCTCCACGTTCGTGAAGCTGATGAAGTTGTTCACATTGGCCGTTCAGCCGCGAATGAAAGCTATTTAGATATCAAAAAAATTATTGAAGCTATTACCCGCACCGGCGCTGATGCAGTTCATCCTGGTTATGGATTTTTATCTGAAAACTCAAAATTCGCCCGCGCAGTAAAACGTGCCGGTGCAACATTCATTGGCCCTAGCATTGATGCGATTAAGGCGATGGGTGATAAAATCGAATCTAAGAAGCTGGCGAAAAAAGCTGGCGTGAGTTCAGTTCCTGGTTATTTGGGAGTTATTCCTGATGCTAAGGAAGCAGTAAAAATTGCCAAGAAAATCGGCTATCCGGTGATGATTAAAGCATCAGCTGGCGGCGGCGGCAAAGGCATGCGCATCGCCTGGAATGATAAAGATGTTCAGCGCGGTTTCACCGCAGCAATGTCTGAGGCAAAATCAAGCTTTAATGATGACCGGGTGTTTATTGAAAAATACATCACTAGCCCACGCCATATCGAAATTCAGGTTTTGGGTGATAACCATGATAATTATTTAACTTTGGGTGAGCGCGAATGCTCAATTCAGCGCCGTCACCAAAAAGTTATTGAAGAAGCACCTTCAAGCTTCCTCGATGAAAAAACTCGCAAGGAAATGTGCGAACAGGCGCGAAACCTGGCCAAAGCTGTGAAATATAATTCAGCTGGTACGGTTGAGTTCATTATGGATCAGGAGAAAAATTTCTATTTCCTTGAAATGAACACAAGGCTGCAAGTTGAGCACCGCGTGACAGAATTGATTTATGGAATCGACCTTGTTGAACAAATGATTCGTGTTGCTGCGGGTGAAAAGCTAAAGCTGAAACAAAAAGATATCAAATTCACCGGCCATGCGATTGAAGCACGGATTTATGCCGAAGATCCATCGCACAACTTCCTGCCATCTGTTGGACGTTTGACGCGTTATGAAGAGCCAAAACTGCGCAAAGAACTATTACTTGATACGGCAGTTTATGAAGGTGGTGAAGTCAGCATGTTTTATGATCCAATGATCGCAAAACTTTGCTCATACGCCAAAGACCGTGACCATGCGATTGAGGCGATGCAAAAAGGTTTATCGGAATATTTCATTGAAGGCGTTGCGACAAATATCAGCTTCCTTGAATCCATAGTGCGCCACGAACGTTTCCAGAAGGGCGATATTTCCACCAACTTTATTTCTGAAGAATATCCCGAAGGTTTCAACGCAACTGAACTCACCGAAGATATGACATTTAAGTTCATATCTGTTGCTGTGTTTTTATATTTGGACGATGCAAAACGCGCCTCATTAATTTCCCACCAACAGCCTGGCCGTCAACGCCAGATTGGCCCACGCTGGGTTGTTACAATTGAGGGCAATGATTACTCGGTTTATGTGCAGGATAAAGATGGCGGCTATGAGATTGAGTGTAAAAACCGCCTCTTCTCAATTCGCAGTAATTGGGATTTGGGCAGCAATATTTTGCAGGGCCATATCAACGATGAACCAATCACTTTCCGCATTCGTTATTTGACCGAAGGCTATCGCTTAACGCACGGCGGTAACCGTGTGAATGTTACAGTTCGCAGCCCGCGCACTGCAGAGCTTGCCCGTTATATGCCGAAAAAATCAGAGGGTCGTAAATCAAGCAATTTGATTGCCCCGATGGCTGGCAAAATTGTGCGCCTGGCAGTTAAAGAAGGCGATAAAATCAAACCGGGTGATGAACTGGTGGTAATCGAAGCCATGAAAATGGAAAATTTGATCAAAGCCACCCATGCGACGACTATCAAAAAAGTTAATGTAAAACCGGGTGATAGCGTGGCTTCCAACCAGGAAATTTTGGCGTTCGATACAGCGAGTTAATCTGTAATCATATTTTTTAATTTTAATATTGAATTTGCCATAAATTGGCTTTATAAAAGTATTTATAAAAATTAACTACCTTACAACAATGGTTACTCTAAATATATCCGCATCTACTACAGTACAAATGGTTTCTAAACGAGTTTTAGGGGATTTAGATGATACATCTCGCGGGCTTGTTATTAGTGACGGCCTACTAGCCCGTTTAGAAGGTGATATAAAACCTCTGGCCGATCAATATTCTAGGCCAAAGGATAGGTCACCAGAGCTTCTTGATCAGCTAGTTGATAAAATGAAAGGCTTTAGCCCTGAAGAATTTAAGACTATTGGTGATTATACAGGAATTAGAAATCTAGTAACTGAAGCTCTTACTTGTTTTGAAGAAGCAATAACCAGCGAACCGCTTGTACAGCGCTACAAAAGATTTCTTAAAGATACTGTAAACGAAACTACCGCTAAACTCATGAGCCAAGGTTTAGAGGCGGTAGAAGCGCGTAAAAAAGCAATTGATCTTATCCGCGAGTCTAAGGATGAGATGCTTATTAAATTCACAACTACCGTGCATCCGACAAATCCTTGGACACGTGAAGCAATTATATTCAAACGCGATTTGACTCGTTATTTGGAAGATTTAGCCAATTATGCGAAAGGCGGCGCAATAATTCATGACGACTCATACCGAAATATTAAAAGTATGATTCAAGGATTCGCAGAAAAAGTAAAAGCTGGCTTACCCATAGTTCATATTAAACAAGTGGATGTTGCGCAAGAACGTAAGGTAGGCAGAGAAGATTTTGCGATTATTGGAGAATATCAGAAAGATACTGTGGGCACTCACAATATAGCTATTTTTGAATTACAAGATGAAAAGTTTTTTAGTAAAGAAGAAACTGACGGTTTATATTTTGAAAAAGACAAAACACCTTTTGCAAAATATACATGGATTGACGCGGATGCTGATGGCAGGCCCGCAACTTGCGCCGAAGATTTAGCGCGCGTTATACCTGATTGCTTAAAGGATAATACCAAGCTTGATTTGCGTCAGAATGCAGAGATTCACGAAAATCTGGTTAGCGCACTGATTCAAGTTCTATTCAAAAATAAAGAGAGCGATTTTTCAAGATTTTGCGGCGAATTCGTCTCTCATTTAAATACGTTAGATGTAGATGGGCGAAACTTCCGCAGCCCAGAAAAATCAATTTACCAGCAACTAGGTACCCATCGCGCAGAATTTTTAAAGTTGGTTTTAAAATCTAATTATAACTTGGTTCCACGTTCGATTGTTGCTCATGCCGTTCCTTACACTGAAATGTATTGGAAGAAATTTGATGAATTCGTTGCTCGAGAAAGACAGCAAAACCCTGCAATTCCCGAAGGCATAAGCTATGCCGGCCTTGAAGATTTCAAAGATCCTTTAAGTACAACATTCGCTAACCTGCAACGTAAATTCAGAGAAGAAATTGGCGCGACACCAGTTGAATTCGAATTGGACGGAAAAAAGATTAAATGGAATTTTAAGCCAGGAAAAGATGGCTATCATTATGAACAAACAACAGAGCAAGGTGACCCCGACTTTTTCGTTGGCACAAAAAAGACTTATGAGGCTACCGAAGAAATTGCTGATCCAGCAACCAAAGAAGTAACCAAAAAGAAAGTAACCAAGTGGAAAGACATGGAAGGGGAAGAACTCCATGTATTGATGGATACATTGCGCCGCTTAGAAATCATGCGGGATGCTATTGAGAAATATGGCCCAGGCGCTGTTGCTGAAAGATATGAAATTGCCAACTTCTCAGATGAGGCAAACTTCTATGAATTACTACTTCTGTTCAAGGAAACTGGCTTAGTTGAAATTAAAGATGGGTTAGTTATAAAAGCTGATCTTGATATAATGCCCTTGCTCGAAACGCTGGAAGACCTTGAAAAGGCAGATGAAATTTTTGATAGAATTCTGAACGACCCATTAGCTTTGAGCTATTTCAATGCGCGCGGTAACAAAGCGCAAATCATGCTTGGTTTCAGTGATGGCGCAAAAAGCGGCGGCAACTTCGCATCTGAAACGGCGATTCTTGAAAAGAAAGAGAAATTGGCAAGAAAATTCGCCGCTAAAGGAATTATCGTTGAATATAAAGATGGACGCGGCAATACAGTTGAACGCGGCGGCATGCCTGAGCTTGGTTTGTCGCAAACCGGCAGCCCAGATATCGTGAACGCAAGAAGTAAGCATTCTCAAACTATTCAATCTGACCATCACGTACAGCTTGCTAATTCGCCGGTTCGCGGCAGAAACCAGATGCTGAGCACTATAATGGGAACCATAGCTGCCAAAATCTCCGCCGTGACTAGAAGCGACAAAGAAACGGAATTAATGAATTTATGCAATGAGGCGGCAGATTTCATTAAGCGGATTTCTAACAGCCATTATGCCGCAATCATACGCCACAACCCAAATTCCATATCTTTCCAGAAAGCTATGCCGTTTAATGCTGAGGCCTCATCGCGAAAATCAACACGTGCAGTTAGTGAGAAACCGCCATTTGACTTAATTCGTGCCGTTCCATGGACGCAAAAATTTGGCACTGCCGGTGCGCCTGCGAATTATGTTGGCTTAAAAGAAGCTCTGGAAATATTCATGTCTGGCGAGGAAGTTGAGATAACAGAATTAGATGGCACAACCAGCAAAATCTCGAGTAAAGATTTGTTAGAAAGAATGAATAAATTAGCCTATCCAGAAGCTACTCCATCATCGGTGCGAGAATTCCCGAGCCAATACGGACCGCGTGTAGAGTCGAATAGTGCTGAGGTAAGATACGTCGCCGATACTAAACAAATGACACCAGGACAAAAAGCTCTCGAAGTTTTAAGAACACATCCTACGTATGGCAATTTTTTGCGCCGCGCTGAGACTGAGCTAGATAAGAACTTTGATCCACATATGGCAGCTGCTTGGGGCAAAAAAACTAATCATCAAGGATTCGTAGGTCGAATCGTTGAAAGTCTTACTGGGCTACCAGAAACTATAAAATTCACGCTAAGAAGATTTGTCTTCCCAAGTATGGCAAATTTTACTGAAAGCCTGCCCCGGCGTGAAATACAGGCACAGCAAATAATTGCTCGTGCGGCTCTTCTTTCAGCGCCAAAAAATCCTAGAATGGACAATCCAAGCGAGAGGCCAACAGCTGTGGGCATGAAGAATTTCTTAATGGTATCTGCTGGAAATGACCATACGCCAAACCCAACAGCAAGAATGCAGGATATCCACCATAGATATTCAGCTGATGGCAATGCTTATGCTGGCGCCGGCAGAAGCTAGTTCAACCCCTTTATATAGCCGCTGATAACCTGTATAAAATCTTTCTCTTGAGCTAGGGTTTTTAGCTCGCCTGGCTCGCCGTGGATGGCGGATAATGCCAAGGCCATGCCTTTTACCAAACCGGCCATAAATGCCGCAACTTCCTTATCATCTACCTGACCATTAAGCAAAGCATCGGAAATTTTGGTGTGCGCCTGCATTGATTCAACTCGCACCATATATTTTGTGGCAATGTCACGCATTGCATATTCAACCGGGCCGGGTAAATCATCGGCTTTTGTCAGTTCAGAAAGTTCCTTATCGCTAACGCCAAGTTCATGGCGCAAAACATCAAACCATTTTATGCCAAAAACCGCAGCGCCGATTTGAATTATATCACTTCCATTCATCATCAGCCTCCACTTTAATCTGGATTTTCTTAATGAAAGCCTCGCGAATAGTATGGCGCAAATATTACCATCCAGTGATAAATGTGAGCACTGCCGCTACCCATAAAGTGATTTCGCCA
Source organism: Alphaproteobacteria bacterium (assembly GCA_013288575.1). Taxonomy (GTDB): domain Bacteria; phylum Pseudomonadota; class Alphaproteobacteria; order Rickettsiales; family 21-14-0-20-44-7; genus JABDBO01. Next base: position 6,067 of record JABDBO010000020.1, read on the forward strand.
ATCTGCTGCGAGTAAATCGGAGTTCCTTTTATGAAAACACCAGGAACCAATGGCGCGGCTAGCAAACATAAAAGCGCTAAAAATTGAATTGTAGTTTTCCACTTCGCAAGTTTAGTAACCGGCATCGCAATTTGTTCTGAGGCCAAAAACTCGCGCAGGCCAGAAACCAAAATTTCGCGCATGATAATTATCATCACAGGAATTAAGTCAGCCCGCGGCTGGCCATGTTCCTGCCGGTCAAACACAAGCATAATGAGCACAACCGAAACCAGCATTTTATCTGCAATTGGGTCAAGCATAGCGCCGAATTTGCTGGTGGCTTTAAACATACGCGCGATTTTGCCATCAAGATAATCAGTAACGCTTGCGCCGAGGAATAAGACGAGAATTAATTTGTTACCATAATCACGGTCTTCAAGCATGAAACCCCAAATGATGAATGGGATTACGGCTATGCGAAGAAGTGTCAGGAAATTGGCGATAAGTTTCATGGGGAATTGGTAACATCAATATAATAAGTTGTAAAGTTACCCTCTAAGATCCAATAATTTAATGGTATTTTTTATAACCTAATGTAAAAAAAAACTAATGCGTAAAGGATTTACATTAGTTGAGCTTTCAATAGTTTTAGTGATTATAGGTCTACTAATCGGAGGAATTCTTATTGCGCAAAGCATGATTGAAACTGCAAAAATTGAAATGCTTATCAGGCAAATTCAGCAAATTGATGCTGCAGTTGCAAACTTCAAAACTAGATATAATTATCTGCCAGGTGATGCCCCATCTGATATGGGTGGGCCAGTAGCCGGAACTGGGTGGCAAGGTTATGGCAATGGTAATGGCACACTAGATGATGGATCGCAAGATACCGATCCCTATATAACACCTGGCTATGAGCATTATGGCTTTTGGGTTCAGTTACAAAATGGGACGGATTTTAATCCGCCGAAATTCACAAATAATGGCGATGTTCATTTCAGTGATCCTGAAGCAGTGTTTGGTAAGTCATCGGGTGGTGGAAAAACTTTAATTGAAACCTACACTTTACCAGTTTCTCATTACAATAATTATTACGCTATCTGCGCACCTACTGGCGTTCAGTGGATTTCTGCCAATCAACGCTTTCCAGTATTTACCCCTAATCAGGCACTTGCAATTGATGCCAAGATTGATGATGGACTGACAGGATTTCCAGATCAAACAACTTATACCGGCTCGATACTTGCAGTACCACCTTCTAGCCTGGCTCTTAGCGGCCCTTTTAGCCAGCCTAGTTCAGGTTGTGTGAGTCAATCAGATAATACAAAATATAATACTACTTCATCAGCCACTGAATGCTGTTTAATGATTGCGATTCAGGCTTCTTCTGGCGGTACAGGGAATTAATGGAAGAAGTTATAAATAATCTCAGCTGTTTTTGCCGAAACACCCTCTACTTGCTGCAAATCTTTAAGACTTGCTTCTTTGATTGCGGCGACTGACCCGAAATAATGGAGCAGCGCTTTTTTGCGCACGGAGCCGATACCTTCAATGTCATCCAGGCCTGATTTTATAAAATCTTTGCTGCGTTTAGCGCGATGTGTAGTAATTGCAAAACGGTGCGCCTCATCGCGAATACGCTGCATGAAATAGGCTAGTTCGCTGCCCTTTTTTAACCTGAATGGTGCGCGGTCTGGCATATGATATTCTTCGTTTCCGGCATTGCGCTCTGGACCTTTGGCAATTGCGATTAATGCAACATTTGAAACGCCCATATCATCAAACACTTGTTTAGCTGCTGATAATTGCCCTGCTCCGCCATCGATCAAAACTACATCTGGTAGCACCCAGCCTTCGGTTTTGGCGCGGGCAAAGCGGCGGCGTAAGACTTCGCGCATCATGGCATAATCATCATCGCCAGAAGCGGTTTTGATGTTGAATTTGCGATAGGATTTTTTATCCATGCCGTTTTCGTTAATAACAATCATCGCGCCGATGGAATTTGTGCCGGAAATATGGCTATTATCATAAACTTCAATGCGCTCCGGCTGCTCACCTAGACCAAATTCATCGCAAAATAATTTCAAGAGTTTCTTCTGCGTTGCATTTTCGGCCATTTTTCTTGCCAAGGCTTCTTGCGCGTTGCGTTCCGCCATTTTTACCAGCGCAAGTTTATCTCCACGCTGCGGGTTTTCGATTTCTACTTTGCTGCCGGATTTCATGCTCAACGCTTCTTCAATAACTTCAACATCAGCAATTGGAAGATTAGTTATAATCGTTTTCGGCACTGGGTTTGACTGGTAGAATTGCATGATAAATTCTTGCGGCAGCTCAGATTCATCAACGCCTTCTAAATAAGTTGGAAAATATGAGCTGTTGCCGTAATTGAAACCATTTCTAATAAACGTCACTTCCACACAAACTTTGCCTGCTTCAGTATAAAACACGATTGCATCAAGGTTAGTATCAGGCGGCATGTTGAGGCGGCTCTCAGATTGGATTTTGCTAAGTGCATAAATTCTATCGCGCATGACAGCTGCGCGTTCATAATCCATATTTTCTGCCGCCACCTGCATTTGGGCCGAGAGTTCCTGCTGCACATCGCTGGTTTTACCGGACAAAAAGCGCGCCGCCTGCTCTTCAATTTTTCTATAATCTTCATCAGAAATTTTATGCACGCAAGGTGCTGAACAGCGCTTGATCTGATATTCCAAACATGGCCGTGTGCGTGATTCTAAAGTTGCATCAGTACAGGTGCGAAGCGGAAAAGCTTTTTGCAGCTGAGTTAATGTCTGCATCACAAGACCCGCTGAGAGAAATGGCCCGAAATATTTCCCGGTTTTGGCATGTTTGCCGCGGAATTTCGTCATCATGTTATATTTCTTATCTTCGGTGAGAAGAATGTACGGGAATGATTTTCCGTCTTTGAGCAAAATATTATATTTGGGCTGCAGCTCTTTAACCAATTGCGATTCTAATAAGAGAGCTTCCGCCTCATTTTTGGTGACACTGAACTCCATCGTTCGGGTGAGCGAAATCATCATCTGCAAACGATACGGCAAACTTTCAGGCCGCGTGTAACTCACTACGCGTTTGGGTAGGTTTTTGGCTTTGCCGATATATAGCGGCTCGCCACTTTCATCCAGCATACGATAAACACCTGATCTATCAGGCATTTTTTTGATATGCTCGCGGATTACTTCTATGCCGGTTTTTAAGGACATTATATTAGGAACATTAGAGTTTATAACATTAGAACTTGAGAATAATTTAATACTTTAAAACATCTTTTCCAAGGTTCTAAGTTTTAAAATTCTAAGTTCTTTCACTAAACGGCTTCCGATGCTGCTAAGCCTCGGCAAATATTCAAGTTAATTTATATTAACAATTGTTGACTGGCGCGGTTTTTAATGCTAAAACGCCGCAAACCAAAAAAATTTGTATTATGAATAGCCATCTTCGCCAATTAGAAATACCTACTACAACACGTGATTTGGACTACGAGAGATCAGTTGTCGATAATATCGCTATACATCTCACTGCCTTATTATGCGGAATTATGTCCCAATGCGCTTTTGATTATTTACAAACCAGATTAACGGTCAGAATGGTAGATGGGTTTGCAGAAGGAAGATTTCATGTGGAATTTGGTTCAGATCCTCATATTACCGATGGTTTAGGCAAATCAATGCTTAGCATAAGAGTCCTAAGCCGGTTAGATAGAGTTTTAGAAGAAATGGGAGCAGAACACAAAGTCAAAGATGTCACAAAAATTGGGGATAGGACATTTAAAGCAACCAATCCAATAAGTAGAGAATGGTTAAGACAGATTGCCAGCAAACAGCGTGCTTTAGCTGAGGAGCGCGGCGATTCACTACAACATTGATAATCCGCTAATTACTTGCGCCCAAACAGCTTTTCGATATCGGTGAGTTTTAGCTCAACATAAGTCGGTCGGCCATGGTTGCATTGGCCAGAGTGTGGGGTTGCTTCCATCTGGCGGAGCATCTGGTTCATCTCCTCTATGCTTAAACGTCGCCCAGCGCGGATAGAATTGTGGCAAGCAGCCGTTTCCAACACATGTTCGAAAGCTTCCAGTAGGCTGAGGTCAGCGCCATATTCGATTACATCATCGGCAATATCCCGCAGCAAATCTGATGCTGAATGTTTTGCTAATAATGCAGGGATTTGTGAAACCGCAAGCTGTTTGGCACCAAAGCGCTCAACCTCAAAACCAAACTGGGCAAGGCGCTCTTTTAAATTTAAAATTATGTTTTGGCGCTTCTCATCAATCGTAATTATTTCCGGGACAAGAAGCGGCTGTTTCTGCAACCGGTTTTGTTCGATTTGTTGTTTGTAATTTTCATAAACCAACCGCTCATGCGCGGCGTGCTGGTCAACAATCACCACAGAATCTGCCGTTTCGGCAATTATATATGTTCCATGCAATTGCGCCTTGGCGTGACCCAGCGGATAATCAATTGTTTCGGTTATTTGCGGTCGCTCATCATAAGCTTGCGGAGAAAATGCGGTGGCTTCTTGTTTGAGTGGTAAAAAATCAGTTTTCGGTGCGGGTGAATAACTGCCGTAATAAGCCGCCTGATAAGCACTGCCAGGGTTTGGCCGTGTAACTTCCTGGCGCTGGTTTTTGCCAATTGCATGCATGGCAAAATCAGCAATTGTTGTTGAAGCTTTGTGGCCGGCTGATTCAATTGCAAAACGCAGTGCTGAAATAATTAACCCGCTTACCAGGCGCGAATCACGAAAACGTACTTCTGATTTTGCTGGGTGGACGTTGACGTCAACTTCCAGATATGGAACTTCAATAAACAGTGCAAGCACTGGGTGACGACCGCCACCTAAAAAATCAGCATAAGCGGCGCGGATTGCACCTTGCAGCAATTTATCTTTAACTGGGCGGTTGTTGACGAAAACAAATTGGTCTTCAGTTGTGCGGCGGTTATAGGTTGGAATTCCGGCAAAGCCTGCAACTTTAATGCCTTCTTTTTCGGCATTTACCGGTACTGAGTTTTCTGCAAAATCATCGTTGACAATATCGGTGATGCGGTTGATAGCATCAGTTGCCGTATAATTTAATTTGGCCTTGCCATCTACTTCGACCCGAAACGCCACTTGCGGGTTTGCCATAGCGATTTTTTTAATGACATCTAGGCATTGGTTCTTTTCAGAATCTTCAGTTTTTAAGAATTTTAGGCGAGCTGGTGTTGCAAAAAACAAATCTTTCACTTCAATTTTCGTACCGCGCGCATTCATAACTGCTGGCTGGATTTCGCTAGTCTCTCCGCCGATAACTTCAATCTTGCATGGCTCTGCACCTGCTCTGCGGCTAGTTATTTTGAGTTTCGCAACTGAGCCAATTGCTGGCAGTGCCTCACCACGAAAACCGAAAAAGCGGATATCAAGCAGGTCTTCATCCTGTAATTTCGAAGTAGCATGGCGTTGCACGGCAAGTTTTAGCTCATCATCGCTCATGCCGATCCCATCATCCTGAATGGAGATCAGGTTTTTGCCACCAGCTTCAATTTTGATTTCGATATTTTTTGCACCCGCGTCGAGCGAATTTTCCACCAATTCTTTCACTGCCGATGCCGGCCGTTCAAGCACTTCACCCGCGGCGATGCGGTTGATTATGGTTTGTGGAAGCAGGCGGATTTGCATTCCGTAAGATTAGCTTTCTCGTAATAGTTGTGCAAGTAATTTGCATTATTATTATATCTTCAGTAAACCTATCCAATTAATAATTAAAATAAAACAAATGAAAAAATTATACTTAGCTACCGCAATTTTGCTTTCAAGCGTTAATGCCAGCCACGCGACGACCCCGTCTGAAGATATAGTAGCTCTATGCCAATCTTCCCCTGAGGCTCAGAATATTAACTGCGCATGCAAAGCAGACTTTCTTTCAAAACATCTTAGCGATGACGAATTTGCAGGCATAGTGAGCTTAACCAAAGCTATACTCAATGCAAAAGATAAAGCAGAAGCTGAAGCGATAATGCGAGAAGCCTATAAAAACCCGGCAACAGTATCGGCTGATAAGAAAATGGTTCAATTGGATCAGTCATTAACAGATGCCTGCCCAGATAAAAAATAAATATCTGTTCTACTCGATCATTTTCCGCCACCAGCCGCCTTTGCGGTTGCCGGATGATTCGCTATCGCCACCTTGTGATTGCTGTTCGTGTGCTGGTTCTCTTAGTTCGCGCACTTCTTTTTCGCGGTAGCCTGATGGGCTTTCTTCGCCTGAATCTACGCGTGGCTGCTGTTGTTGACGGTCACGGTTGAATTCGCGGCGCGGCGGGCGTGGGTTGCTTGGTGCGAATGAGCCATGGGTGATAACTTCTTCCATAACATCACTTGGCGCGGCCGCTACATCTTCGCGTGGCGGGCGGTCATTGCTGAAACCCTCACCGCGGTTACGATTACGATTGCGGCCACGGCCTCTGCGGCGGTTACGGTTGCGGTTGTTGCGTGGGCGGAATTCGCCATCCTCCCCAATTTCACGTGGCTCGTTCGAATCATCTCCTACTTGTGGATTGGTTTCGCCACCCTCGCCTTCGAGAGTTGAGATTTCCATTTCATGTTCTTGGCTTTCGCCTTCATTATCTTGCTCGCGGCCACCACGGTTGCGGTCATTACCTCTTCTGTCGCGGCGGTCATTTCTGCCACCACGTCCGCCACGACGGTTATTGCGCCCGTCGCCGCGAGATTGTGGAAGTTTGGCATTGTCGCGGTCATCAGACGAAATTACGCGAGATTTGCCGCCGTTTTCATCTTCCAATTGGATGCGGAATGATGATGGAGAAATATCGGCAACTTCAACAACCATATCAAAGCCGTATTGCTCTTCGAGCTCAGAAATACGTTTGCGTTTATTGTTGAGAAAATAAAGTGCCAGTGACGCCGAAGCGCTCACGATAACCTTAACAATTTTCTGCCCTTCAGATTTTGCCACTGCCAGTTCATTTTCAATTGAGCGAGCGAGTTGCACCATTGCCGAATCAGCCGAACGGATGTGGCCAATACCTTTGCAGCTTGGGCATTCGATCATGTTGATTTCGGTAATGCTTGGGCGCAAGCGTTGGCGCGACATTTCGAGCAAACCGAATGGTGAAATGCGTCCCACTTGAATTTTTGCGCGGTCAGATTTTAGCGCGTCTTTCAACGTGCGTTCCACCTGGCGGCGGTGACGGGAATCTAACATATCGATGAAGTCGATGACAATCAGTCCTGCTAAATCGCGTAAGCGTAACTGACGGGCAATTTCCCATGCAGCATCAATATTGGTGCGGGTTGCAGTATCTTCGACATTGCGCTCACCAGTTGCCCGGCCGGAGTTTACGTCGATAGAAATCAATGCCTCAGTTGGGTTGATGACGATGTAACCACCAGAGTTTAACGTAACTACTGGGTCATTCATTGTTTGCAGTTGCTGCTCAATGCCATATTTATTAAAAATCGGCACAGCATCTTCATGCAGCTCAATTTTCTTGCCATGAGTTGGCATAATCAGCTTCATGAATTCGCGCGCGGTTTCGAAAGCTTTGGTGCCGGAAATTATAACTTCTTTAACATCATTGTTGTAATGGTCGCGAAGCCCGCGTTTTATGACATTGCCCTCTTCATGGACTAATGCAGGTGCGCTCGAAGAAAGGGTATCTTCGCGGATTTTATTCCATAGTTTTATGAGATAAGTATAATCCCGCGTAATATCAGCCTTAGTGCGGCCCATGCCCGCCGTGCGGACGATTAAGCTCATGCCGTCTTTAAGTTCCAAACCTTCGATAGTTTCTTTCAGTTTACGGCGCTCTTTGACATCGCTGATCTTGCGCGAAACCCCGCCGCCACGGTTAGTATTTGGCATCAACACGCAGTAACGGCCCGGTAGTGAAATATAGGTAGTAACCGAAGCGCCTTTATTGCCGCGCTCTTCCTTAATAACTTGGATAAGGACGATTTGGTTTTTCTTGACTACTTCCTGAATTTTGTAACGGCGAATGCTTTGGCGTTTTGGGCGTTCCTCGAAAGGTTCGTCACTGCCGAGATCTTCCACTACTTCTTGATGGTCAGCGCGGACAACTTCTTCGATATTGGCCGGAGTTTCAGTCTCACCTGGCAATGGCAACATTTGCTCGGTTATTGAAGTCTCTTCACCGCTCGGCTGCTCAATTTCTACTGGTTCTGAAACCGCAACATCTTCGGTAATACCAGTTTCATTTGTTTTATAGTGGTCATGATCTGGCTGGTTATCATGCTCGTGATGATGTTCTTGTTCATGATCATGGTCATTTTGCTCATGAGATATTTCATCTTGAGATGATTCGCTGCCTTCAGCACCATGTGCCTGTTGATTACGTTCCTCACGGCGGCGGGAAGCACGTTCGATTTCTTCCTCAACCTTGCGGTTTTCAGCTTCACGCTGTTCAGCTTGCGCTCTTAATAAATCATGCTTATCAGCAACCGGAATCTGGTAATAATCCGGGTGGATCTCAGAAAATGGCAAAAAGCCCTGACGGCCTGAACCATATTCGACAAAGGCTGCCTGGAGTGACGGCTCAACCCTTGTTACTTTCGCGAGATATATATTGCCTTTATTTTGTTTCTTGGAACTTGTTTCGATGTCAAATTCGATTAGTTGATCATCATCCGCGATCACCATGCGGGTTTCTTCTTCGTGGAGGCCATCCACCAGCATACGTAAAGTCATGTTTAATCCTTAAAGTTGGGAGAGCTGCAAGCGTGCCCGCTTCAGGGACATTAAAGCATGTATATATGTGTTCAAAACGCTTCATTTGCAGCTACAAGTTGAAATTTATAAAATTCTCCGGTTAATACCGGCATCTATTATTTATTCATTATTGTGAAGCGAATTGCAAGCAGTGTTTTCAAAAATCTTTGATTCTTTAACCGTTTATTAGGCTTTCTCGGGCAAGATATAATTAAATTAATTAAAATTTTATATTTTTAACGGAAATATCCTATGAAACAGATCCTTATTGAAAACATCCTCTTCATTGAGCGCCTGCACCGCAGATTCCTTGATGTTATCAAGGCGGAATTAGACCGCCTTCGGGTTGATGATATTAACAACGTTCAAACGCTGATTCTTTATAACATTAACTCTGAACGGATGACTATCTCTGAGTTAACTAACCGCGGTTATTATCTTGGTTCAAACGTTTCATATAATATCAAAAAACTGGTAGAAAACGGCTATTTAGTTCAAGAAAAATCTCCACATGATAAACGCGCTGTGCGCATCCGCCTTTCTGATAAAGGCTTAGAGCTGTGCGCTAAAGTAGATGCATTCTTAGAACGTTCAGTAGTTGTAATGAAAGATACTGGCGTAAAAGAGCTAGAACTAGGCGAAACCAGCAAGGTTTTGCGCAAAGTCGAACGCTTCTTGTCGGATTTGTTGGCGAATATCGTCTAAAAATATTTTGACCGACTTACCATCACACGCTATAATGGTGTAATGATGACAATTTCGTTTGATACACAACAAGTAGCAAAATTACTCACAACCAATGGCTATACGCAAGAACAGGCGGATGGCATGATTGCTGTTGTTAAGGAGTTGAATCTTGATAAATTAGCTACGAAAGATGACCTTAAAGTTGAAGTTGATAAAATCGATCTTAGATTCCGGTCTCTTGAAAGTAGCGTAGATCTTAAGCTACAAACTTTCGAGCATAAGATCGTAAACAAAAAATCGGCATGATGATAATCGGTCTTGGCGGATTTTTAACTGCGATTCATTTTTACGGCCACTAATTACTTTTTTAGCCCTTTCAACCCATCTTTCACTTTTGAAATCTCACTTATCCGGAATTTGCGAATTAGGCGTTCAATATCCG
>JABDBO010000021.1 GCA_013288575.1 Alphaproteobacteria bacterium
CGTTCCATCAGCCATTACCGGCCAGCGGAAATTATGGCCTTTTGGCAAGAGCAAAGTTGTTGGCACACCCAATGCACCAGCAAGATGCACATTAGAATTATCAATAGTGATAACCTGATCCATGCATAAAGTTAATGCAGCCAAACCTTCAACATCAGAAACTACATCAAGCTCCGGATAAAAATTCACATTGCCTTTCAACAATTCCAAATCTTTTTCCGGCGCATAATGCTGGAGTGAAAAGAACTGGCAGTTTTTTGTTGCCAATAACTCTTCCCACAATTCCAGCGGAATGTTCCGCGCCATGCCATCCTTATCATTATTGGTAAACCACGAAATGCCAATTTTTTTGCCCGGTTTATCATCAACAAATTTTCGCATTTCCGCCACGCGTTTTTGATCTGCCGCTAAATATGATTTCTGGTTTTTCGCCGGAATAAAACCCGGCAAACAATGTACCAGCAAATCTCCCATTGGTGATGCAAAATCAAAACTTTTAATTTTCGCGGCATTTTTTTGTGCCGTCTCAAGACCGGGAATATTTCCCAGCATTGCCAGCGCATCATTCATCACCCCCGACATGGCATAATCAATCGCATTATCGAGCGCCTCAAAATTGATTTGCGGGAATGAGCGCTGCATGAGCGGAATTAATTTATCAACCATGCCAATAGTTATATTTTTCGGCTTTTGTGCGAGCAAATGTGGCAAGAAACTAGCGAACATTATCACATCGCCCATACCTTGCTCTGCCCAGAGATAAATATTTTTGCCGGTAATATTTTCACCCTGCCAGCGTGGTAGCGGAATTTCCCGCCAGTCTATCCCCTCATCTTTTACCAAAAAACGCAGCTCATAAGTTTCACGCCCTTTGGCAAAACCGGTTTTCATCATGGTGAGTTGGCCAAGCGCTAATTGTGAGAATAAATAATTCGGTTTCATTTCCAGCGCCTGGGCGTAATAATTTTCAGCTTGTGCAAAGTCTCCCAGCATCTGCGCGCCATAGCCTAAGCGGTGCATAATTTCCCAGCCATCGGTTAGGTATTTTGCCGTCAGTTCATAAATTCGCTGCTGCTCGCTTGCATGCCCCGCCTTATGCCAATCCCCCGCACTTTCCGCCAACATTCTCGCAAATTCTGCCGACATGCCGGTTTTATGAAGCGTTTCCGCGCGAGAAATTACACCCGCATAATCGTGATCGCGCAGCAATTTTTCTATTTCATCTGACATCGTAATTGGCGCGGTAATACTCATATATTTCTTTGAGCTTACGTGTAATAAAACCTTTAGGCAAGAAACCTATTATTCTTCGGTATAGATAAAATTCGGCTGATTTTTTATATAACTTATTCTTCCAGCAATTTTTGTGGTGGAGTTTGAATGTCTGTTTCACCGCAAATTCGTAGCAGGAACGCTCGGTTATATAATTTTCGGTAAGCGCGATATAATAAATCACCGCCTTGTCATGCACACCCTGCAGCCGCATTTTTGAAACTGCATTGCCGGTATCATAAAGATAATAAAGCGCCGGGGTTTTTAAGCGGAGCATTCTTGTCGCGCGCTTTACAATGCGGATGCACAAGCTGTAATCCTGAATGAAAATTCTTTCATCACAAACTTTGCCGATTTTTTCCAAAAGCTCTCTGGTTATGCCAAATGTCGAGCTGCCGGTGGTGATGTTTTCTAAATGCAGTTCCGGCCTATCCATAATTTCATATTCAATTTCTTTAGGCATCGGTTTTACTTCGCTATAGCCACTAGCAGTAGGCATGTTCTTATGGCGGAAATACAATGCATCAACCCCGGTTTCTTCCATCAACCCGCCCATTACCTTAAATGCATTAGGGGCAAAAATATCATCACCATCGAGAAAGAATATAAACCGGCCGCTTGATAATTCTACGCCAACATTAGTCGAAACCGCCGGGCCGGAATTTACATCATTGGTGTGAATTATAACATTTTCCCAACCCTTGGTTTGCTCTTGCAAAATCTCTAGCGAGTTATCGATAGATTTATCATTTACGAAAATGAATTGCTTAACATAACCATCATCCAGCTCTTTTAACCCGCGAAGCATATTGGGAAGATAAGCCGCCTTATTAAACACGGTAACGATTATGGAAATATCAATCATATTATCTGGAATAAAAAGCTATAGATGCTTTTTACCAGATTTATGAGGCATATCTACAGGAGTTTTGGCACTGTCTATAGTCTTCTGCAAATCTTCACTTGTTTGATTTCCTTTTTCTAGAGCTGAAGTCAACGCTTTGACAGCCGCATGAATATCGGTGTTATCATGAAATTGCACGCCTAGAGCACCTGCAATTTGTTGTTTATCCACTTCCCTATCATTTCCTTTATCATGATCCAAAAAATATAAGAGCGAAGTAATAAGCGTTCCATGAGAGCTAGTATTGATATCATAAGTTTTCTGGCTGTGATTGGCAGCAAGTGTTGAAGAGCTCGTAGGATTAGTAATTTGGTTATTTTCATAAATGCTTGTTATTTTTGGGTCAGCAAGAACTCTTTTACTGGTAGCATCCAAATTGCTTGCTAGGTCATTATTCCTTTTAATTAAACCATAAGCCTCACGAGCAGAAATGCCATATTCAGTTGTGTAATTGCCGTAAGAATCCTTGAAGTTAATCAACTGGTTATTTATTTCGCTCAAAGATAATACAGTGGCATTTCTTTGACTGAATAATGTGTCAATTCTTGAACAAGCTATTTGTTCGTCTATGCCAGTTCTTACACAATGCTTCTTCCATAAGCTTTTTGCTTGGTCGCTGCTTAATTTCACCAAGCCTAAAAGAGTGTCCTGGGCATATTTCTCAGGATCAATATTTTCGCCGTTATTACTCATAACAGTTCCTAATGCTGAATCACTGTGCCATATGGCGAAGTGGTGATAGTAGTCCCATCACTTTGCTTAACAACGCTGCCATAAGGGCTGGTAGTTACCTGGTCGCCATTGCGTTTGTTTTCAACAGTCGCCCAGTTACCATCAGAAGTCTGCATATAAGTGCTGCTGGTTGTTGCCGGTACTGTTGCATTGGCTATATGCGCTTTTGTTTTTCCGCCAGCACAATTATTGGCATTAATCACCAGCGGCGCTAACTGCCTTTTCGGCGTGAAGGTTATGTTGCCGTCTTGTTGTTTGGTATATGTACCGTAGCTATCTCTATAAGTAGAACCCGGCGCTAAAGCAGCGGCGGTTTGTGCATAGGCAGCCGCAGGAGTAAAAAATATAGGGTTTCCTGCAGTGCTGGTATAGTGACCATTAGTATTGATGAATGTGAATTGGTCACCGCTACGTTGATATGTGTTGCCAGCAGCTTTGACCGAGAAATCTCCGGATTCCAAAATTCTGGTTCCAGCAGTTAAGCGGATGGTGTTTGTATCATTATAATAATAGGTTTCATGCCCATCAGAGAAAAGATATTGGTAGGTTCCAACCGGTATTGAACATATGGTTTCAGCTTTTGCTTCAGGTGCTGCAAAAATGCTCAAACCCAAGATTGCGATTATTATAGCTTTTTTCATTAGTAACTCCCCTCTAAAGTTCTGTGTTCAAAGTTTAATTTAATAGATTTAATTTTTTCTTAAACCTCAAACATTTCGGAAGATGTTACTATATATTAGCAATATTTGCAACATAAATAATATCAATATTGATGTTATTTATAGTATTAACTAAATTTATCGTCGCCTCCAAGAGCAGGAGCTGTCAGCCCGGCGTAAGAATCGGTGAGCCAGCCTTGAGCGGTGTTCCATCGGAGGGGCAGTAGCCCCGCACGGGGAACATTAACTAAATGGTGCCGCCGAGAGGAATCGGACCTCCGACCTCGTCATTACCAATGACGCGCACTACCACTGTGCTACGGCGGCTCCTGGTAACAGGAGTTAGGTTTTAGGGGTTGGGGATTTGATAATCAATAGAAAATTGCGTGAAGCCCTGTTACCAAGGCCTCACGCAAAGCTTTTATTCAGTCTGCAAGCCACCAACTGTAATAGTCGGTATCGGTTGGTTAATAATAACCGAGCCATATTGACCGGACGGGTCGCGAGAATATACATCAATGTTCTTTTGGTTTGCCGCAACAACCTTGCCACTATAATCTCCATAAACCGGTCTTGAAGTTAAAACTACATCGCCGCCATTACCGTCAAGTGTGCCGCCGCGCGCCAGAATTTTAGCGTTAGGGTCGATAACCACATTATGGTTGCTGGTTAATACCACTGTGCCGCCATTGCCAGACACTGTGCCAGCATCGGCTGATAGAGTGGAAGTTTTACCTACCGCGATATTACCGGGATTATTTAAGGTTCCGGCACTAGCATATATCAACCCGTTACCATTATTTTTAAGCGCGTTTACATTGAGATCACCGTCGATATTTATATTATTTGAAGAGGATAATTCTATTTGCCCCCCATAGCCTGATGTAGTTCCTGAAACCGAAGATATTTTTGAAGTTTTGCCAATATTGATATCACCAGGGCCAACAATGTTGGTAGAATTAAGTACGCCGGAATTAATTTCAATATTTCCGCCATTGCCGTAGGTTCCTCCACTAGTATGGATATTACCATCAACATTTGCAGACTGGTCGGCATATAATGATATTCTGCCTCCATAAGCGGCGTTTTGTCCACCATCAGCTACTAGCAAAGCAGAATCTTTTATATTGATATCATGTTGGTTTGACGTGATATAAATCTGGCCACCATCGCCATTTTTTGTACCATTGCTTTTGATAGTCCCGGCAATACTAACGGTGTCACCGATTATTCCAACTTGGCCTAAATCACCATATTGATTGCCTGAATTATCTACATATATGCTTTTATTCCCGTTATTGGTAATTACGGCTGATTTGGTAAGCGTAACATTTGCATTACTGCCTGGATCAACTTTTTCAGCATCTCCGCTTTCAATGTTAATATAAGCACTTCTGCCCGTATCACTGCCATTGCCTGTTATGTGGCCCGCATCCGTGATATTAGAAGTACCTCTAATCTCCATATAGCCGCCTTGGCCTGATTCTGTTCCGGAATTAGCTGAAATATTTGCAGTTTTTCCGATATTAACTTCGCCATTGGTGGCAATTCCACCAGGTGTATAGTTAATTGTACCGTCAGGGTTAGTAGTTACTATGCCGTTATTATAACTTCCGGCTGAAAGTTCAACCGTTCCGCCATTACCGTTTTTAATGCCATCAGCTTTTATGGTTCCGTTTGTATTCAAATTGTTGCCCGCATAGGCCAGTAATAACCCTGCATTACCGTTTGGAGTTAAGCTGCTAACATCAACCACGCCGTTTAAGTTGATAACGCCCGAATTCATTTCTGCGGTTGTTGGTTGAGTGTAAATACTGATATTGCCCGATTTCGCAACCAGCTTGCCGGTATTATTAACCTGATAATTTATTCTCGAATCATTAGGGTTTGGAATTAACATCCCGACATTTGAAGCTGGTGCACCGGTTAATCCCATTTGGCCTTCTGAAACGCCGTAAAGGCCGATATTGCCGTTATTGGCGGTAATGGTTCCAGTATTGGTAACTTCAGGGGCCGCCATATAAACAAATCCGTTTGGCGAATCGATGATGCCATTATTGACAATTGCTTTTGTTGCACCGGAAAAATTTGCCGTTGAACCAGTTGGATCTGATGGATCTAGGGTAAAATTTTTGGCAGTGGTCGCAATCAATGCGCCAACATTGGTACGGCTACCCTTGGTGAAAGTTATGCCTGAATCATTGATAATCACAACTCTACCGTTACTGTTTAATGCACCGGCCAAATAACTTGGCACGCCGCCAGTCACGCGGTTGAATGCGATGGCACTTGCACCCGGTTGGTTGAAATTTATGGTTTCATTGGCAGCTGATGAAAAATCTTTCCAGTTAATATCAACACTCTGGGAGCTTTGGTTAATATTGGTAGTTTTACCTTGCTGGACAATTTGTGCCTGGCCTGAAGTTACCACGCCACCTTTTGGCGCTGCGAGTGCGGTTGAAGTGATGCTAACAATTGCTGTAGTAGCGGCGAGTTTCAAAAATATATTACGCATGGGTAATCTCCAGTTTGGTTAAAAAAAGCGACCAGAAAGTTAAGCAAGTTTAATGCCATCGTTAAGAAACCCGGGCCACGCAGAGAGTAATAAAAAACCCCGACCTTTTAAAGTCGGGGTTTAATTATCGTATGTGTGAACACAACGCGGGCCTCTGCGGCCCACATTATTATTTAGCCAATATTGCTAGCAGCAATATTGCCACGATATTAGCAATTTTGATCATCGGGTTAATCGCCGGGCCTGCGGTGTCTTTATAAGGATCGCCCACAGTGTCGCCGGTAACTGCTGCTTTATGCGCATCAGAACCTTTGCCGCCGTGGTGGCCGTCTTCGATGTATTTTTTAGCATTATCCCATGCACCGCCGCCTGAAGTCATCGAAATGGCAACGAATATGCCGGTGACGATAATACCCAGTAGCATTGCGCCAACTGCTGCGAAAGCCGCTGCCTGGCCGCCGATGTAGTTGATAAGGATATAAACCACGATAGGAGCTGCAACTGGCAGAAGTGATGGGAGAATCATTTCTTTAATTGCCGCTTTGGTTAACATATCAACAGCACGTGAATAATCAGGTTTAGCTTTACCTGTCATAATGCCTTTGATTTCTTTGAACTGACGGCGAACTTCAACCACCACAGCGCCTGCTGCGCGGCCAACTGCCATCATGCCCATTGCGCCGAAGAGATATGGCAGCAAACCGCCAATAAATAATCCGACAACGACATATGGATTGTTCAAAGAGAAATCAACTTTGATTTCCGGGAAGTAGTGACGCAAGTCTTCAGTATAAGCTGCAAACAACACAAGTGCTGCCAAACCGGCAGAACCAATCGCATAACCTTTAGTTACCGCTTTGGTTGTGTTACCAACCGCATCAAGTTTATCGGTGATTTTGCGAATATCTTTTGGCAAGTCAGCCATTTCCGCAATACCGCCAGCGTTATCAGTAACCGGGCCATAAGCATCGAGCGCCACAACCATGCCAGCGAGTGCCAACATCGTGGTTGCAGAAATTGCAATGCCATATAAACCGCAATTTAAGTAAGCAAATAAAATGCCAGCTATGATAATGATAACCGGCAGCGCTGTTGCTTCCATCGAAACCGCAAGGCCTTGAATCACGTTTGTGCCATGCCCTGTAGTTGAAGCATTAGCAACGCTACGAACTGGGCGGTAAGCTGTAGAAGTGTAATATTCAGTTACCCAAACCAGCAAACCAGTAATTACCAAACCGGCAATTGAACAATGTACCAGGTTTTTGCCGGTGAAGTTAAGGCCGGCAGTTGTGTGGAAATTGGTGGTAAGGCCAATATATTTATTGATGAAATAAATAATCGCCAGGGCTGAAAGCACCGCAGAGGCGATGAAGCCTTTGTAAAGCGCACCCATAATGTTTTCTTCCTTGCCGAGTTTCACGAAGAAAGTGCCGATAATAGAACCGATGATGCAAATTGCGCCAATCATAAGCGGCAAGCTCATCAGAACATTTTGCACAGCCACTTCTTTGAAGAAGATTGCGCCAAGTAACATGGTGGCAACCATAGTTACTGCATAAGTTTCGAACAAGTCAGCTGCCATACCTGCGCAATCACCAACGTTGTCACCAACGTTATCGGCAATAACTGCCGGGTTTCTTGGATCATCTTCCGGAATTCCGGCCTCAACTTTACCAACCAAGTCAGCGCCAACGTCAGCGCCTTTAGTGAAGATACCGCCGCCAAGACGCGCGAAAATTGAAATGAGCGATGCGCCAAAGCTTAATGCTACCAAGCCTTCAAGCATTGAACGTGTAGGAATGTTTTCGCTTTTAAGAACATGATAATAACCAGCCACGCCGATCAATCCTAAGCCAACTACGAGGAAACCAGTAACTGCGCCTGATCTGAAAGCAATATCCAGAGCTTTTTTCAAACCGCCGGAACGCGCTGCTTCAGTAGTGCGCACATTGCCGCGTACTGAAATGTTCATGCCGATAAAACCGGTAAGGCCAGAAAGAATCGCACCAACTGCAAAACCAATGCCGACATGCCAGCCGAGTTTGTAACCGAGGATTACGAAAATAACTAATCCGACACCGCTAATTGTAATATATTGTCTGTTTAAATAAGCCCGCGCACCTTCTTGAATTGCGGCCGCGATCTGCTTCATTTTTTCAGTGCCCGTGCCTTCGCGCAATATAGAAATAATTGTAAATACGCCGTATAAAATGGCAAGAATGCCGCACCAGATTGCAATATAATCAACTGCTATGTCGTTTAATGTCATATTCCCTCAAATGGTTAATAGTGGCTTGTCGTGAAAGGAAAAAACTCGCATGCGTAAAACGCAAATGCAAATAAAAATCATATAAATATATGATTCTCCAAGATAATTTTTTGAAGTGAGGATTTTGCGCTATGAACGTTCACCAAAAATTGCTGTACCAACGCGGATATAATCAGCACCCATTTCGAGCGCTTCTTCATAATCGCTGCTCATGCCCATTGAGAGTTTTAAGTTTGGAGTTGGGAGTTTCAGAGTTATATTTTTTAATAATGCAAAATACATAAAGGCCTGCTCATCCACAGGTGGGATGCACATCAGCCCGGTGATATTCAATTTCAAATCTTGAGTGCAAAATTTAAAAAACTCTTCCGTTTGCTGCGGAGCAATTCCCGCTTTCTGCGGCTCTTCACCAATGTTTACTTGGATGAAGAATTCTTTTGTTCGTGAATTTTCATTTAAATCTTTGGCAAATGCGCGCGCTAATTTCTCTCGATCCACTGTCTGAATCACATCAAACAATTCCAGTGCATCTTTGACCTTATTTGTTTGCAAAGGGCCAATTAAATGCAATTTTAAATTCGGAAATTCTTCGCGCAATGCCGGAAATTTCCCCGCTGCTTCCTGCACGCGATTTTCACCAAATATGTATTGCCCGGCAACTAAGGCTTCTCTTACTTTTGTTGCATCATGGTTTTTGCTCACCGCAATAAGCTCTGCTCCTGGCCGGATTGCCGTGATTTTTGCTTTAACGCTTTGGATGTTTTCTGCTATATTCGTCATCATGATATTGAAGATAATCGCAAAAATTCTAATTGTCACGGTAGTTGCAGCTTTCGCGTTATGGGGCATTGGGCTTTATGATTTTTATAAACAGATCCCGGTAACGGCAACTACTGATAATGAAAAGACAGATGCAATTATTGTGCTGACCGGTGGGCAGGAACGGATTGCTGAAGGAATAAAATTGCTCAACCACAATTACGCACCAAAATTATTGATCAGCGGCGTGGCCCGTGAGGCGAAAATGGAGCAGTTGCTCGAGCAGCAACATTTGCCAAAAGATGAAGCCAAACAGGTAGATTTTTCCAAAATCAAAATGGGCCGTGAGGCGGTAAACACAGTTGGCAACGCGCTTGAAACGGCAGATTGGGTTAAAGCCAACAACATCAAATCCATCCGCCTGGTCACTGCCAATTATCACATGCCGCGCGCGCTTGTGGAATTTAAAAAGCAAATGCCTGATTTGAAGATTATAGAAAACCCGGTCTTTCCCGAAAACTTCCAGCGCAACTACTGGCAGGAAGACCAATTCACCCGCCGGCTGATTGTGATTGAATATATAAAATATCTAATGGCCCAGATTGGGAAGTGATTATAATTGGGCGCTGCTGGTTTGTTGAACAAATCTCTCTGCTGCCCGAGCTTCATGATTTTCGTGTCTTTCAAGTACATTTTGTTCAATAGTTTCAGGTGAAAATTCTGCATTTGCTTTATGGCATCTTTTATATAAACGCACCAATGCATTGCGTATAACTGTTAAATGGGTCATATCAAGGTCTATATATAATTCGTTAGCCGGCTTATTTGTGCCATTTGGATGATGTGGATGAGAGCTCTTTGAACGGAATGTTTCATTTGCAATGTCTAGTTCTGCACTTAATTCAGAATTCCACCATTTTTCTTCTCTAGCTTTTTTATGAATATTTTTAGTCATCAATCTGTGATCTTTTGTCAAAGTTCTACTTACACAATTTTGTAGTTTAGAAATAAATACCTGACCCGTATGCCCTTCGGCAGAAACATGAAAAATTCTAACTATACTTTTAGCTACAGGATTATAAACAGTAGTTGTTATAGCTTCCGAACGAACCGTACCTACTGTGACAGTTGCATGAACGCCGCGCTTTGCGGCTATTAGTTTTATGAGGTTTTCGACCTGCTGCGTTAGAGTCTGCTCAGAGAGAATATCTTGTAAGATATCTGGTAAATCCATTGATAAAATCTACCACAAAAACTCACCCCAAACAACAGCTGTTAAACCCAGTAATCAACTAGTGCTGCTATGCAGCAAGAGATTTTTCAATCAATTGGTTTAGGCGGTCCGAGAAGCCTTTCAAATCCTGCACGGCCTCACCTTCAATAATAAGTGCTTGATCATAAAGCAGGTTTATCGTGTCGCGCACTTCCTGGGTTTCACCTTTTTCAGATAATGCCAAAATCAATTTGTGATGCGGGTTGATTTCTAAAATCTTGCTTGATGCATATGGTAGTTGCCGGTTTTCGCGCAGAAATTTCTCCATGCGGATATCCATATCACCCTCCGCTACACCAAGACACACTGGTGATGATTCCAGCTTTTTAGAAATCACCACATCTTTCACTTTCTCACCAAGTTCTTTTCTAAACAACTCAATCAGCGGTGCCATTTCTTTATGCTCTTCTTTGCCCTCTGACTTCTCATCTCTATCAGACAAATCAATATCCGCACGCGTTACCGATTTAAACTTCTTGCCCTTATAATCATGCGCAACATTAACCCAGAAATCATCAACCGTATCGGTGAAGAATAAAACCTCGATGCCGCGTTTCACAAATCCTTCAATCTGCGGATGGGTGCGAAGTGTCTCTAAATTCTCACCCGATAAATAATAAATATCCTGCTGCTCCGGCTTCATGCGAGAAATATAATCATCCACACCGGTAATATTTTCGCCCGCGCTTGAATAAAAGCGGCAAACTTCCAACAACGGATCTTTCGAATCCAGAGTTTCGCACAATCCTTCTTTCAACACCGGGCCGAAATTTTTCCAGAACACTGCATATTCTTCCGGTTCTTTTTCTGCTTTCTTTTTCAGTTCGCTCAAAACTTTATTAGTTATGGATTTCCGAATTTTCTCAACCAATGGATTCGCCTGCAAACTTTCGCGCGAAATATTTAACGGCAGATCTTCACTATCAACCACACCACGCAAAAAGCGTAACCAACGTGGAATTATCTCAACCGTATCTTCGGCAATAAACACCCTCCGCACAAATAACTTCACCCGGCGCATGCGGTCTGGGTGATATAAATCAAACGGCTTCATGCTTGGCACGAACAACAAATATGTATATTCAATTTTGCCCTCCGCCTTGCCGTGCAAAGTGAGGAATGGTTT
Source organism: Alphaproteobacteria bacterium (assembly GCA_013288575.1). Classification (GTDB taxonomy): domain Bacteria; phylum Pseudomonadota; class Alphaproteobacteria; order Rickettsiales; family 21-14-0-20-44-7; genus JABDBO01. The sequence goes on from JABDBO010000021.1 coordinate 11,510, forward strand.
ATCCACCTGGTGCGAAATTGATTTGTAGAATTGCTGATATTCTTCCGCCGTAATTTCTGATTTCGGCCGCATCCATAAAGCTTTGCCTTTATTCACTTGGGCGGGCTTGCCCTCTTCATCAATCAACTCGACCGGAATAGTTATGTGGTCAGAATATGTCGTAATAATATGTGACAAGCGGTGCTTATCTAAATACTCTTCAGCATCTTTGCGCAATTTCAAAGTGATCTCAGTTCCAGTTGCCTCATATTCAGTGGCCTCAACCGTATATTCCCCATCACCTTTTGATTGCCATTGATGCGCGGTTTCCTCTCCCGCCTTGCGTGATTTTACCGTGACTTTATCCGCCACCATGAAACTGGAATAAAACCCCACCCCAAACTGGCCGATGAGGTTGACATTATCTTTCTTATCCAACTCATTCAAAAATGCCTGGGTGCCAGATTTGGCAATTGTGCCGAGGTTTTCAAGCAACTCGTCATAGCTCATGCCGATGCCATTATCGCTGATAATCAACTCTTTGTTTTTACTATCTATTTTAACTGATATCTTATATTCATCAGCACTTAAAGACGTATCAGATTGCGCCAAAAATCGCCGCTTATCGCACGCATCCGATGCATTGGAAATCAACTCCCTTAAAAATATATCCTTATTAGTATAAAGCGAATGAATCACCAAGTTCAGCACCTTGGCAACTTCCGCATCAAACTTTCTAACTTCCTGATTTTTATTAGACTTTTTCATAATTTATACCTTCTATACTAAAAATAACTATTTATAGGTCATTTTCAAGTAATGGTTTTTGCGAATAGTTAGAATTTGTTAATAATATTTTACTATCATAGGGAATCACTTTAGGAGAGGGAGAAATGGTGCAACCAATAAATAATTCAATGCAAATGGCTTCAAATGATGCGCCGCGCGTAAATCAAGCCACGGATCAAAATCCTAATTCAGTTAGTTTTGATAGTTTTGTAACGGACACATCAAAAGCTGCTTCTGCTGCACCTGCCCCAGCCAAAAAAGATGAAGTTCCGGTTGCTGGCATTACTAAAGGCGCTATTGAATTGAATTCATATATGCAGCAAATCAAAGAAATCAGCGCCAGCCAGCAGTTTTAATGAGCAAAAAAAATAAAACCGATGGCAAAACTCCCAATAAAGATCTTGAGCCAACGCCTCAGGAGCTAAATGAATTGCTCCATCCATCACATGAGCAAGAGAATAAGGTATTTGGTAGCAAAGCTTTGGGAACTGTATTAAATCCGGTGGGCGCACTGACTAATCATCTTGATCACTCTGGCGATAAAATCCGCGAATCTGGAAATAATACAGGAGCAGTTCTAACCAAAGCTGGTTCCGGCGCGTTAAAAATTGCCAATGGTGCGTTGGGTGGTGCAATTAACGGCCTAAATCCGGTCTCAGCGGTGCAAGGTGCAACGGGCACTGTGGCGAATATGGTGACGGATCATTTAAATGATCCAAATAGAGTAATTGATCACCTATCGAAAGATGGTTACGGACCAGTGCCTAAATTGCAGAAAGATTTTTTTAATTGGTCGAGAGAAAATTCATCGGCCTTTTCTACTTCAAACAATTTTTTAACAAATTCATTTATTGCCGGGATGAAAGCAGGCTCGCCTAACGTACAGCCGGAAAACGCTGGCCTTATGCTGGGTAAAATGCTTGTTAATGCAGCGGCTGGTGCCACAGTGGTTCCCAACCAACCTATAAATGGCTTTGCGCATTTTGAACATGTTGGCGGTAACATGGCAGAATTTAACGCTGATAAAGCATTAGCAGATAAAAATCACAGTCATGTATCATTGCCAGGTTATACGGCAGCAAAAGAACATGATAAGAAATATCCAAAACAGGCGCCCTTGCTAGATGCTACATTTAATACGGAATTAAAAACTCCGAAAGGTGATGCTGACGGCGTTCTAAAAAAACTAAAACAAAGCCATAAAATTTCTCAGGCAGAACCAAGCACTGATAATAAAGATGAATTGGCAGCAAATATAAGAGATGAATTTTCTAAAAAAGGTATTGCGCAAAGAGGGCAAGATTTACCTGACCATCATAACCCAGGCAATGGTCCTTCAGTAGGCGGCGGTAGCGCGCAAAGCGGTCGTGACCTAACTACCTAACTACTCTTCCCTAATTATAAAACTAGCCACCCAGCTGGAAAGCGGGATAGAGAATAGCAAAAACCCAACCAGAATCATCAAGCTCGGCATAACATCGCCATTCATGTCTTCAATATAAATCTTGCTGGTGTTGACGCCGAAAATCAACACCGGAATGTAAAATGGCATCACCAAAAGCGATAGCATCACCCGGCCTTTTTTGCTGCCTAAACTAAGTGCTGCGCCAATTGCGCCAATCATCACAAATATCGGTGTGGCAAGTAAAAGTGTCAGCATTAGCATCGACCATTCGGCAGGTACTAAGCCAAACATCGCTCCGGCAATTGGCGAAACCACAACTACCGGAATACAATAAGCTACCCAGTTAGCGATAATTTTAGCCAGCACGATAATTTCGAGCGATTGCGGCAAAGTCTGGTATAAATTTAAAGTTCCATCTTCGAAATCCGGCTCAAACAATTTGGAAATGCCAAACATTGAGGCAAAAATCGCCGCAACCCAGATCACCCCATAGCCAAGTTCACGCAAAATATCGGCCTGCGGACCAACGCCAATTGGAAACAGGATAATAGTCAGCATGAAGAAAAGCACGGCGTTGAAAATATCCATCCGGCGGCGGAAATAAAGCTTTAGCTCATGGATTAAAACGGTACGGAATAGTTTGAACATTGTGGGAGTATAAGGCGAGAGAGTTTTTTTTCAACAGGGTAATTATTTTCGTAAATAAACATAAAATGCTCCTGCTCCGCCGTGTTCAGCAGCAGCGGCAGTGAAGCTTAAAATCAGCGCGCGTAAATTCACATCATTCAGCCATTTCGGAAATTCAGATTTTATTTTGCCCTGCCCGGTAATTCCGCCTTTGCCGGTGATAACTAACAAACAGCGTTTTCCTGCCGCATGGTTCATCTCAATAAAATCCCGCACCGCGACATGCGCCTCTGAAACCCACATTCCATGCAAGTCGATCCGCGCATCAATTTTCACTTTGCCTTTTTTAAGTTTGGCAAAACTCTCCGCATCCATCAAATTTCGCCCGCCTTCAATTAATTCTTTCGGCGTGCGTTTCCGTGTCACTTTAGGTTTTATATCTTCAATCGAAGAAATTTTTATCGTCGCCCCGGAAACAAAGTCACCAAGATCTGGGGACGTTTCGCCCGAAGGGCGCGAGGGCAAGGCCCGGTTAGCTGTGCGCGGCGCCTGAGCGCGATTGATATCTCTTGTGGCCAGTTTCCACAGTTTTTTTCTTCGTCAGTAATTTTCCTTGTCATAGATTAAACATTATTATACCAACATTATATGTCAGTACAGCCAGATATATGGATTCGCGAACAGGCCAAAAAACATGGCATGATCGAGCCGTTTGTTGAAAAACTCAGCCATAAAGGCACAATTTCCTATGGGCTTTCATCATATGGCTATGACGCGCGTGTGGCTGACGAATTCAAAATCTTCACCAACATTGATAGCGCAGTAGTTGACCCGAAAGATTTCCAACAGCATGGTTTTGTTGATCGTAAAACTGATGTTTGCATCATCCCGCCGAACTCTTTTGTATTAGCGCGGACAGTTGAATATTTCCGCATCCCACGTGATACATTGGTTATCTGCCTTGGCAAATCCACCTATGCTCGTTGCGGAATTATTGTAAATGTTACCCCGCTTGAGCCGGAATGGGAAGGCCATGTAACGCTCGAGTTTTCCAACACCACCCCACTGCCTGCCAAAATTTATGCTAATGAAGGTGCTTGCCAATTCATATTTTTGAAGGCTACTGATGTTTGTGAAACTTCTTATGCCGATCGTTCCGGCAAATATCAGGGCCAGAAGGGTGTAACCCTTCCTAAAATATTAAAAGCGTAGCTTTTTAGGGTGTAACCCTTCCTAAAATATTAAAAGCTTAAGAAATATATAGCTCTTTTATACGTTCAGATTCATGATTATGAAACTTTCGTGAATTATTAATAAATAGTTAATTTT
>JABDBO010000022.1:0-14155 GCA_013288575.1 Alphaproteobacteria bacterium
TAAACGAACCCCGCGTTTCCGAGAAAATTCGCGCTGCCGTAAAATATCGGCTGGAGATGAACAATAAATATAAAGAGCAAATCCGCAGCTGCATGGCGGTTTATGGCCTCCATCCAATCCGTGCGAGCAAAGCCTGCTACCGCACGGTTGATGCCATTTGGCGCGTGGCAGGTGACACTTCAACTGATTGGAATTTCTACAGCAAACGCGCGCTACTCGCCGGAGTTTATTTAAGCACACTAATGCATTGGCTAACCGATAAATCAGAAAATAACGCTGAAACCTGGGAATTCCTCAACCGGCGCTTAGGCGAAGTCGGAAAGTTTAATAAGGGAATGGGCAGTTTTAAAAGCAAGCTTAAATCCGTATTACCCAATTTTTCAAGCTAACCGCGTCTTTCCATAGGAGACTGGTGCATTTGCTGAGTAAAATGTTTCCATTGATCATTCAATACAATCGAGAGATCATCAATAACTGGTACTGGTAACAATAATTTTACTGATGTTTTAAATTTTGCCTTATCTCCAATAAGCACCTCATCTAGAGCATTTTGTAAACTTCCATTTGCAATAGCGAGATCTTTTAAACCATCTTCCCACCCAAAACACTGTCTGACATCTGCACATAATTGATTCAGCGTGTTAATATGATCTTTAAAAATTTCTGGTGATTGGTTTGGATTATCAGCACTCATCTCTAACAAAGTATCGTAAATTGTACCTAAGCCCATACTTGCCAATTTCTCATGATATTTCGCTCTATCGATTTGAATTTCACAACCAGCTTCTTTACTAATTATTGCTATCACTTCCTGAGTAACTGATATAATTAGTTCGGTAACTAACTTATTTATGGCACTTTTCATCGCCATAGCCTTATCGCCCCGATTGGCATCAACTGGCCAATGCCTTACCGCATAATATTCAACAACTGCTTCATAAGCAGCTATTAATGGAGGAAAATTGCCCAACCAATCATCGTATGAATATCTCAAGAGCAAACCGCTATATATTTCTATCGATGCTCGGTCTCTATATATACTCCAATTGCCCATATAGGCAGCTTAAGAAATATTAACCATCCCTGTCAACTGTCAATTATAGCTATTATTTGATGCGCGTTATGCGTTAAGCCGCGTCACATGGCCCATTTTGCGGCCCTTCCGGGCGTGGGTTTTGCCATATAAATGGATTTTTGCATCAGGTTCGGCGATATATTTCTCAATATCATTCACCTCTTCGCCAATCAAATTTTTCATCACTGCTTTGGTATGCTGGTTGACGCTCCCCAATGGTAATCCGCAAATAGCGCGGACAAATTGCTCAAATTGCGAAGTAACACAGGCATCAATCGTATAATGCCCGGAATTATGCGGGCGCGGCGCGAGTTCATTGACCAGCAAACCATCTTTGGTAACAAACATCTCAACTGCCAGAACTCCAATCAGTTCCAACCCTTTCGCTAGTTCAATTGCAATTTCCACCGCTTCTAATTCAAGCTTTGGCGAAATAATTGCCGGCGCAATTGTTTCATCAAGAATATGGTTTTTGTGAATATTTTCCACCGGGTGATAAGCCTTAATTTCACCCTGCTCGTTGCGCGCCACAATTACAGAAATCTCTTTGGTAAATTCAACAAAACCTTCCAGCACACACTCTTGCTCAATGCTGATATCTGATATCTGATCTTTGGCATCTATCTTCACCTGCCCCTTGCCGTCATATCCCATTTCTGATGTCTTCAAAACGCACGGCACAGCGATTTTGGCAATTGCTTTTTCTAAGTCTTTTTTATTGCTGACAACCATATAAGGCGCAGTTTTAATGCCTTGCGAATTGATAAAATCTTTCTCACGCAAACGATTCTGGCAAATCTTGATAATTTTCGAGCTCGGCGCAACCTTGGTATATTTCTCCAAAATTTCGAGAGTTTTATAGGGAATATTCTCAAACTCAAAGCTTACCAGCGCCACTTCCTTGGCAAATTGCTCAAGTGACTCCTCATCCAAATAGTCAGCCACCGTAGTTTTATAGGCAATATGTGCGGTTGGGCTTTCTTCCTCACAGGTATAAACATGAACTTTATAGCCAAGCTGGGCCGCGGCAATCGCAGTCATCCGCCCCAATTGGCCGCCGCCAAGAATTCCGATTATTGAGTTAGGTTTTAAATGTGCCATCTAAGGTTGATAATTCAAGCCCTATATTTTTTCAACCATTAATAAGTATAAATAATTCTTTACTTTAATGGTATAAATATGGTAATTTATTGCCATAATAATTATAGGGTTAGCACATGACAGGTTCAAATACGGCTCCAAATTTAGCAAAGGTTCCACAACTTGTTGATCCCCAGTTTAATATAATAGTTGATCGTTATGGTGCCCCAGCTGCTGTTATGGGCATAGTCGCCCAAGGCGCGGAAGGCGGATGCTTTCCTGTAATCGGGCAAGATAATTCAAACCTAACCCCAATTCCATGGCAGCTTGATGCTGGAAAGCTCACGCCAGATAATTGGCGCCTGGCTGATGCGAAAAATAATACTATCACTCCGGTAGCCGATCCAAAAACTGGCGTAATGTCATTACCAGAAAAAACCAAATATGCTGTTCCAGTTCCTAATGGTTTTAATGTACTTGAAGTAGCGAATAAGCCGGGCGGATATAACGCTGTCGCACTTTATAATCCAACAACAGGCGTTCTCATAATTTCTAATGCTGGCCTTGATAGTAGTCATCCTATTCCCGGCATAAAAGCAGCTTTGCATGATGAATATCCTGGAAGAGCAGCTGCGGCAGAAGAATTTTTAAATAATGCTTTAGTTAAAATCAGACGTTCTCATAACAGTAAACCCACACCATTAAACGAAAGAAGTTTATTTTTGGAGCCAACCAAAGTTTATGTTGGCGGCCACTCTGTTGGAGGAACTCTGGCAGCTGCCCAAACATACCACTTGGCAAATTTATATGAACGTGATCAAGAGCTTCATAAAAATGGCAAATACGGACCAAACAAACATGTACCCTACTCTGATTTGGTTACTATAGGTGTAGATGGCCAGCCAAAAACTGTATTAGTTACACATGACAGCTTTGGTGACCATGTGGGCCAAGATAGCACAGGCTTAGCTGTGGATGCTTTGGGCAATCACATAGGCCCAAATGGTCTCCCTGTGCAAGCAGGACAACAGCCGCTAACTTACCAACAAGTAATAGCCAGTGGTCATGGCGGATTTGTTGAAAAAAGCCATCAATCAGCAACTGCTCAAGATATTGTGAGTGGCCTGGGCTTTAATATTCCTAGCACTCAATTAGATCTTCAGCCAATTCCAAATGGCCCAGATTATGCAATCAAAACATATTCAAGCACCATACCAAGCACGGCTGCGGTTTCTGATAAGCATGATTTGCAATATTTAAACGCCAGTATTTTTGCAATCACCGATGCTGCGGCACAAACTGCTCAAGTAACAAAGAATCCGCATGACAAAGCTCTTGCATCAGCTAAAAAACATTTTGAGAATATGGAAGCTAGCGGCGTTAAAGTCGCTTCGCATCATTCGCATTCGTCTGCAAGCAAACACGCAGGTTATGTAGCAAATCATAGCCCAAAAAATAAAACTGAAATCGGCTAAACCTACTTCGGCGTTTTCGCAACTTTTTTGGTCTGGCTATTGCGCCATTTTTTTAAGCGCTCTGAAAGTTTTTTATCTTCCAGCGCAATAATTGCTGCAGCCAGCAACCCCGCATTTTTCGCTCCCGCTTTGCCAATTGCCAAAGTTCCAACCGGAACTCCACCCGGCATTTGCGCAATTGATAATAAGCTATCCAAACCTTTCAAAGTTTTGCTTTCAACTGGTACGCCAAGCACCGGTAAATGCGTGAGCGCTGCCACCATTCCCGGCAAATGCGCCGCCCCGCCCGCTCCGGCGATTATAACTTTCACGCCATTTTTTTCGGCATTTTTGGCAAATTCCACCATACGGTCTGGTGTGCGGTGCGCTGAAACAATTTTCACCTCATGCGCAACACCCAGCTCTTTTAAAATATTTTCCGCCTCAGCCATGGTTTCATAATCAGATTGCGATCCCATAATAATTGCGACGAGAGTTTTATTTTTGGCCATATAATTCCTTTGCCCTTAGCGTAAATGCCGTTACCATTTTATGGCAGGCTTTTTCAAATAATCCACCAATTAATGCCTGCAACAAACCAGATTTGAACTGAAATTTGATGTAAAAATCAATTTTTGTGCCGCCCTCAACCTTCGTGAATTTCCAGCTATTTTCCAGCACCGAAAACGGCCCGCTGATATATTCAACATTAATCTCATTATCGTTAAAATGCACCCGGCTAGTGTAATTTTCAGTAATTCCCTTAAAACCAACCACCAAATCCGCCAGGGCTGATTTTCCATCCTTTTCACGCACACGTACAGCCACGCACCAGGGGATAAATTCCGGATATTTTTCAACATCCGCAACAAGCTGATAGAGCTGTTCTAGCGTATATGGGAGGGTTATTTCTTCACTATGGGTCCGCATAGGAAAATTACATAACTTTTAGCGCCCAAATAGGCAATAGAAACCTTTGGAATAATTCATTTTTTTGCTTCACAAAAGTTTAATACTTTATTACTTGCAAATAGGCTTCTATTTTGCGATATTAAGGATTAATTAATAATTAACAAAATTTAACCTAGCAAACCTCATGTCCACTCCTCCCGATGGTTCAGAAAACGATGCAGTTACAAGATATGCTGATTTAGCAACAGCGAGAGGGTTGCTTAAATTTACCATTTCTATAGGCCAAGCATTTTTGAAAAAATTTGAATTTGCAGACGGCGCTAATAGAGCAGAAGCTCAACCATTACTGGATCAGTTAAGGCCGATCATCGATGATAGCGCTAATACACCAACTACAGCGTTACTTAATAGGCAACCTACCGCTGGAAAGGAAGGTGATCTTATCGCACGGTTAAAAGGTACTGTGGGAAAAATTGAAAATTTAATTACCCAACTTCGCGCATATGAAAAACCTGCTGAAGTAGAAGTCGGTGCCGGGGAAGAAGGAGTTGGAAGAGATACTTTAGATTTAAGAAAAAAAGTAGATCTGCTTCCAGATGATTCAACTACCAAGGGTGCCAGAAAAGCTTTAGGAGCTGTGCTAAGCACTATTAAAGCATCTATCGAAGGTGACGCAAGGCTTAAAAATAGCGACCCAGCCGTTGCAGCAGCAGTTGCGGCTTTAAAAGCAAATAGAGAACAGGCAAAGCAATTTTTATCCATGAATACAACTCCTGACGCGACAGTAGATCAAATTACTAAAGTTACAGAAGAGTTATCTAAAAAATTAAGCGAATTATACACCCTTGTCACTGAAAGAGAAAACGCAGCAGCCGCACCTGTGCCACCTGCTAATACGGAAGCACATACGCTAGCGACTTTCACATTACCGGCAATGCCAACAATTCCTGGAACTGTCGAAGCAATGATGGCTCAAGCAAGATCAGTCAGCCAATTTGAGGCGGCTATTAATGGTATGCCTAGCGGACCATTTAAGGATGCAAAATTAGCCCTTTATGCCGTAGCTGCTAAGACAACCTCTCTTTTAAAAGCGTTGCAAAAACATCCAGACGCTGACCCAGCTATAAATATAGTAGTTGCCACTGCCTGTAAGGCACTGGAAAATGCCTATAACACGTCAAAAGTGTTTTTAGTAGCAAATGAAAACACATCTGTTGCTGCTATTGATCAGGTACGTGCCGTATTAATATCTGGATATAACCAATTGGCTCAGCTCGCCACACTGGCTTTGATTGAGCCAGAAACAGCCGCACCAACTCCAACAGCTGCTGCTGAAGCGCCAGTTATAAGCACCGCCGATATTCCTGATTTTGATACCAGAGTTACCGCAAGAGTTGCTGAAATCAATCGTGAAAACCCAGTTACCTCAGAAAATGCCAATAAAATATTGAAAATATTAGCTAGGGCAAATGCTGAAAATACATTACTCCAACAAGCAATTGCCGCTAACCAATTTCTTATTGATTACAAAATAGTAAATGGCGCAGCTGTAAATATAAGAGCACTTCAAGATAAATATGGCTATACTGGCCATCCAGGCCCATTACCTGATGGCGTAGCAGAAGCTATAGTTTTAGCATTGGCTACTGCTCAAGTAATTAATGAACATTTGGACGGGCTCGCCGATGAAATAAGAGCCGCCGCTCATGAAAAAGCTAAAGCAGAAACTAAAAGCAAATTGGCAGATCCTGAGACCGGGCCAAATGCTGAAGAATTTGCCGCTTTAAAACAAGAATTATTACTCCGCACAGAAGCTGAGTTAATTAGCCACGACTCTGTTAAAGGTGACTTTATAATTACCAAAGCCCAAGATGAAATAAGAAGTAGATACATCGACCATACCGATATTAATCAAGCTAATGGCTTAATATCTGCTGTAGCTTGGCACAGAATTCACCACCCTGATCTTGAAGTAAATCTTCCCGAGCAAGTTCAAGCAGCCGCTGCTCCAGCTCCAGCTCCAACTCCAATCCCTACACCAACGGACTCAACTATGGCCACCCCTCCACGAGAAACAGATTTATCTATATTAAGAGCTGAAGTTGAAGTAACAAGCCCTAGCGAACTTAGAACCGCAAAGCTGCAGCTTTTTGATGTATTAGATAAGATAGAAACAACCCTTATTGGCTCGCGGGCCTTAAGTAACTCTACTGATTCTGCAGTTGTGAACGGTCGCGATTCTCTTCACAATAACCGTACAGCAGCAATCAAACTATTAAGAACTGATAGCACACCAGCAGAACAAATCACTGCAACTACAAATGCACTGCTTACGGAACTGAACCAATTACTTGAACTTGCAAGAACTCCTGTGGAAGCAAAATCATCTGAATTAACTGATGCAGATCTTAGACATGCAACTCTTGAGCTTGCAAGCTTAAATGATAAAATACCTGATTATGCTGCTAAACTAACTGCAGCTGGGCGAAGAATAGCTGAGCAATATGGTCCCAAATTTACCGATGCAACATACGACCTGGCCAGGGAACAGCTAGCTTTACTTACTGCAAATAATCAGACCCTAAGCTTAGGTAAAAAAATTGTTTATGATGAAGCCCATACCCGCCTAGTTGAAGCTGAAAGAGAAACATATAGATCAACTAGAAATCCTATAGATGCAGAAATTATAAAATCGAGATTGGCACAACAAATTGTCTATGCCGATCATTTCGCTGATCTTACCAGAACCGCCGGAAACACGGTTGCTCCGGCCTCATCCACAATCCTTGTAAAAAATAATTATGGCCTAGAGCTAACAGCAGCACAAGTAGGTACGGTTACTGACGAATTAAATAGAAAATATGATTTGTCTAATGCCAAAGATTTTGGCAGGGCCGTATATGAGTTAGCAACATTACAAGTGGATAATGCTATAGTTTTCGCAGGCAAGCCAGTTTCAGAAGCTGAACGCGATAAGCGGATTAGCAATGTGTTACCTGGCCTTGAACGTATATACGAAAATGGTCACGAAACAGAAGCTGATAGAGATCAATTAAGAACTCGCCTAGCGATAGAAACGGCCGCTTCTAAGCGCCTAGAAGCAACCAAAGCACCACCCCCCCAACCACAAGCAGAATCCACCACCATGGCAATAGACACCAGCAAAATACCTGATTTTAAAGCAAGATTAGAAAAGGCCCGCGACCAAGTTAAACGTGAATATGGTAGCGCATCATCTTCTAACAGACATAATATAGTTAGTGATCTAGCTCATCTGACCATAGGCAACCAATATAAAAATGCTCATCTAAAACCTGAGGGAGAGAAGTATGATAGTGATGTAACAAAGTTACTCAAGGGCGATATTAAACAAAAATTCGGAACTAATGAGCAACCTAAAAACATAGCTGCTTTATTAGAAGCATTGGCTCTACAGATAGCTATTGCCGTCCATTTTAATGATCTTGAGATCGCCGCTAGAATTCCTACGCCATCACCTACACAAGCTCCAGACCTTACTAAAATACCTGGTTATGAAGATAAATTAATAGCAGCAACTCAAGACTTACATAGAGAATTTGGCCTTAAGCCAGACCCTGCAGATACTGATAAAATGGTTCAGCGTTTGTCTTTACTCACCGTGCAAAATCAATTTTCACATCAAGGCAAACCATTTAATGAAACCGAAGTAAATGCAGAAAGAAAAAAATTACTGCCCGAGCTTACCAAACGTTTCGGAACTAGTGCGAATCCTATAAATACACGTAATTTAACAAGTGAAATAGTAACTCAATACATTATTGCCTACGACGTCAGAGAACGTGGCCAAGCAGCTATTCCAGCTGCTGGAGCCCAACAACAAACACAACAACAATCAACAACAGGAAACACCATGTCTAATACTGATCCTAATTCTAAACCTGCACCAGCAGCTGATACTACCGCAACTCCTGCACCAGCTCCGGCTGAAAATGATAGGATACAAATTGATTTGAGTAAAAAGATCCCAGCGCCAGCCGCTTCTGCCGCTGACCCAAACCAGGCTAAAATTGAGACAATAAGAATTAATTTACCTCCAAAGCCAGCTTCACTTGAAGCACCACCAACCGTTCCGTTAAAACGAGCACCAGCCCCAGCTGCTCCAGCAACACCAGCTCCGGCAGTAGAAAAAGCAGCAGCTGCTCTACCTCCAAAACCAGCGCCAGCCGCTTCTGCCGCTGCGCCAGCAACACCGGCGAAATCAGGCGCAGGTGTCACACAACTTGAGGAAGCTGCTTTACTTGGTGCTGCGTCCGCACCATCTTCTGTAGATACAGGTAAAGGCGGAACACTCGCACCATCAAAAGTTGAGCATCCTGCGAAAGTGCTCGTTGCTTCAACTGCGCCTACAGCAGCTCCAAAAAAAGAAGTTGCACAACCGTCAGCAGCTGAACTTGCACAAAAACGTCAGGCAGCAATTGCAGCCAAAGTTGCAGAACTTGGGGAACCTATTTTTGAAAAAGGTACGTTTGGCGGAAGAAAAGCCGTAAAAGCAGAAAAAGTTGATGGGTTAATATTACAACTCGCCACAGCTACGGTTGATCTTGAAACGGCACAAACAGTTAACAAAGGCGATATAACTAAAATTGCAGCCTTAACAAAACAAGTTGATGGCTTACGTGAAGAACTTAAAAAACAAACCACTCTTGTTGAAGAAAAAGATAAAACCTTAGCAACGAACGCTGCAGAGCTTGAAAAGAAGCTAGCGGCTGCAAAAGAGACTGGCAAAACCGAAGGTGCTGCAGAGTTGCAAAAAGTCCAAGGTAAGCTATCAACAACTGAAGATGCGTTGACAAAAGCTCGGCAAGAACGAGATGCAGCTCAAGGTGCGCTGAAAAAAGCTCAAGCTGCGGCTCAGCCAGCTCAAACTGGATCGACTAAAGAAGCCGAGCAAGAGGAAGCTCTAGGGATACAAGCTGCGCAAATAGAAACCCTAACTCAAGAAAAACAAGGTTTAGAACAAAAGCTCGAAACCACACAACAAACGCTAGAAAAAAGCCAAGAGGCAAATAAATCCCTTCAAAGGCAGAAAAGCCCAAGTCTTTGGAGAACATGGGGAATACCAGTTGTTACCTTTGTTTTCGGCGGCGGACTCACTGGCCTCGTTGGCGGACATTTCACCAGACAGCAACTTGATGCGCAAATTCAGAAAGATGGCAAAGCCACAGCTGCGGCAGTTACAAAAGCAGATGAGGATCGAAGACAGTCCGATATAAAATTCTATAGCGAACAAGAGCAAACTATGGTAAATAAGGCAGTAATAGAAACTGCTGATGGTATAGTTGGTGCAGTAGTGGCCGATGTGAAAGATGATGCAAAAAATCACACATCTAAAGCGCCTGTAGCAATAGATAGTCTGAAATATTTAAGGGATATTGCAGCAAGTGTAAAAAGCTCGCATGTTGAAGATGCTAAAGATAGGAAAGACCAACAAAACAGTGCAACTAACCAAAAGTAATTATAAATTGAGAGTATTCAAATGACAATAAATACACAACCGGACTCAGCAAACCCTACATTAATACCGGATTATATTGCGTCCATTAGAGAAATTGATGCAGCAAAAGCTGATGCGCTACAGGGTGTTATTACTGATCCTAATAACGCAGCAAATTATCTTGGTGCAATTGATGCTTTGAATTTAGCAATTAATAGTCCTAGAACTGATCCAACCAGAGTAACATCTTACAAAGCATTAAGAGACCAAATTGCCCAAGCTCAAGCCGCTAAAGATAGAGAATCTGCGCCGACACCACCTCCTATATTGCCAGCAGCTGATCCGGCTCCAAACGAAAAATATACTGAATATAGACATAAGCTTACTACATTGGATGGGGCATATAGAAGCCATGACGGAGAATTATATAAAAACGTTCTTAGAACTCTGAATTACGATAAAAATTCAGATACTTTTGATGGTGTTGATAAGGATGGATCACCACTTACTGCCATTGGGCTTGGCAATTTAGCCTTGCATGCCGCTACTTATGGTGATGATAATGATAAAAAATTTGTATCCACACTTATCAAAAATGAAGGCAACGCTGAAGCAGTTGAAGCTGGAATTAATAGCATTGCGCTTAATGCTGAAGAAAAAAATGCCGTTTTAAAGATCGTTAAGGGGAACGATAAACAACTAGCTCCTGCACAAGTTGACCGGACTGCAGGAGGCGGAGATGCCTCGGCTCGTAGTAATACAGGCACAGGACCAGAAGAAACTGGCAGTATAGATGATAGTAGTCCTGCAGGAACAGCTCCAGACAGCAAACCAGCTGTCGCTGCAGCAACAAAACACAACCCAGACTTAGGTATCGGCGCAAATGGCAAACTTACTCACGCCGTGCAGCGTGCATTCGGCCTTCACGAAGGCGCATTGAGTCTTAAGGATATGACATTCCTGCACAGCCAAGGTGTCAGCTTTGTTGATGATGGTGGAATTACCAGGGTAAATACCGACCAAGCTTTGGAAATTGCCAAAACACTCAAAGCCAACGGCGGCCATATTGCCAAGGCCAAAGAAGACGATAGCAGCAAAGACAGTAAAAAAGATAACTTCTTTGTCCGCGCTTCTCGCACAATCGCGCATGGTTTTGGTATTAGAACTTCTGATCAAGGCCCTGATGTTGCAGAAAGCAGCACCCCTGCAACTCAAGCTGGTGGATCAGTACACATCAGTGGCGGCGTACATATAAGTACAAGACGCACCTAAAAATTGCTTCATAAATAAACAAATAGCCCGCAATTTGCGGGCTATTTTATTTTTATATTAGCAATCACTTCGCCCAAATTGCTTTCAGCTTCTCATCCCGGCCCGAACCTTCGTGGTAGGCCTCAAAACGCTCCGGGTTCTTTTTATAATAATCCTGGTGGTAATCTTCCGCCGGATAAAAGTTTTTATATGGCAGAATTTGCGTAGCGATTTTCTTGCCCTTTTGCTTTTCAAGTTCCGCCTTCACTTTCTCTGCCAATTTTTTCTGCTCATCATCATGGTAAAAAATCACTGTTTGATATTGGTGCCCGCGGTCATAAAACTGGCCGCCCGCGTCGAATGCATCGATATTATAGAAATAAACTTTCAGCAATTCCTCATAACCTATTTTGGCCGGGTCATATTCAACTTGCGCCAATTCATAATGGTCGCCGATGTTTTCATAATTCGGGTTCGCGCTCGTGCCGCCGCCATATCCAGCCGTCACTTTTTTAACGCCTTCTTCACTTTCAAACACCGGCTGCATGCACCAAAAGCACCCGCCGGCAATCGTCATAAGTTTCATTTCCGCCATAGCATTGGATGATATCAGCATAAGAGATAAAGATAATATTAGGGTTTTAAGCATAAGCGCCTCTTACCTATATATTCGTGCGGTTTCTGGCAAAGGTTACAAGTAGATTAGTGGCGGATTATATAATTAGATTCTTCAGATTTATGCTTAACTGGCGGGTGGTTAATTGAATAAAAACTTAAGCCCCCCAAAGCTAGAATATAAACCATCAGGATGATGTTTATAATATTATACTCCTGCAAATCCTTCTTCAATTCTATCACCGCGCGGCTCTTTGCAGGCTTTTCGGCAATATAACAAACCTCAAAATTCTCGTCCCATTCATGGCTTTTCAGCAATCCGGCATTAACTATTGAACCAGAATAATCTTGGTTGTTAACGCGGTAATCATATAAAATATTTCTGTGGTCTCTATAAAATAACTCCCACAGCATTGACCATACTTGTGTGCCAAAATAAGGGCGGAATACCCAATCATTTAAATTAATATTATTGCCGTCCTCACGCGAATAGCTGCTTAAAGAAATGTTATTTTTACGCCCAGGATCAGAGTTTTTGGCCATAGTTTTAGGGCAACTGGCCAAATATTCAGAAACTTTTTTACCTTTATTGTAATTGCTCACAACATAAATAAAAATGCACAAGACATAAAGCAATTTTACCAGAAGTATGAGTGGGAGATATCTATCACCCAGCATTGCGAGGAATTCAAGGAACAATTCCACCAATAGATAAGGCGCAAGTATTGAGCAGAACTTAGATATTTTGAACCTATCACCAACAAGAAACAAGCAACTAGTCATAGCTAGCATGGTTATGCTTATTATTGAGCAACCGACAGAATTTAGTATTAAATTAAAGAATATATAATTCGCTAGGGTAAACACTAAGCAACTTCCTTCAACAACCTTTCCCGCTCAGCCCTCATAATCGCGAAATCTTCGCCAGCGTGGTAGCTGGAGCGCGTCAGCGGGCTTGAAGAAACCATCAAAAATCCCTTTACCTTGGCTTGTCTTGCATAATATTCAAATTCTTCCGGCGGCACGTAACGGTCAACCTTGGCATGGTTTGGCGTTGGCTGGAGATATTGGCCAATCGTCATGAAATCAACATCAGCGGCGCGCAAATCATCCATCACCTGCAAAACCTCTTCCTTAGTTTCGCCAAGGCCAAGCATAATGCCAGATTTTGTAAATGTTTGCGGTTCCAGTTCTTTCACACGCTTCAACAACATCAGCGAGTGGAAATAGCGCGTGCCAGGGCGAATGCTTGCATAGAGCCGCGGCACAGTTTCAATGTTATGGTTATAAACATCCGGCCTCGCGCGGGCGACAGTTTCAATAGCCCCAGCTTTGGCGCGAAAATCAGGCGTTAAAATTTCAATCGTAGTATTTGGCGAAGTCAGGCGTAATTTCTGGATGCATGAAGCAAAATGCGCCGCGCCGCCATCTTCCAAATCATCCCGGTCAACTGAAGTTATAACCACGTGCGATAAACCAAGTTTACCAACCGCTGCTGCCAAATTATCCGGCTCATGCGGGTCAAGCAGATCAGGCCGCCCGGTTTTGATATTGCAGAATGCGCAAGCGCGCGTGCAAACGCTACCTAAAATCATCACCGTTGCATGTTTCTTGCTCCAGCATTCACCAATGTTCGGGCACGCCGCTTCTTCACAAACCGTATTCAGTTTATGCTCACGAATCAAATCACGTGTTGACGCATATTCACGGCTGGTTGGCGCTTTAACGCGAATCCAATCCGGCTTAGTGCGCACAGTTGGTTTTGCTGGGGTTTCTACAGGTAATTCCATAAGCGGAATATAAGGAAAACCGCGCAGAATTGCAAATTTTAATAAAAACTATATCGACTCGCCCGGTGCATTCTGGTGAGGAAGGGCTATCCGCGTGATTTTCAGCGAATAAGTGTCTTCCTTCTCCTCAACCCCGTTCACCGTCACCCTGGCAGGTTCTGCCTCAATTGAGAATTTGCCGTCTTTTGGCACATCGGCCTCCAAATCAACTTCCTGGGTGCTGACATTGTTACCAAGCTGGATATATGAAGCCATCCGCGCTGATTCTGTGGTTTTAACAGTAACCGAAACCCCGCTCTTAGATTTCGCCTCAACCCGCACTATGCTGCCTGGCTCGATTGTAAATTCATGTTTGACTTTTTTAACCCGCTGGTCAAAGCAGATTTCGTTGATTTTGCAGGTAAGCGCATAAGCATCCTGATCGGGCAAAGGTGGTGGCGGTGCCGGCGTTTCCGAAGGCGCTGCAATCGGAATTGGTGCAGCATAAGGTGCTAGCGGCGCA
>JABDBO010000022.1:14165-15508 GCA_013288575.1 Alphaproteobacteria bacterium
TATCAGTTGCTGCGATGGCGCTGCTCGCCAGAGCTGAAATAAATAGGGACGTTTTCAGTAAATGTTTCATGGCCAACCTCATTAGTTGGTGAAAGCCTATAAAAACAGGTATAAAAATTCAATACTTATTGATTTACATATGAATCACGCGGCCAAATGCATCGAGAACCGCTTCATGCATCATCTCGCTCATGGTTGGGTGGGCGTATATTGTATGCATGAAATCAAGCTCGGTCGCTTCCATAGTTTTGCCAAGCACATAGCCCTGAATCATCTCGGTAACTTCTGCGCCGATCATATGCGCGCCAAGTAATTCGCCGGTTTTTTCGTCAAATATCACTTTCACCAGCCCGAATTCTTCTTCACCCATCGCAATCGCCTTACCATTACCAATCGGCACAAAACGGCCGATTTTGACTTTGAGGTTTTTCTCTTTGCAGGCTTTTTCAGTTAAGCCAACACTCGCAATCTGCGGGCGTGAATATGTACAGCCCGGAATGTTTGATTTCTTAATTGGATGAACATCTTTCAACCCCGCAATTTTCTCAACGCAGTTAACACCTTCGTGCGAAGCCTTATGCGCCAGCCATGGGCCGCCAGTAACGTCACCAATCGCATAAACACCCTTCTCCGCCGTTTCCAGCCATTCATTGGTCACAATATGGCCGCGGTCTAACTTCACTTTGGTTTTTTCTAAGCCGAGGTTTTCAGTATTGGCCACAATGCCGACTGCCATGATGATTTTATCGACGTTCAATTTCTCAACCTTGCCGCCAACTTCAATTTCAGCCACGCCTTTGCCCGCTCTCACAAGCTTGGCATTAGTCATGATTTTGATTCCCTGCTTCTCAAACGCCTTATGCGCGATTTTTGAAATTTCGTCATCTTCAACTGGGAGGATTTTATCCAGCACTTCGATCAGCGTAACTTCCGCGCCCATGTTGCGATAAAAACTCGCAAACTCAACGCCGATTGCGCCTGAACCGACAACTAATAATTTCTTCGGCATTTCAGTTGGCACCATAGCTTCGCGATATGTCCAGATGAACTTCCCATCCGCCTCAAAACCCGGCAATTGACGAGCCCGAGCACCAGTTGCGATAATTATGTTTTTGGCAGAGTAGATATCCTTGCCACATGCCACCTTGCCACTTCCCACCAACTTAGCTTCGCCATTGATAACAGTGATTTTGTTTTTTTTCATCAACATCGCCACGCCGCCGCTGAGCTTTTCAGCCACTTTGCGCGAGCGGTCGACAACTTTTTTGATATCGAATGAAAAACCTTTAACCGTGAACCCAAATTCTTCCGCGTCATTGAGTAAATGAGCGATTTCCGCCGAG
>JABDBO010000023.1 GCA_013288575.1 Alphaproteobacteria bacterium
TGATGCCAGATTCTTAGACCGCCAATACACAGTTTTTGGCCGCGTTACCAAAGGTATGGAATTCGTTGACAACATCACCCGCGGCGAACCACCAAAAAGCCCAGACAAAATCATCTCAATGAAAGTGGCGTAACGAAATTTTCGATTGCCGATTTTTTGATTTGAAACTGGATGATGGTTCCTATTCGCAAACACCTAAACTGATGCTATGGACTCGTGAGCGAAGCGCCGCACAGGAAATAATTATAATTAAAGCTCTAGCTTACGCTAGAGCTGCAAAAGCCCGGCTGTGGGGAGCAGCCGAGCTTCGCTATGAGTCCTTGGTTGGTTAAATTACTTCGGACTATTCCTCAATTAACCTTCGGGGGAAAAGGTTATTGGGTTATCTTGTTCAACTCATCAAGCAATTGGTCGGAAGTTGTAATAACTTTCGCGCTTGCTTCATAAGCCCTTTGAGCCACGATCATGTTCGTCAACTCACCGGAAAGGTCGGTATTCGAACCCTCTAATGATGAAGGTGAAATTGTGCCTGCGCCGCCTTGGCCGGCTTCTTTCAAGTTAACCTCACCAGATGAGAAGCTTTGTGTATAAGCGTTACCTGTTTTAGTGTCTAAACCATCCGGGTTGGCAAAAGTAGCCAAAGGAATCTTATAGAGTTTTTGCGATTGACCGTTGTTGAAGTTGGCAATTACATAACCATCATTGTCGATCGAAACTGAATCAAGCAAGCCTGAAGCCGAGCCGTTTGGAGTGATGAAGTTTACGTTATATGCGCCGTTACCTGTTTGCGATAATCCGCTTGCATCACCAACACCTAGTGCGCCAGGGTTACCGAAGTCAAAGTTAATACTAGGAGATACCGCACCATTAGACCATGTGATTGCCGGCACTGCTGTTGTAAGCGATGCGTCAATCGAAGCGAGTGTACCGTCATTGTTGAAGCTGATTCATCGCCGTCTTTTAGGCGCATGCCGCGAACACCGGTGGAGTTGCGGGATTTGAACACGCGTACGCCTTCAACCGGGAAGCGCACTGCCTGGCCAGATTTAGCGGCAAGTAATATGTGGTCGCTCGATTGGCATGGTTTTACGCCGACGAGTTTTTCGCCTGCTTCTTCCAATTTCATGGCGATTTTGCCGTTCTTGCGGATGTCTTGGAAATCACTCAAGTCATTACGGCGCACGTTGCCAGTGGTGGTGGCGAAAATGATGTTCATTTCTGCCCATTTTTCCTTGTCTTCCGGCATGGTCATGATGTTGGTGATGGTTTCGCCGTCTTGGAGCGGGAAAATATTCACCAAGGCTTTGCCGTGCGAGGTTGGCGTGCCGATTGGGAGTTGGTAGACTTTGGTCGAATAGACAATGCCTTTATTTGAGAAGAATAATAATGGCGAATGCGTATTGGCGACGAAAATTTTGCGGGCGACGTCTTCATCATCGCGCATAGTGATGCCGGCACGGCCTTTGCCGCCGCGGCGTTGCGCTTTGTAAGTGCTTAAAGCAACACGTTTGATGTAGCCGCGTTGGGTGACGGTGACGACCATATCTTCTTTTTGGATTAGGTCTTCGATGTCTTGCTCGAATTCAGAATCTTCGATCAGCGAGCGGCGCGGGTTGGCGAATTCTTCGCGAATGGCAACTAGTTCGCCACGGAGAATTTTATAGAGTTTTGCGCGGTTGCCGAGAGTTTCGAGGTGGTCTTTGATTTCGATGGCAAGTTCGTTCAATTCAGCATCGATTTTTTCTTTTTCCAAGCCGGTTAAGCGTGCGAGTTTCATTTCGAGGATGGCGCGAGCTTGGGCATCGGTGAACTTTACGCGGCCGTTATCAATATCATTGCCGACTTCGTCGACTAGTTTGATTAGGGCTTCAACATCGCCAGCTGGCCAATCACGTTTTAGCAATTCTTCGCGGGCTTCGTTGGCGTCTTTTGAGGCGCGGATGATTTTGATAACTTCATCGATATTGGCCACTGCCATTGCGAGGCCGATCAATATATGGGCGCGGTCACGGGCTTTACCGAGGAGGAAGTTAGTGCGGCGGGTGATGACTTCTTCGCGGAAGCGGATGAAGGCTTCGAGAATATCTTTAATATTCATCACGCGTGGGCGGCCGCCGTCAAGGGCGAGCATGTTAACGCCGAATGAGCTTTGCAGCGGGGTTAAGTGGTAGAGTTGGTTTAAGATGACATCTGGGATGACGTCTTTTTTAACTTCGATAACCAATCGCACGCCGTCTTTGTTTGATTCATCGCGCATTTCGGCGATGCCTTCGATTTTTTTCTCGCGCACGAGTTCGCCGATGCGTTCCTGAATGCGGACTTTATTGGCTTGGTATGGCATTTCGGTGAAAATTACGGCTTCGCGATTGCCGATTTTTTCGAAATGCGCTTTGGCGCGGATAATTACTGAGCCACGGCCAGTAGCGAGACCGGAACGGGCACCCATGCGGCCAAGGATTGTGCCGCCGGTTGGGAAATCTGGGGCTGGGATGACGTTGAGGATTTCGTCAATTGTAGTTTCTGGATTGTCTATTAAGAGACATGCTGCGTCGATGACTTCACCTAAATTGTGTGGCGGGATGTTTGTGGCCATGCCGACTGCGATACCGCCGGAGCCGTTTACCAGCAAATTCGGAAATTCCGCCGGAAGCACCGAAGGCTCAGTTTCCTGGCCATCATAATTTGGGCGGTAATCAACTGTGTCTTTGTCGAGGTCGTTGAGGAGGTTGTGCGAAATTTTGGCTAGGCGAGATTCGGTGTAACGCATTGCTGCCGCTGAATCACCATCCATTGAACCGAAGTTACCTTGGCCATCAATAAGCATTTCGCGCATTGAAAAATCTTGCGCCATGCGGACCATAGTTTCATATATTGCCGAGTCACCATGCGGGTGGTATTTACCCATTACGTCACCGACGATACGCGCGGATTTTTTGTATGAGCGGTTATAGGTAATTCCGGCTTCATGCATTGAGAACAAAATGCGGCGCTGCACCGGCTTCAAACCATCACGCGCATCAGGAATTGCGCGACTTACGATCACGCTCATGGCATAATCAAGGTAAGATGATTTCATCTCTTTTTCGATATTGATCGGGAGGATTTCAGCGGTGTTATTTTCGGTCATTTTGCTATCGGTTTTATGATTAAAAAATTGATGTAGAAGTTTTAAAGCATTGTTAAGTTCATAGCAATGGTTTTTATGAGATTTTTTGCAAATTTTTTCAATAAAAAAGGCCGCTAAAAGCGACCCTTTTTAATCTATATATTTTTTCTAACTAAAACGGGATTTCGTCGTCCAGTTCAGCGGCAAAATCATTATTTGCATGGCTGTTGTTATTGGCGCTGCTGTGGTTTGCGCTGCCAGAATCATTATTGCTAGCATAATTACCGCCGCCCTGCCCGCCTTTGCTATCGAGGAAAGTTAATGCGCCATTGTAGCCTTGGATGACTACTTCGGTGACATAACGATCTTGGCCGCAATTATCTTGCCATTTGCGAGTTTGCAATTGGCCTTCGACGAAAACTTTCGAACCTTTGTGGAGGTATTTTTTGGTTAAGCCGACTAAACCCGGGTTAAAAATTGCAACTTTGTGCCATTCAGTTTTTTCGCGACGCTCGCCGGAGTTTTTATCTGTCCAATTTTCCGATGTAGCGATTGTAATGTTTGCAATTTCGCGCCCATCCTGGGTTGTGCGAATTTCTGGGTCTTTGCCCAAATTACCGATCAAAATAACCTTATTTACCGTACCTGCGCCCATTGTATAACCCCAAGTTCATTATTATATGGATAATCTACCCTCATATGTGGTAAGTGCAAGCATTAATTTTTACATCAGATAGATATAATGGAACACGAAGTCATTTCCGTCAAAGGCGCAAAAGAACACAACCTAAAGAATATAGATATTGATATTCCTCGCAATCAGCTGGTTGTGATAACGGGCTTATCGGGCTCGGGCAAGTCATCCCTGGCGTTTGATACGATCTATGCTGAGGGACAGCGGCGTTATGTGGAATCACTTTCCGCCTATGCCCGCCAGTTTTTGCAATTGCAGGATAAACCGGATGTTGAGCATATTACTGGCTTATCGCCAGCTATTGCAATTGAGCAGAAAACCACTTCGCGCAACCCGCGTTCGACCGTTGGTACGGTTACAGAGGTTTATGATTATATGCGTCTTTTATGGGCACGGATTGGGATAGCTTATTCGCCAGCAACTGGTTTGCCAATTCAGAGCCAGACATCTTCTGAAATTGTTGACCGGATTTTAGCTTTGCCGGAAGGTTCAAAATTACTGATTCTGGCGCCGATTGCGCGCGGGCAGAAAGGTACGTTTTTGAAAGAAATGCAGCATGCGATTAAGAGCGGATTCCAGCGGATTATGGTGGATGGCAGCACTTATGAGGCTAATGAATTGCCGACGCTTGATAAGAACAAAAAGCATAATATTGAAATTGTTGTTGATCGGATTGTGGTGAAGGAAGATATCCGCACTCGTCTGGCTGATTCGGTAGAAACAGCGTTGAAACAAGGCGAAGGCATGATGTTTGCGGAATTTGCGGCAGATGCCAAGGAACATAAGAAAGATTCGCGTTTGATATTTTCTGAGCACCTCTCCTGCCCGGTTTCCGGTTTTTCGATTGGTGAAATTGAGCCACGGATGTTCTCGTTGATTGTGCCGGATAAAACTAAAAGTATTTATGAAGGCGTAATTGCGCCGTGGTCATCATCAACCAGCCGGTTTTACCGCCAGACGCTTGATAGTATTGCCAAACATTACAAAATAAGCGCTCACAAAGCCTGGAACGAATTACCGGAAAAAGTGCGCGATGTTATTCTTTATGGCTCAGGTGCTGAGAAAATTACTTTTACTTATGACGAAAATGCCCGCGTGCAAAGCATCACCAAAACTTTTGAGGGTGTTATCCCCAACATGGTGCGCCGTTATAAGGAAACGCAGAGCCAGTGGTCGGCAGATGAAATTGGCAAATATCAGAATTTGCAGAAATGCCATGCTTGCAATGGTTACCGCTTGAAGCCGGAATCATTATGCATCAAAGTTGGTGAGTTGAATATCGGCGAAGTGACGCAGTTTTCAATTGATGGTGCAGTGGAATGGTTTGGAAAACTGAATAAGAAGCTTAGCAAAAAAGATAACCAGATTGCTGAGCGCGTATTGAAAGAAATCCGCGAACGCTTGGGCTTTTTGCAAAATGTTGGCTTGGATTATTTGACTTTGGCACGTGAAGCGGGAACTTTATCTGGTGGTGAATCACAACGGATTCGCCTGGCTTCGCAGATTGGTAGCGGGTTATCTGGCGTATTATATGTGTTGGATGAGCCGTCGATTGGATTGCACCAGTCTGATAACAACCGCTTGCTTGATACTTTGCGCAATTTGAAGAGTTTGGGCAATACGGTGCTGGTTGTTGAGCATGATGAAGATACTATGCGCGCAGCAGATTATTTGATTGATATTGGCCCTGGCGCTGGTGTGCATGGTGGCCGCGTGGTTGCGCAAGGTACTCCTAAGGAAGTCGAAAAGCACAAAACCAGCGTTACTGCACAATATCTGCGGGGTGAGAAGTTTATTGAAGTACCGAAAAAGCGCCGCGAGGGGCATAAAGGCAAATTTATCAAAATCAAAAACGCACGGAGCAATAATTTGCAAAATGTTTCATGCGAAATTCCGCTTGGCACTTTTACCGCAGTTACTGGCGTATCTGGTGGTGGCAAATCATCATTGGTTATCAACACCTTATATAAGGCGGCGGCAAAACGTTTGAATGGCGCGCATGAAAACCCTGGCGCGCATGATTCGCTAACCGGGCTGGAGTTTGTTGATAAGATTATCGAAATCGACCAATCACCAATTGGGCGCACACCGCGTTCTAACCCGGCAACTTATACCGGAGCATTTGGCCCGATTCGCGACTGGTTCACCGAATTGCCGGAATCAAAGGCGCGTGGCTACAAGGCCGGACGTTTTTCGTTCAACGTTAAAGGCGGACGCTGCGAGACTTGCGAAGGCGATGGTTTGCTTAAAATTGAGATGCACTTTTTGCCAGATGTTTATGTGAAATGCGACGCTTGCAACGGCAAACGCTATAACCGTGAAACTTTGGAAGTGAAATATAAGGATAAAAGTATTTCCGATGTTTTGGAAATGACGGTTGAAGATGCGCAGAAGTTTTTTGCTAACCACCCGAATGTCAAAGATAAGCTAGATGCATTGGTTGAAGTGGGTCTGACCTATATCAAAATTGGCCAATCGGCGACGACATTATCAGGCGGTGAAGCGCAGCGGATTAAGCTGGCTAAGGAACTTTCAAAACGTTCTACCGGGCGGACATTATATATATTGGATGAGCCGACTACTGGTTTGCATAGTGACGATATCGCGAAGTTGCTACGAGTGCTGCATACGCTGGTTGACGCTGGCAACACTTGCGTGACGATTGAGCATAATTTGGATGTGATTAAAACGGCAGATTATATTCTGGATATTGGGCCGGGTGGCGGGCATAAGGGTGGCAAAATCATTGCTAGCGGCACGCCAGAGGAAGTTGCGAAGAATCCGCAGAGCGTGACGGGCAAGTATCTCGTGAAACTGCTCGGGGCGCGGAAGGGTAAAAAAGCGGCTTAATAATATCTACGCCCTCTAGTTTCTTTACTAGACTGATAATCTTCTTCTAATGAAGCTTGATATCTACCAATAAATGCTCCATCACGATTTTGTTCTAATTGTTTTATGCAATCAGCGTCAACAATTTTAAAATTGCCGTCTTCATCAATGGCGATATTATCAAAAGTATCATCATCAGCAGCAAAATTAAAATAATAGCCTTTTTCCCGTAATGATTTAGTCAGTTCTAGACGGCCCCTTTTAAAGGCTAATCTTGCTGAATCTTCGCCCACCGCTTCAACTAGTATTTTATATGTCGTGAGTTTAGGCAAAACCTCAACTCTTATTGTATGGCCACCTATATCGCTTGCAAATTGCTGGCTAAAACTTGGTTGTACAACTTCAGAAATATCTTGGCGACGGCTTTCTTTTCTTTCATCCACTATTCTTATAATATCACTATCAGAGCCTAAGAAAACTATAGCATATTTTCCATGGCCATGGGGTGCAAAGCATACATATCCTCTGCTGATTAAAGCATCTTCTACTTTTTCTAGAGCAGTCTTGGATTCAGGATTATCTAATAACATAAGCGTCTTATTGTGATACCTAACATGCCCGCATAGCTCTAAAAATTTTTCTAAAGCTGGCTTAAGTCCTACTACAAAAGGCTGCTGAGCATATTCTCCCATAAGCCATTATTATATATTGCAAATGTTACAATTTTAAGACTTTTTAAGCTTTTTTGCCGCTTTTGGCGTTTTTTTTGGTAAATGGACGCTAATCCAAGACCGGCAAATAAGTACCTAATAATCAAATCTTGGCCTGATATATCTTATTATTAGGAAGCTGAAAAAGCATATCAGAAACATGGCGGCAAGATGGAGCTTTAAAGAATCAAAATCGGTTTTGCTCTTTATTCGATTTATCTTTGGATCGGAAACCAAATATTCAATCGCTATACTATGCTGATCAGAAGATTTTTCGCATACAACTATGCTAGAACGGCATGCGTCATTTGATTTAATTAATTGGCCATTGATAGTGAATTGATATTGGTAATTTGTGCCTTTATCGTACCATATATTTGTAATTTCGGCAGATATGGTTTGGGTTTTACCAAAGATTAACTGAAGTGACGGGGTGATCATGAAAAATAATGTGGCAAATATTATTAATGCCAGAGCCCAAATATAATGCCGCGTTTGCAGATTATTTAGCATTATTTTTCTAAACGTTTAGCCGCTTCAAGCGTGTTTTTTAGTAAGCACGCAATCGTCATTGGCCCTACGCCGCCAGGGACTGGGGTGATGGCTTTGGTTTTGGGGGAGACATCTTCAAAATCAACATCGCCACAGAGTTTGCCGTCTGGGCCGCGATTAATTCCCACATCAATTACTACTGCGCCTTCTTTTACCCAATTAGCTTTGACCATTTTGGGTTTGCCAACAGCGGCGACCAATATATCAGCCTGGGCGCAGACTTTTGGCAGATCTTTGGTTTTGGAATGGGCAATGGTGACAGTGCAGTTTTCGTTCAAGAGCAAATTGGCCATTGGTTTGCCGACGATGTTGCTGCGGCCTATGACAACAGCATTTAAGCCCGTGAGGTCGCCAAGCGCGTCTTTTAACAGCATGATGCAGCCGAGTGGCGTGCATGGGACGAGTGCGTCCTGGCCGGTAACGGCGCGGCCTGCGTTGATGACGTGGAAACCGTCAACGTCTTTATCTGGGCTGATGGCATTGATTACGGCTTTTTCGTCGATGTGTTTTGGCAGCGGGAGTTGCACGAGGATACCGTGGACTTTTTTGTCTTTGTTGAGCGCATCAATCTTTGTTAGCAGCTCGGCTTGTGAAATTTCGGCGGGGAGTTTGATGGTTTGGGCGTTGATGCCAACTTCTTTGGCGGCGGCATCTTTGTTGCGGACATAGACTTCCGAGGCTGGGTCATTACCGACCAGCACAACTGTTAAGCCGGGTTTTAAGCCAGAAATTTCAATTTCCTTAGCTACCAGCGCCCGCACTTTTTGAGCGAATTCTTTTCCGTTGATGATTTTTGTCATTTTATATTCTGCATTTTACCATGTTTCCGGCGGATTTCTTAATTAGAAATTCCATCCCAATATAATCATTGATCATGTTTAAGGTCAAAAAAAACTGTTTGCCCAGTTTTTTCTCGGAAGGCTGGCCAGATTTTAACTTTATGATAAGGCAGTTTCTCATTTTCTCTGTGCTAGTGCCTGGTCTGCCGCCTAAGGCCGGACAGGAAGATTCGCCTATGGATTTCATATCCTGCCACGGGATGTAGATATAGGCCTCATTATTTTCTATTATTTTTTTGAAGCTATATGGCTCAAGGAAAACCACGTTGAAATTTATTCCGTTATCACGAATTTCGATAAATTTTTCCTTATCGCCGATAATATTTTTTACTTTCTTAAGCCGTGCTAGATATAAATTTTGGTATTTTGATAAAGAAACCATTGGGAAGACCAGTACACAAAATATAATTAAATATATTTTTACAATCAGAAAATTCTGGGTCACAGAATAAAAACCTACGCAGAATAATAGCAAAACTACGCTGCAAATAATAAATAAGCGCCGGACATCTGTAGGGAATTTTTTATTTAAATAATGTGCCGTGACTGTTTCATTGGCGAGAAATTTTTTATCCAGAGTTTTGCCTTGTGATAAATCAGTTTTTATTTGCTTGAAACGGCGCTTTTTGCGAAAGAAATGCAATATTCCGCTAATCACCAAGCCAATAAAAATTATAAAGCCCTTGCTAGCTTTTAATATGCCGGGATCAATCATCAGTTATTTTTTCTTCTTAACAGCTTTTTTCTTCGCCGGTTTTTTTGCTTTTTTCCGCAAGCTTTCAGGCGACATATCGCCAGTGCTATCGATGCAGTTTAAAAACGCGCGTTCAAGAATTTCGTTACCGAAGCGTTTTTTCATTTCTACTGGGGTGCCGAGGAATTTGAGGCCGCCGCCGTGGATAACGCCAACGCGATCACAAATTTCATCGATATCGCTCAAAATGTGTGAGCTGAAAAATATTGTGTGGCCTTTGTTGCGATAGGCGAGCATATAATCTTTCAAATGTACGCGCGCACGCGGATCAAGCCCAGACATTGGTTCATCAAGAACGAGAAGTGGAGCATTAGTTAAAAACACGCTCAAAAGCCCGAGCTTCTGCCCCATACCTTTAGAATATTTGCCAACTCGGCTTTTCAACACATCAGGATCAAGCTGCAATTTCTGAGCACCTTCTCTAGCTTTTGCTATATCCAACTTTTGGCCATAAGAGCTAACTGAAAGTTCAAGAAACTCTTCACCATGCAACAACTGCGATGGCATGAATTTTTCAGGCAAATAGGCTAATTTACGGCGGGATTTGTGATCTTTTGAATCAACATTAAAAATTTCAACAGCGCCATCAGTTGATTGATGGAGGTCTAAAATCACTTTAATAAGCGTGGTTTTTCCAACACCGTTTAAGCCAATCAAACCAAAGATTTCACCGGGCTTAACGTCAAAAGTTACATCGGAAATTACTAGTGGCGCACTTACTGTTTTGCCATATCTTTTTCCAACGGATTTGATAGTTAAAGGATTTTTGTTCATAATAACTCTCTGTTATGCCAATAATTAGTACAACAAAAAAGATCTCGCAAGCGGTTTTAAATTTTATGCTGCCGGCACAATGTTTATCATGCCATGCTGTGGTTGATACGCACGGGGCGATTTGCGCGACTTGCTGGAATGATATTAATTTTATCGGTTTGCATAAATGTTATGTATGCGGCCTGCCCTTTGCGTTTGACCTTGGGCCGAAAGCGCTGTGCAGGCATTGCACGGAAGAAAAGCCGAAGTTTAATAAGGCAGTGGCAGTATGCAAATATGAAAACACGGCGCGAAAACTGGCCATTCGGTTGAAGTTTGGTGACAGTGTTAGTTTGGCGCCCTATCTGGCGAAGATGATGGTAGGGAGCGGTTCGGAATTGATTGGCAAGGCGGATATTATTGCACCGATTCCGTTACATTTTATGCGAAAGATTGCGCGGAAATATAACCAGGCGGCGCTGCTGGCGCGGCAGGTGGCGAAAATTTCGGAGAAGAATTATGAGCCGTTTTTGTTGAAGCGCGTACGGCGGACTAAGCAGCAGACGAAGTTGCACCGGCGGGATAGGAAATCAAATGTGGATGGGGCGTTTGTGGTGGCGAATGTGGATGTGTTTGGTAAAACGGTGCTGCTGGTAGATGATGTTATGACGACCGGCTCAACACTATCAGCATGTGCGAAGGCGCTGAAGGAACGCGGGGCGAGACGAGTTTATTGCTTGGTGTTTGCGCGGGTTTTGTTGGAGAAGGTTTAATTATTCATCAAAATCGGAATGGCTGACTTTGTGATATTTGGCGATTGCTGATTCGGCCTTTAGATTCATAACCAAATAAAATTTACAGGCCTGGTCTTCGATTGTCAGCACGCAGCTTTTTACGAAAGCATATTTTTCAACTTGCGCCCTTTTTACACTTGTCCAGGGCACCATGAAAGATTTTCCTATTGGTACAATTATCGCTAAAGTAACATAAATTCCTTGTTCGCACAAAATAACCGTCAGGCAGTTACGGTAACGTACAAAGGTTGAAAATTCGGCAGATTGTCCGCGAAATTTGTCACCTTCTGGTTTGGTTTTTGCAGGATATTTCTTCGCCAAGGCTCCCCAGCCGCCACCTCGGGCAATTTTAGCAAATACAACTACAGAAATTGTTATGATTACAATAGCGGGGATAATATTTTCTAGATTATGTATATCCATAATTACTTTGCTCCAACTCGTTGCGATAAACTTGCGCTGATGAATGGGTCGAGGCGACCGTCTAATATGGCTTTGGTGTTGCCGTCTTCGTATCCGGTGCGGAGGTCTTTTACCATTTGGTAGGGGTGTAATACGTAAGAGCGGATTTGGTGGCCCCAGCCGATGTCGGATTTATTGTCTTCGACAACTTGGGCGGCAGCTTCGCGTTTTTGGAGCTCTACTTCGTAAAGGCGGGCGCGGAGGAGTTTATAGGCTTCGGCGCGGTTTTTGTGCTGGCTGCGGTCATTTTGGCACTGTACCGCAATTCCGGTTGGGATGTGGGTGATGCGGACGGCGCTATCAGTTTTATTGACGTGCTGACCGCCTGCCCCGCTGGCGCGATAGGTATCGATGCGGAGGTCTTTTTCGTTGATTTCGATTTCGATGTTGTCGTCAATTTCGGGGTAAACCCAGACGCTGGCGAAACTTGTGTGGCGGCGGGCGTTGGAATCAAATGGTGAGATGCGGACTAAGCGGTGGACACCGGCCTCGGTTTTGAGCCAGCCGTAGGCGTTGTGGCCGATGATGCGGATGGTGGCGGATTTGATTCCAGCTTCTTCACCTTCCAAGATTTCAAGGATTTCGGTTTTGAAACCGCGCTGTTCGGCCCAGCGGAGATACATGCGGAATAACATATTCGCCCAATCATGGCTTTCGGTGCCGCCAGCGCCGGGGTGAAATTCGACGAAGGCGTTATTAGCGTCGGCTTCACCGGAGAGTAGGCTTTCTAACTCCATTTGCTTGGCTTTTTCGGCAAGTGTGGCAATGGCTTTTTCGGCCTCAATTACGATTGCTTCGTCTTTTTCGGCTTCGCCAAGTTCGATTAAGCCAACATTATCATTTAAACCACTTTCAAGCTCTTTAACGGAATCTAGCGAATGCTGCAAATAATCGCGCTCACGCATTATTATGCGGGCTTTTTCAGGGTTGTTCCAAACATCGGGGTTTTCGGCTTCTTGGTTTAACTCGAGCAGCCGTGCATGTGCCTTATCCCAGTCAAAGATACCTCCTCAAGAGCGCCACGCTCTTCTTGATTTCTTCAACTTTGCTGTAAATTTCGGCTTTCATGGGTTAGATATCGGATATCGGATGTCAGATGTCAAACAAATCTGATGTTTGACATTTGGTATCTGTCATCTAATAATCCCACCATGAAAAAATTTATATTATTAGCAGTGTTGGTTATTTCTGCCTGCACGACCATTACACAAAATAACGGCGCAGAAATACGCCAGGTTAAACTGGATGAAATTGGGCCTAGTTCTACCAAACCGCAAATTTATGAATTGCTTGGCTCTCCTTCTACCAAATCAATTTATGGCGATGAAACATGGTTTTATATAACCAGCCAGATCCGCCGCGAGCTTATAAAATCAGATAAAATTTTAAAGCAGAACGTAATAGCAATAACCTTCGATAAGGCTAACCACGTAAGCAATATTGAAGTGTATGATATTAATGACCGCCGTGATTTCGCTAATGAAAGTGATACAACGCCAACGGCTGGTAAACCGCTTACTGTTATGGAACAACTTTTGGGTAACGTAGGTAAGTTTAATAAAGAAGGTGGCGATAATCCAATCGGCAGCCATGCTCCAAGCGGTGGTACGCGGCCGTATTAGTTATTTGCCGTGCTCGTAACCTTTTGGCTTTATTTTTTTGCCATCTAATAATATGCCGCTGCCAGTTAAGATTTTGCCAATTTTATAGCAATTTTTGACAGTTTCTTTTGGTGAAGTAAATAGTAACTCATAATCATCACCGCCGCTGATTTGCTCAATTAAATCATAATTTGGGTCAGCCAGTGGGATTTGGTTTGAGAATATTTCAGCGCTGACTTTTGATTCTTCACAAATGTGGTTGAGGTCGGCCAATAGGCCATCGGAAATATCGATGCAGGAATTGGCGATTTTGCGGAGCTTTAGGCCAAGCTTTATTCTTGGTTCGGGCAATTCGTATTTTTCAATAAACTGGGCTTTGCGCTTTAACCCCAAATATCCGCCGCCAATTGCGCCGCTGACGAATATATTATCGCCAAGTTTTGCGCCGCTGCGAGTTATAGGTTTTGGCGTTTTACCAATGGCAGTTACTGAAATTGTTAGCGCGCCATCATGAAAAACTGTGTCACCACCAAGCATCTGGAATTTGAATTCGGCAATATCGGCTTTTAATCCACTTGTGAATCCTTCAAACCATTTTTGCGTTGTGTTTTTTGGCAGAGCTAAGCCCAACATAAATCCAAACGGTTTAGCGCCGCTTGATGCTAAATCAGATAAATTTACGCGGAGTGCTTTACGGGCTAAATTATATGGCGCATCGTTTTCAAAAAAATGCACTCCGGCAACTAAGATATCTTTGGTTATGCAATAGCCATCAAAAAATGCGCAATCATCGGAAAGGCCCACTGAATCTCTGCCAGATATAGGCTTTAGAAGTTTAGTTATTATATCGAATTCGCGCATTAAAACTTATGGCGTCTGACCAGGCGGCGGAGTTGGATAATCACCACCGAATGTATGGCCGCGCATTTGCTCTTCAGTCAAGCCGGCAGCGCCGCCTGCACAACCAGAAATGCGATAGATATCTTGCAAATATGCTATGCGCTTATTGGAAGCATCAATAGCATCATCCGCCGATGAAAGTGTATAAGCATAACCCAATGGCGCAATAAAGCTGCGCAATCCCGGGTTTTTATTATTTTCGGCTGCTTTTTTATATTCTTCCGCTTCGTTTATTTCTAACATAATTTCGCGGCAAGTGAGCTGCTTATCTTTCGATTGGATTGGCACGACAGCAGTTGACCTTACGCCCGAACAAGAAGCTAAACCAATTAAAACAATCGCCAAAATAGGAAAACGTAACTCCATAACAGATTAGTTTATATTAACCGCTCTAAGAGTAAAAGAGAAAAATTTATTACACAGCCGCTATAAACCAGTTTTTTCAGAATTCACGAGCAAGCCACACAACCTTCCCGACAATATTAACCGAGGAAAGATTACTTTCATAAGGCGAATATTGCGGGTTATCAGATAACACCCGCAATCTATCACTGGATATCATTTCAAGGCGTTTAACACTTAAGCCCATACCATCAAAAACTACAAAAATTCCAGGGGGGTTAGGCAGTTTTAAAGTCATATCAATTAATAACATATCCCCATCTTTTAGGGTTGGAGCCATACAATCACCCTTAACATTAAGAGCGCGCAGATCTTCCGGATGCGCATTTAACTTCCGGCGCACCCAGTCATTACGAAAATAATATGGCTTGGCTTCACTATCAGTTGAAATTAGCGCACCACCAGAAATCGATTGCTCAACAGAAATTGATGAAATTTCAACAACATCGCTCCACTCAGCATGGCGAGAACCCATTACTTGATGCACACCGCTTAATAAATATTGAACACTCACGCCCAATTGCTCGGCAATAGCCGTAAGCTTAGAACTAGTAGGATTTGTCGACTTCCCGTTTATAATATCATAAACAAAAGATCTCCCTACTTTTGCACGCTCCGCGAGTGTCTTTGGATTCAACCCTTTTCTTAGCATATGGGCCCTTAACCTAGCTACCAGCGGCCTATTAACTGAACTTTCTTGCACTATATGTAATGCTTCTTGCATAAACTCTCCTCAACCATTAGTTGTATAGAAAATTTATTCAATTTGGATTATTCGTCAATAGAAATTTAGACACAGATATAAAAAACCTATACGTATTTGTATCTATAAATAATAAATTTAGCTCATCTTTAACTTTTTAGGCCTTATAAAGAACTTTTTGGAGGATTCATTCAGATGATAGACAATTTAAAATTTGCAGAATTATTATGTACACGTTTTTGCCATGATATTATTGGGCCAGTTGGCGCAGTCAGCAATGGCGTTGAATTCTTGCGTGATGAGCAACCGAATTTAAAAAGTCAGGCCGCAGATTTAATTGAAAGTAGTGCCAAAGAAGCGGTTGCACGCGTGCAATTTTACCGCCA
>JABDBO010000024.1 GCA_013288575.1 Alphaproteobacteria bacterium
AGTCTTATTATCTTTAATAATATCATTACTTGCCCAGTATTTTGCCATGCTCTCGGATGCTCCAACATTTTGATAAGCATCCCGTACCAAATCCACCTGATCTCTTACGAGCGAAGCTGTTACTTCTGATGGCCTAAGCGGGTCTAAAATTGGCTGGCCGGTTGCAGGGTTGGTAATAGTTTGGCCGGTTCTTTCCTGTAATCGTCCTAAACCAGCGCGCGCTTCCGGATCAAGGAGGAAATCACGGTTTGCTTCGAGTCCTCTATTTCCCATCCAGCCATTTTGAGCAAGCTGATCTTCTATACCTACTCCTAAATTTAAATTCTTCTGTGCATAACGATCAGCCATTGAATCTGAAGCGCCTGTTCTTCTACCCAAATTAGCTATTAATCCGCTTTCCAGATTGAAAGTATTTTCTGGGCTTTGGTAACCTGGAGGAGGGGCTGGTGATGTAACAACCGAGCTGGCAGCTTCTGAAATTGAACTATTAGCAGGTGTTGAACTATTAGCACCAGGTGTTGAATCGCCTGCCATTTTTCCGCCAACTGCCGGAGCAGATTTTTCTACAGCAGAGGCCGAAGACGAAGAGTTGGAAGTTGATCCTGAATTAGAAGTACCTGCATTTGCTTGCCCGGTTGTAACAGGTTGCGGTTCATGGATAGAAGAAGCGGATATTGTTTTATCTGCAGCAGGTGTTGAACTACCAGCCATTTTTCCGCCAACTACTTCTCTGGATGAAGGCGAAGCTGGGTTCGGCGTAGATGCTCCTGGTGTTTGTCCTGCAGCTCTTTGTGCCGAAGTAACTTGCGGTGGTTCGGCAGCAGGAGTTGGAGGAGTAACTCCATTAGCCGGAGTTTGATTTGATTGGCCAATCAAGCCATTTAATTTATATATATTCTCAGCATTTTGCTGAAAGAATTTTTCAGTTAAAGCCCGGTCTTGCGGGTCTCTTTGAAACATTGGCAGCATTTCATGAAGCCCATGTCCTTCCGAAACATCTCTTTGAGCATCGGCTATAGCATCTCTTTCGGAACTGCCATGAGCCATATAAAGTTTTGTCATTAAGTCGGTATTTAGCGTAGCTAGATCAATACTTAACTTTGTTGGTCCCTGCCGAGCTATATCTTGATAATGTGCTGTAGATCGTGCATCTATTGCCTGAGATCGTGCAGCATCTTCCTGATTAACTCTTTGTCCGTTAGCAACGGATTGCTGTAATTTTTGGCCATCATCAGGGTGAACGGCAATTACATTTTGGCCAGGCCTTTCTTCGGCGCGAAAACCTTCATCAAGTAAGGCATCGCTAAGAATTTGTTTGTCCAGTTTATCTGCTGGCGTTGGTGTAGTATGTCCTGAACCATCTGTTTGCTCTGTCCATGGCTGTCTAGCTATGTTTGAATGATTTGTATCTTCGTCATATCTGGCTTGTTGATCCCTATATGCATTTGCGGACGAAGACGAAAGTTCGCCTTTTTTAACCATGCCGTCCATAATGCCGCCAATATCACTTTTTGCGGTCTCAATTCTTTTTTCTTCTTCGGGGGTGCGTTTTATGGCTATGCCATCGCCAAATCTGACCGGTTTTTCAGATGCACTGCCACTAGCGCTATCATCGCCAATGTCAGTAACATCCTTTTTATCGTCATCAACGGCCATTAAATATCCCCTAAGTCCTCATATTAACTAACAATTGTTACCCTTTTGTTAAAAACAGGTAATAAAGTGTGAACTTTTTGTGAACAAACGATTGAAAAATAAATGGTTAATTGAGTGTTAACCCATCAAATATGGCAATGAGAACAGTTATCAGTGATATTTCTTGCCTATGCTTACGCAGAGCATTAAATTACGCCAAATATGAGCAAAGATATGAAACCAGATTCAAATACTAAAACCCCTAAATTAGTTCTGCAAAATCAACAAAAAGATAAGTTTTTTGCTGATCCTAACGCCAGCGTTAATGACTTTGTTTTTGACCAGAAAGTGGTCAAGGTTTTTGATGATATGGTCAGCCGCTCAGTGCCATATTACGCCGAATTGCAACGCATGACCGGCGAACTGGCCGCAGATTTCGCCAAACCTAGCACCAATTTATATGATATCGGCTGCTCAACTGCCACAACCATGCTACTCATGGATGGGGTAATTGACCCAACAGTTAAATTCATCGGTTATGATAACTCGCCAGAAATGCTCGAAAAGGCGAGGGCGAAAATCACCGAAGATGGCACAAAACGTGATATTGATCTGAAAGTGGTTGATCTCCAGCAGCCATTCACGCTTGAAAATGCCAGCGTAGTAACGATGATTTTAACCCTCCAATTCATTCGCCCATTGCAGCGCGAGCGCGTAGTGCAAAATATTTTCAATGGTCTTAACAAAGATGGCGCTTTTATATTGATCGAAAAAGTCACCAGCGAAGACACAATTTTCAACCGCCTCTTCATCAAAAATTATTACGACTTCAAACGCCGCAACGGCTATACCGAAACTGAAATTACCCAAAAGCGCGAAGCCTTGGAAAATGTGCTCATCCCGTACCGTATGGATGAAAACTTTGACATGCTAAAACGCGTCGGTTTCAAAAACATGGAAGTATTTTTCAGATGGTATAACTGGTGTGGCATCATCGCAATTAAATAAGCAAAACTCATGAGCATTTACAAAAATCCCACCATCATCAAAATTGGCGACTTTTTCTTC
The DNA here is from genome assembly GCA_013288575.1 of Alphaproteobacteria bacterium. Lineage (GTDB taxonomy): Bacteria > Pseudomonadota > Alphaproteobacteria > Rickettsiales > 21-14-0-20-44-7 > JABDBO01. The sequence continues at coordinate 2,704 of JABDBO010000024.1, forward strand.
AAATACCGCAATAAAGTATTTCCGCTAATCATCGCGATTTTATTCATCATTTCGCCACCACCGAGTGACCTGTTCCACAGCGAAAATCTTGAAACCATCAAAGATTGGCTCGCCATTGCCATTTCGCTTTCCGGCCTTTTTGTCCGCGGCCTCGTCATTGGTTTTGCCTACATCAAACGCGGCGGCAAAAACAAGGAAGTTTATGCTGATAACCTCGTCACGGAAGGCATGTTCACCATCTGCCGCAACCCGCTTTATTTCGGCAATATGCTAATTTATTCCGGCATTTTCTTGCTCCACGGCGCGCCACTTGTAGTATTCGGTGGCATCGCACTGTTTTACTTCATCTACATCTGCATCATCGCCACAGAAGAAAAATATCTCCGCAACAAATTCGGCAAAGAATATGATGCTTATGCCACCAAAACCAACCGCTGGATTATTGATTTTAGCAAATTCCGCAAAGCAACTGCGGGCATGTATTTCAACTTCAAAAAAGTGATCATTAAAGATTACCCAACAATTTTCACAACGCTTCTCATTATTTTAGTTGTCGAAATGTACAAGCAATATGTGAACGAAGCCGGCAGCGTCAGCCCAATATTCATCGTGCTTTCATTAGTATGTTTGGCTCTTATGGGCGTTATCCGCTACCTTAAGAAGAAAAAAATCATCACATTTGAATGAGTAAAATTAGCTTGCTGATGGTTACACTCACGGCATTGCTAGCCACAGCTTGTAGCAAAACCGCGTTAGTCGCCGCCAACTTCCCAGCAATCTTTAGCGGCCAGAAAATCACCCGTGATATTGATTTCGGCAGCCCACATGACCAAAAACTAGATGTTTATGTGCCCGAAGGTGATGTCAAAAACCACCCGGTAATCGTATTTTTCTACGGCGGCGCCTGGGAATATGGCAGCAAGAATGATTACCGCTTTGCCGCTGAAGCCTTCACCTCACGCGGCTATGTAGTTGTAATTCCCGATTACGTAAAATATCCCAAATACAAATTTCCAGCCTGGCAAACTGATGCTGCTAATGCAGTCACCTGGACGCATAACAACATCACCAAATTCAACGGCAACCCCAACCAAATCTTCGTAATGGGCCACTCTGCCGGCGCCCAAATTGGCGCGTTACTTAGCACCGATAAAAGCTACGGTGTGCGGAGCTATATAAAAGCCTTCGCCGGCCTTTCCGGCCCATATGATTTCACTCCCGAAGAAGCTGATTACAAAGACATGTTCTCCACATCGGGCGAAAACTACAAAAACATCCGCGTAACCAACTTTGTCGACGGCAAACAACCGCCGATGTTATTACTATGGGGCAAAGATGATAAAGTCGTTGGCGAAATAAATATCACTCACCTCGAAGCCGGATTAAAAGCGCGGGGCGGGGAGTATAAAGTCAAATTCTATGACAACGTCGACCACATCGATACAGTTGCCGCTCTCGCCATCCTCGCTCGCGGCAGAGCACCAGTGGTGGATGATGTGGATGCGTGGTTTAAGAGAGAACGTTAGAACTTGGAACGTTAGAACTTAGAAAACTATCTAACGTTCTAAATTCTAATGTTCTAAGTTCTGCTAACCAACCTTTTTATAAATCTCACTACCTTGCTCGCGGAACTTCTGCGCCATTTCCTGCTCGCCCTTCGCGGCCTCGGTCTTGGCAAACTCCCGCACTTCCTGTGAAATCCGCATAGAACAAAACTTCGGCCCGCACATTGAGCAGAAATGCGCAAATTTCGCACCTTCCGCTGGCAATGTCTCATCATGAAATTCCTGCGCCTTTTCAGGGTCCAAACTTAAATTAAACTGATCCATCCAGCGGAACTCAAACCGCGCGCGTGAAACCGCATCATCGCGCAATTTCGCCCCCGGCCAGCCCTTCGCCAAATCGGCCGCGTGAGCCGCCAGTTTGTAAGTCACTACGCCAACTCGCACATCTTCCTTATCCGGCAAACCCAAATGCTCTTTCGGCGTCACATAACACAACATCGCCGTGCCATACCACCCAATTTGCGCGGCACCGATGGCGCTAGTAATATGGTCATAACCCGGCGCGATATCAGTCGTCAGGGGCCCAAGCGTGTAGAACGGCGCTTCAAAGCATTCCTTCAACTGCTTATCCATATTCTCTTTAATCAAATGCATTGGCACATGCCCCGGGCCTTCGATCATCACCTGAACATCATGTTTCCAGGCAATTTGCGTCAGTTCTCCAAGAGTTTTCAATTCAGCAAACTGCGCCTCATCATTAGCATCCGCAATCGAACCCGGGCGTAACCCATCACCCAGAGAGAACGAAACGTCATATTGCTTCATAATCTCACAAATCTCTTCAAAATGCGTATAAGCAAAATTTTCCTTATGATGCGCCATGCACCATTTTGCATGAATTGAGCCACCGCGCGAAACAATTCCCGTTACACGATGCTGCGTTAACGGCACATAAGGCAACAACACACCTGCATGAATCGTAAAATAATCCACGCCTTGCTCAGCCTGCTCAATCAACGTATCCCTGAAAATTTCCCAGGTTAAATCTTCCGCCACGCCATTCACTTTTTCCAGCGCTTGATAAATCGGCACCGTACCAACCGGCACCGGAGAATTCCTGATAATCCACTCGCGAATATTATGAATATTTTTACCCGTTGATAAATCCATAATCGTGTCACCACCCCAACGGGTTGACCACACCATTTTCTCAACTTCCTCAGCAACTGATGATGTCACCGCCGAATTCCCAATATTCGCATTAATTTTCACCGAAAAATTCCGCCCGATAATCATCGGCTCAGATTCAGTGTGGTTAATATTCGCCGGAATAATCGCGCGCCCACTGGCCACTTCCTCCCGCACAAATTCCGGCGTAATAAATTCCGGAAATTTCGCGCCAAACCGCTCACCTTTAAATTTTGCCGGTTGCGCATCAGCCGCAGCTTTCCGCCCAATATTCTCACGAATCGCAATATATTCCATTTCTGGCGTAATTATTCCGCGCCGTGCATAATGCATCTGCGAAACATTCGCTCCCTTCTTCGCCCGCAAAGGCTTCCGGCTACCACGATCAAAAACCTCAACTTCAGAAGGTTGCGGCTTGCTATAACCATTATCTTCCGGACGTACTTCGCGCCCCTCATATTCTTCAACATCACCTCTCGCCAAAATCCACTTGCGGCGCAGCTCTTCCAAACCTTTGGTAATATCAATTTTCTTCGAAATATCTGTATAAGGCCCGCTAGTATCGTAAACCCAAAAATCTGGCTCTTTGGCCTGGCTAGAGAGCCCAATTTCGCGCATCGCCACCCACAAATCCTGGTGCATTTCACCTTTAACATAAACTTTGCGTGAAGCCGGGAAGGGGCGGGTGGTAATTTGGTCTAATTTATTTTTTGTACTCATGGAGTAGGTTATAAACCCTGGAAGTAGTTTTCATCAAGAACTATTGCCACGGGTGGAAAAACTTGATAAGTAATAAATGTTAATATATATTAATGGCTATATGGATGAGAATGGAACAGCTACAAAATTATATAGTGCGGGCTTAACGCCTGGAAAGCTCTCCGGATATGGATATATTAGTGGAAATACTCTCGCCATACTTTCCGCAGGTGTAAATAAAAACCCTTTCGGGTTTGCTGCTTCGATACTTACTATGTTAGGGCATGTTCTATTAGCAAGGGGTGCGGGCGACAATAAAACGCATTCACAGATCATTCAGGGAATTTATATAAGCGCATCATTTTGCTATAAGTTAGGTGGTCTAATTGATAACAAAACATTAGGCATACGTGTCAGCGGTAATTTATATTCACTTGCTCTAGGAGCATTTGAAGGCAAAGTTGCTGAGGGCGGATTTATAGATAAATTAGTCGAGCGCCGAGCAGTAGTTGCTGGCGGGATAAGCCTGGTTGGACGCATTCCACTTTTAGAAACATCCTATACAGAAGTTGCAAAAAGGCCAAGCCCCGCAAGTTGGGCATGGTTTATTGCAGTGGTAATCTGGACAGGTTCTGATATTTTATATATGGCCTCAAAAACCAAGCAAGATGGACAATTAAATCCTTTGCGCGAATCACAGCAGCGTTAATTATATATTATTTTTGCTTAGAAAGTATTTTGTAGATTTTATCAGTCAAAACCTTCAAGTCTTTTTCCTCAATCACAAACGGTGGCGCAATATAAACCACATCGCCAAATGGGCGCAGCCAAACATTCTCGGCAATAAATTTTTGCCGCAAGCTCAGAATAAAAGAATTATCATCAGATTTGCCATCCCAGCGAAGGCTGGGATCCAGTTCTTGAGTTTGCGACCCTGGATTCCCGCCTGCGCGGGAATGACATGCTTTTAAATCAAGCTGCACCACCCCAAACGCGCCTTTAACGCGCACATCTTTTACAATCGGCAAAGCCCTGCATTTAGCAAGTTCCTTCTGCATAATATTTTCAATTTTTGCTACCTGTTCTAATCGTGGCTCTTGCTCAAATAAATCCAGCGAAGCATTCGCCGCCGCGCAAGCTAAGGCATTACCCATATAAGTCGGTCCATGCATGAAGGCGTGGTCATTAAACGTAGCAAAAACTTCCGCGCTGGCGCAAGTGGCCGCCAATGTCATCATCCCGCCAGTCAAAGCTTTGCCAATACACATGATATCTGGCACAATTCCGGCTTCCGCGCAGGCAAACATATAACCTGTGCGCCCAAAACCAGTGGCAATTTCATCAGCGATAAACAGCAAATCATGCTTTTTAGTAATCCGGTAAATTTCCGCCAAAACATCCGGCGAATGAAATTTCATTCCGCCTGCACCTTGTACCAATGGCTCGAGTATAACTGCCGCAATTTGGTTTTTCTCCGCCGCCAAGAGTGCATCAAATTCATTAAACGCAATTTCATCTGATGGAATATCTACCATAAACTGCATCGGCGTAAAACCAACGAAAGGTGAATGCATTCCATCATTATCCGAAACGCTCATCGCGCCCATCGTGTCGCCATGGTAGCTGTTGGTAAAGTGCACAAAGCGCTGCTTGCGCGTATTTTTATTTTGTATTTTCCAATATTGCGTCGCCATTTTCAAAGCAACTTCCACCGCCGTTGAGCCGGAATCCGAGAAAAATACCCGCTCCAACCCTGTTAATTTCGCTAGCCGCTCCGCTAAAATATAGGGCTGCTCATGCGCCAACCCCGCAAACATTACATGCGCCAATTTACTCGCCTGTTCTTGCACCGCTTTTACCAGGTGAGGGTGCTTATACCCATGACACACCGTCCACCAGCTCGAAATTCCATCAATTAGCTCGCGTCCATCGGCAAGCTTTAATACGCACCCATAAGCATCCACAACCGGCAGCGGCATAGGCGCAATATTGTGCTGCGTGTAAGGCAGCCATGTGTGGTTTAGGTCAAATTTCATCGCGAAAGTTTAGGCAAAATGCATTAATGGTCAATTAAGCTGTAGCTTTAATTTTTAATTTACTATTTGTTTATATACAGAGTTTAAACCCAAACTAGGAGTAAAATAATGGATAAATTAAATGGCATGATCAAAGTTAAGAGCACTTTCATCAACCCGGAAGCAATTTCGCTGATTTTCTATGATGAAGGTCACGATGATTTAAATATTTATCTGCAAGGATACGGCGAAGATAACGGTAAAGTTGTCGCGCAAAGCCTTGGTGGTGCTGAAGAATATGAAAAGTTTCTCAAAAACTTTGAAGCTGCAATGAAGCAAAGATGCGGCGGAAAGTAATAAGAACCAGCATCATTAATATTAAACGGCCTTTCGGGGCCGTTTTTTATTGCTTAGTGTCCCAAACTTTGTTTATTAAGCTTATGAGTTTAGATGAAAATAAGTTTAGAAAAGTTATAAACGCCGCATGTGGCAGATTGTTTTTGGGTTCTATGGTTACTAGAATCCAACCTTTGGGCGCGAAAGATTCGCTTTATAACGATGTTATAAAAGGCCAGCATAATTATTTTGAAGTTGAGCTTAAACAAGGCGCAACAATGCGAAGGTTACTAGTGCAAATAGATGATAGATATGCCGATTTGCCCGAAGGTTCAGAGTTAAGCGACAATTATGACCGATCGCAAAAATTATTTTTTTACAGCTTAGACACAACCAAATATTACGGCGCGGTTTATAACTCCCAAGGTAGAAGGTGGGAAGGTAAGAGTGCCAATATTGGCAGCATAGTTTATTGCTCTAAATTTGAGGAACAAAGAGTTATTATTACCGTTTCTGGTCACGGTGGAGAGAGGTTGGGAACCCCTACCGTTTATACAGTGGAGCATCTTAATGGAGGTGATCCTATTGCTGCTGATTTTGAGCCATATTTTAGAGATATAGGTGAGTCACAACATGATGTCCGAGAATTCCAGAACAGTCGGGCAAAAACTTAAACCGCCAGCGCCGTAATCCCCAGCTTCTCAAACAATTTCTTATCCTCATTCACTTCCGGGTTCGGCGTTGTCAGCAGCTTCTCGCCATAAAATATCGAATTAGCACCCGCCAAGAAACACAGTGCCTGCATTTCGTCTGACATTTCCTCACGCCCCGCGCTTAATCGCACCGCTGCTTTCGGCATCAAAACCCGCGCCACTGCAATAGTTCGTACAAAATCTAATGGTTCCACCGCACCATTTTCGGCAAACGGCGTGCCTTCAACTTTCACCAGCATATTAATCGGCACTGATTCCGGGTGCTCGGCCATATTCGCCAAAGTCATCAACATCCCAGCGCGGTCACGCACAGTTTCACCCATGCCGACAATTCCGCCGCAGCAGGTTTTCATCCCCGCTTCACGCACATTTTCCAGCGTATCCAAGCGGTCTTGAAACGTCCGCGTCGTAATAATATTGCCGTAATATTCCGGTGAGGTATCAATATTATGGTTATAATAATCCAGCCCCGCGTCCTTTAATTGCGCCGCCTGATCCTTGGTAATCATACCAAGCGTGCAGCAGCTTTCCATGCCCAGCTCTTTCACAACTTTGACCATTTCAACCACATTTTTCATGTCGCGTTCTTTTGGTGAGCGCCACGCCGCACCCATGCAAAACCGCGATGCGCCAGCGTTCTTGGCCTTCAAAGCCTCTGCCCGCACATGTTCCACCGTAGTAATTTTTTCTGCTTTAACCGGAGTATCATACCGCGCTGATTGTGGGCAATATTTGCAATCTTCCTCACAGCCACCGGTTTTTATCGAGAGCAGTGTCGAAACCTGCACCGCATTCGGATCGTGATTTGCGCGGTGCACAGATTGTGCTTCAAAAATTAAATCATTGAAGGGGAGGGCGAATAAATCTAGTATTTCTTCGATTTTCCAATTGTTGCGAATGTTCATGGATAAGCTTTTACAGCAAAAACTAGATGATTTGAAGGATAAAAATTTATTCCGCTCTTTAAAGGGTGCGGAAGATGGATTTATCAATTTTACTAGTAATGACTATTTAGGCATGTCGCGCCGCCCAGAAGTTATCGAAGCTGGCGTAAAAGCCGCTTTAAAATATGGGGCAGGGGCAACTGCCAGCCGCTTAGCCGGTGGAAACCACGCGTTATATGAAGAGCTGGAAGCCAGCCTCGCCGCCAACAAAGGCACCGAAGCCGCACTGGTTTTCGGCAGCGGCTATCTAACCAATATAGGGGTTATCTCTGCTCTAGAGCCAGATGTGGTTTTTGCCGATAAACTTGTGCATGCTTGCATTATCGACGGGGTAAAACTCTCCGGCGCAAAGCTAATTCGCTTCAAACATAATGACATGGGCGATTTAAGAAAACGGTTGGAAGAGAATTGTCATCCTCGTGCCCGACACGAGGATCTAGGGCTTCAACCTCCGCAACTGGATTCTCGGGTCAAGCCAGAGAATGACAGGGTAAGAAAACTAATCATCACCGAAGAAATTTTCTCCATGGATGGCGACACCGCACCCATAGATGAGTTAACCCAATTCAATACGCCACTCCTAATCGACGGAGCCCACTCCCTCTACCAATCACCAATCACCAATCGCCAATCATCAATTTACGTCGGCACTCTCTCCAAAGCCATTGGTTGCTATGGTGGCTATGTTGCTGGCAGCAAAACCCTGATCGAATTCCTTAAAAACAAAGCCCGTACTTTCGTTTATTCCACGGGCCTCCCACCATTCGTGATCGGCTCTGCCATAAAATCATTGGAAATAATCGAAAAAGAAAAGCCATATTTGAAAGCACTGGAAAACGTAAAATATCTAAGTTCTAAGTTCCAAGTTCCAAGTTCTTCCGCAATTATCCCCATAATCCTCGGCTCAGAAGAAAAAGCCATTGCCGCCGAACAACTATTAAAACAAAACAAAATCCTCGTTTCAGCCATCCGCCCGCCAACAGTGCCAAAAGGCACTTCGCGCCTGCGCATTTCGGTAACTGCCGCGCATACAAAAGAGGAAATTGATTTATTGGCCAATTGCCTTAAAACAATTCTATGAAAATGTTTCAAGGCAAATTAAAATATCTAACTCTTTTCCTTGCTGGCGGCATGGCAGATCTTGCGCTTGCACCATTTTTTGTTTTCCCGATATTATTCGTTTCGTTCCCAATCTTTTTCAAAATCCTCGAAACTGCAGAAAATAAAAAACAGGCATTCAAAATCGGCTGGTGCTTTGGCTTTGGCTATTTCGTTTTCGGCCTGTATTGGATCGCTAATTCGCTCTTGGTTGATGCCGAAAAATTCGCCTGGCTCATTCCATTTGCCGTTTGTGGAATTCCCTTTTTACTTGCCATATATATTGGCCTATTTGCCCTTAGCTATAAAGTTACCAGCCAAAATTTCAGCTCTCCGGCAAAAATTGTTTTGTTTGCTTCGCTTTGGGTAATTTTTGAATTCCTGCGCGCTATATTATTCACGGGTTTCCCTTGGAATTTGATCGGCTATACCGCGCTGTTTTCTCTGCAATTTTCGCAACTCGCAGCCATTGGTGGCGTATATTTACTCAGCTTTTTAATCGTTATTATCACGCTCACAATTACCTGCAAGAATGACAAATTCATCGCTGCTGTAATAATCCTCACCATAGCAAATTATGGCTATGGCTATTACCATATTAATAACCAGGTGCAACATACGAAAAGCGCGTCAAAAATTATGATCTTTCAGCCTAGCGTGCAGCAAACCTTAAAGTGGGATCCGCTCGCTGCCAAAAAGCAATTTCTTGCCGATGTTGATTATATAAAATCAAAAAACTTCAAAGATAATGACATTATCCTCTGGCCGGAAAGTGGCGTGCCATATTACTTAACCAGCGAACCGTGGATTGTTGATACGCTGCAAAATATCACACCTAACAATGGCATTATGGTAACCGGCGCGCTGCGTGCCGAAGGCGAAACTAAAGAAGATTATAAAGTCTGGAATACGCTTTATGCAATTTCTCGGACCGGCATATATAAATATTATGACAAAATCCACTTAGTTCCATTTGGTGAATTTGTTCCCTTACGTAATGTTTTGCCAATTGATAAAATCACGCCTGGCGCGCTGGATTTCTCGCGCGGCACTGAGCGCCCAGTTATAAAATATACAAATGGCCCTGGGTTTTTACCGCTCATTTGTTACGAAGTTATTTTTCCTAACTATGCCAAATCTGCAACTAAACCAGATTTGCTTGTCAACATAACGAATGATGGTTGGTTTGGTAATAGCACTGGCCCGCAGCAACATCTGGCTATGGCAAGAATGCGCGCCATAGAGCAGGGCATCCCACTTTTGCGTGCGGCAAATACGGGAATTTCGGCAGTTATAGATCCGGTGGGGAAGGTTATTTCTTCGCTAAAATATAATGAGAGGAATATTATTAATATTGATCTTGAATTAAGTTCCAGTGCGACTATGTATAATACATATGGTGACTTAACGATTTGTGGATTAATCCTAATTAGCCTAACAATTATGTTAATTTTTAGAAGAAAATTGCAAAACTAGCTTGATTAACTCTAAAAATTCCTTTATTAACATTAGATAATATTTAATAGGAATCTTCCTAAGCCGTCTGTAAAGCTCTGAAATTGGCCTTTTCGGCCAAAAAACTTCAATTAATCCAGCGCTTGGCACCCGGTCTGATGATATTCCATTTTTGGTTTTATAGTAATGAGTGCAAATCCGATCGATATTCATGTAGGCAAAAGGCTCCGTCTTCGTAGAACTATGCTTGGAATTAGCCAAGAAAAATTAGCGGAAATATTAGGAATTACCTTCCAACAAGTGCAAAAATACGAAAAAGGCATTAACCGTGTTGGTTCTAGCCGTTTGTTTGATATCGCTAAAGCGTTAAATGTTCCGGTTAATTTCTTCTTTGATGAATATTCTGGTAATGCAAATTCTCAATATGCTTTGGCTGAAGATACAGCTGCATTTGAGCATGAAGATAATCTCAAAAACCGCGAAACTATGACGTTGGTCCGTGCTTACTACCAAATTTCTGATCCTAAGGTCCGTAAGAAGGCCCTTGAGCTGATTAAATCCCTTGCCGATAACAAATAGCTCTGTTAGATAAGCCTATCTTTAAAAAGGGCTTATATATGAACAGCAAAAACAACTTCCCAGGCGAATTCCTTTTCACCAGCGAATCAGTCGCTGAAGGCCACCCAGATAAACTCTGCGACCAGATTTCTGACGCCATCGTTGATGCGTATCTCGCCAAAGATCCGTATGCCCGCGTTGCCGCCGAAACTATGGTAACGCCTGATAACATTATCATTGGCGGTGAAGCAACTGCTGAAAGCCCGCTTTCTAAAGATGAAATCTGCGCCATCGCCCGCAACGTTGTGAGAGATGTTGGCTATGAGCAAGAGCGCTTCCACTGGCAAAAAGTGAACATCCACAATTACATGATTTCACAATCACCAGATATCGCGATGGGCGTAAATTCCAGCAACACCAAAGACGAAGGCGCGGGTGACCAAGGCATCATGTTCGGTTATGCTTGCAACGAAACGCCGGAATTAATGCCAGCGCCAATTTATTATTCGCATTTGATTTTAAAAGAACTCACTGACCTGCGCAAAAAAGGCAAAATCCAAGGCCTCGGCCCGGATGCGAAAAGCCAAGTTACATTGCTCTACCAAAATGATGACGAAGGCAATGGCCGCGCTGTAAAAGCAACTTCTGTCGTAGTTTCTCACCAACATTCGGCTGACTTAAAAACTAAAGATGTGCGCGATATCATTCGCCCGGTTGTTGAACGCGTGCTGCCAAAAGGCTGGATGCCAAGTGATGACGAATTCTACGTCAACCCAACTGGTAATTTCGTAATCGGCGGCCCGGAAGGTGATTCTGGCTTAACCGGCCGTAAAATCATCGTTGATACTTACGGCGGATCAGCACCACATGGTGGCGGCGCATTCTCTGGCAAAGACCCTACAAAAGTTGACCGTTCCGCTGCATACGCCATGCGTTACGTTGCTAAAAACATTGTCGCTTCAGGCCTAGCTGATCGCTGCACATTGCAAGTTGCTTATGCAATCGGTGTTTCAAAACCACTCGCGCTTTATGTGAACACTCACGGTACCGGCAAAGTTGACGAGCAAAAACTCGCCAAATTAGTATTGGAAATTGTTGATCTCTCGCCACGCGGCATCCGCACTCGTTTGCAACTCAACAAACCAATCTATCGCCGCACGGCATCTTATGGCCACTTCGGCCGTAAGCCAGATAACGACGGTGGCTTCTCATGGGAAAAAACTGACTTGGCAGCTGAGCTGAAAAAAGCCGCGGCTTAATTAATAGCAGTAACGGTTGGCAATCTACGCTCCTGTTTAGCTAATTCACCTAATTTGCGCCATGAACCGGCTGTAACAATATTGGGCTTTGATATTTTCTCCTGCCATGATCCGGTTTTCTGCTCAAGCGGTATCGGCTGTGTGTTAACGGCATCAATATAACTCCTCGCACTAGCCGCTATTAATCCTGCACTTGGGCACGCTAGTGCGAGTGCTAATCCCATATTTCGACATTTACTTTCTAGCTCCTCAATGGTTAAGCTATTGGATTGTTTATTTAATAGAGCTGTTCTATACCGAAGACAAACTGACACTAAAACACTGGCAAATAAGGTAAGGGTAGATGAAAATTGGCTATTTTCTGGCGTACTATTAAAAATTTTTTGAGCTGCAAAATATAATGCATTGTTCGCAAGCACGGTAACTATAAGCTCATCAACCCAGCCTGCCATTATATCAGCTTTTTGTTTATTCATGACTAAGCTGCAGCTCTTGTGTTTTTCTCTCGACGTGCTTGATGCGCCTGCAAAGCCATTTCTTCCCACGAAATAGTGAAAATGGAACCATTTGTTTTATCGACTTCGGCAATTTGGATGGCGTTTAAGGCCGCGCCTTTGCGCAAGTTATCAGCTACAACCCATAGGTTAATGCCGTGTTTGACGGTGTTATCTTTGCGGATGCGGGAGATGAATACATCATTTTCACCAACGATTTCAATTGGAGTGACGTAGCCGCCGGTTTCATGACGATCACGCACTTGGATGCCTGGTGCATCCTCGAGGATTTCACGGACTTCTTCAACGCTGATTTCTTCTTCGAATTCAATGTTTACTGATTCCGAGTGGCCAACGAAAACCGGCACGCGCACGCAAGTTGCGCTAAC
>JABDBO010000025.1:0-6137 GCA_013288575.1 Alphaproteobacteria bacterium
GCTCCCTTCTTTTCTTAAGATAACCAACATCTTTGCGATATTTAAATATCGCAATTGCCGCTCTTACAGAAAGTACAAATAAAACAACCCCTACCCATGGGATATATGCTAAATCACCCTTTGAATACTCATCAATACCGTGCCCATGATTATTGGTATATATAATTCCATAACATCCAATTGCCGTAACAAGTAAAAAGAGTGAGCTTATAACTGCTGCAATTCTGCTTTTTAGTTTTTGGTTCAACAAGCCCATCAAAGTGAATAATAACGTATCCCAAAAAAGACTATCAGGGTTGAAAAAATCATGGCTTTTGGGAAAACCGCCGTTAGATACAAAATAATATACGCCAACGCCAAACTGCCATAGCGCAACTGCATAACATACAAAACTGAAAGAACCGATAGCAGTTTGAATATGTCTCAATCTAAACCTCGTTGTAAATATCCGTCATCAACTCAGATTCATCCGGCTCAGGCGAGTTACGCGCAAATTCTTCAACTTCTTTTATCTGTTCTTTGATTTGTTTTTCAATCTTCACCAGCTCTTCCTCTTTTATTTTGAACTGAGTGGTCAAATCACGCTTCAAACGCTCAATTGGGTCATGGTGTTGTTTATATTCTTCAACTTCTTCCTTGCTGCGATATTTCGCCGGGTCGCTCATCGAATGTCCGCGGTAGCGGTAAGTTTTCATCTCTAAAATAATCGGCCCTTTACCACTTCGCACATATTCCACTGCCTCTAACGCTGCTTCGCGCACCTTAATAACATCCATACCATCCACCTGGCGGCCCGGAATTCCGAAGCTTTCACCACGTTTATAAAGTTCTGGCGTCGAGGTTGAACGTTTTACCGCTGTGCCCATTGCATATTCATTGTTTTCAATAATATAAACCACCGGCAAATTCCACAACCGCGCCATATTGAACGACTCATAAACCTGGCCCTGGTTCACTGCACCGTCACCAAGATAAGTGAAGGAAATATTTTTATTTTTACGATATTTATTAGCAAATGCGAGCCCAGTGCCAATTGGCACCTGCGCACCAACAATGCCATGCCCACCATAAAAATGGCCGGCAGTATTGAACATATGCATTGAACCGCCTTTGCCCTTAGAACAGCCAGTGGCGCGGCCGGTAAGCTCTGCCATAACATATTTTGGATCAATTCCCGAGGCAACAATATGACCGTGGTCACGATAACTTGTAACTTGCTGATCGCCTTTTTGGCGCACAGAATTCATACCGACAATTACGGCTTCTTGCCCAATGTATAAATGGCAGAAACCGGCAATCAATCCCATGCCATATAGCTGCCCGGCTTTTTCTTCAAAACGGCGGATTAAAAGCATGTCATAGTAAAATTTTAAGAGCTGCTCTTTTGAAAGCGGGGTAGATTTTGATTCAGTTTTTTTCACGGTGCTATTTTTTGCCATAATTTCTCTTATATTTGCCGCGGAAACTAGCACTTTGCACAGAAACCCGCAAGCTGGAATTATGCTGCGTTGCCATAACTAGTATAGATTGCGCGAGGCAGTAGCCGAGCCAGCCATGAGCCCGCGAAGCGGTGCGCCATCGGAGGGCCAGGAGGCCCGCACGGGGCACGTTATAATAATTCCAAATTCCCGCCAATCGCGGTCTTGTTAATCGTCACCACTTTCTCAACACAGAACCGCTTCAAATATTCCGGCCCGCCGGCTTTTGGCCCGGTGCCAGATAATCCATGCCCGCCAAATGGTTGGCTTTCTACCACTGCGCCAATCATGCTGCGGTTGGCGTAAATATTTCCGGCGTGGATTTTGCGGCTTAAATAATCAATCCGGCTGAAAATCCTTGTCTGAATGCCAAAGGTCAGCCCATAACCGGTTGAATTTACTTGCGCGATGACCTCGTCAAAATCCTTATATCTAATAACATGCAATACCGGCCCAAAAACTTCCGTAGGTAGTTGCGAAATTGACTTTATCTCAAACAAATGCGGCGGCACAAAATTTCCGCCAGCGCCGCCTGAGCCGCAAGCATAAACCAGTTTCGCCTCACTCTTCATCCGCTCAATATGTTTTTCCAACGCCGATTTTGCTTCCGCATCAATCACCTCACCAACATCCGTTGCAAAATCCTGCGTATTTCCCAGCGTAATTTCCGCCATTGCGCCCTTCAACACATTCAACAATTCATCAGCTATATCACTCTGCACATAAGCCACTCGCAGCGCCGAACAACGTTGCCCGACCGAGCCAAATGCCGAAACAATCATATCATCCACAGCCCGCTCAATTAGCGCCGTAGAATCCACAATCATACAATTCTGCCCGCCAGTTTCAGCAATCAATGGAACTATTTTCGAATTCTTCTCAGCCAGAGTTTTATTAATCACCCGCGCCGTCGCCGTTGAACCAGTGAAACAAACCCCAGCAATTTCAGGATTGGCCACCAACTGCGCGCCCACAGTTTCGCCATTGCCGATAATAAGCTGCAAAACTTTCTCCGGCAAACCGGCTTCCTGCATCAACTTAACCGCCAGTGCCGCCACTTTTGGCGTTTGCTCAGCTGGTTTCGCAATTACGCAATTGCCGCTAACCAAGGCTGCCGCAATTTGCCCAGTAAAAATTGAAAGTGGGAAATTCCACGGCGAAATGCAGACAAAAACGCCACGCGGCTCGAGCTGGTAAATATTATCCTCACCCGTAATTCCCGCCATTTTACGCGGCCTCATAATGCTGCGTGCCTGGACTGCATAATAGCGGCAAAAATCAACCGTTTCGCGGATTTCCGAAAGTGAATCTGCAATATTTCGCTTGGCTTCCACGGTTAAAACCTGCGCCAATTTATGCGTGTTTAATTCAAAATTATCCGCAATATTCTCTAAAATCGCCGCACGTTCGCTAATGTCGCGCTCGCTCCAGCTTTCAAATTCCTGCAATGCAGTTTTTACCGCCCTATCACAATCATCAATATTGGATTCGCTAATAACAACATTCATACTTTCTGCCAGCTGGGCTTTCAAATTCTCAACTTCAAAAACACTGCCCAAATCAACCCCAGATGAATTCTTCCGGTTAGAATAAATTTCCCCCGGCGGGCGCAAAGCTATGCGTTTCTCAAGTGCCGCAAATGGCGAATGCAAAACACTTTCCGGGCTAGTGCGCGCATTGGCAAGTTGATGAACAAATGAATTATTCGCACCATTTTCAAGCAAACGACGAATCAAATATGGCAGTAAATCTTCCTGCTCACCCACCGGCGCATAAACTCGGCATTTTATTTTTTTCTCTTTGATGAGATCATCATAAATCTCATCACCCATGCCGAATAATTTCTGAAATTCATGTGGCTCACCATCAATAACTTCCAATAAACTTGAAATTGTAATCACGTTATGCGTCGCAAATTGCGGATAAAATTGCCCCGAGTTTTCCAACATAAACTTTGCGCAAGCCAGATATGAAATATCACTCAAATCCTTCTGCGTATAAACCGGATAGTCGCTCAAGCCATCAGCCTGCGCGCGTTTTATCTCATAATCCCAATAAGCGCCTTTCACAAGCCGCACCGGAATTCTCAAACCTTTTTCAGCACTCAATTTCTGCAAAAACTTCAACACTGGCAGCGCCGCTTTTTGGTATGCTTGTACCGCTAATCCCAAACCTTCATAATTCGCCTGAACAAAAAGTTCTGCAAAAATCAGCAGTGATAAATCAAGCCGCGCTGCTTCTTCCGCATCAATAATCACCGCGATATTTCGTTTCTTCGCCGCCTGAACAATCTGCAACAAACGTGGCAATAATTCAGTGCGCAACTGCTCATATTTCAACAATTCATAACGCGGATGCAGAGCTGAAATTTTTACCGAAATGCTGTCATTCTCAAAAATATCCGCCGATTTTGCCTCAGCACTTGCTGCCGCTTCCAGATATGATTTCAAATAATTTTCTGCCTGCAAACTAGTCCGCGCACCTTCGCCCAACATGTCATAAGAAATCGAATAACCCTGCTTCTTCAAACTCTTGGCGTGCGAAATTGCGTTTTTGATATCATTGCCCAGAATAAACTCGCGCCCGAGAATTTTAAATGCCGAGTGAAGCGCCGTATATGTCACCGCATTACCACCAAGTTTTGAAGCCAACCCAAGCGCCTGCCCCGCCGCGCTCATCATTAGTGACGCTTCGCCGCTGCTCCAGTTTATATTTTTGAGCTTATCATCAATTAACTGGTAAGCCGTTTTTTTATCCGGTACACGATCAAGACATTCCGCCAAACTCATAATCGCCTGGCCCTGTTCTGTCTTTAGCGGATATTGCGAAATCAGGCTTTGCACCAGCCCCGGCTTTTTACCGGCAACCACTTGCAAATATTTCCGCGCTCGCGCAAAAATCTGCGCCTCATTTTGCTGAAACACTTCAAAATACGGCGCAAGCGCTGCCATTGCTTCGCTTTCGCTAAAATATTTTGTGCTGCTTAAAGATTTAACTTCGGCAAAATAATCCATGCGAAAAATATTATTTCACTTGTGCGCTAATGACCAGCGGAATTTATTTCAATGATTTATTGAGTGTTTGCAATAAGCAAACACATGTGCGCCCCTCTCGCGCTTTGCGCGATGGGGGCAGAGGGGCGCACAAATTTTATTTTAAATTTATTTGGCGGATAGCTTCAAACGCAACCGCGGTTGCCGTGTTGGCTAAATTCAGCGAGCGTATCTTATCGCTATACATTGGAATTTTAAAAAACCGCGAAGCATAAGTTTCATGATAAAATTGTGGTAAACCCTTGCTTTCCGAACCAAAAACCAAATAACATCCGCGCTCGAATTTCGCATCATAAATTAATTTTTCAGCCTTCGTGCTAAAGAAAAACAAATTCTCCGGCTCAACATTTTCCTTCACCAGAAACTCATCCCAGCTTTTATATTGCTTCAACCGAACATGCGGCCAATAATCCAGCCCGGCACGTTTCACAGCTTTATCAGATAAATCAATTATCGTTGGCCCAATAATTATCAGCTCTAAATTCATCCCCACGCAGGTGCGGCCAATTGCCCCGGTGTTCCATGGGATTTCGGGTGAAACTAAAACAATTTTGCAGAATGGCGCGGTCATTACCCCACTAATAGCGCGGCCACCACCAATGTAAATTACATTTTTGAATATTGCGCTGAAGTTGCCGCCAGAACCGAATCCAAATCACCAAGCAGAGTTTTAATTTTATCAATCGTATCGCTGCTTGCATTTCTCGCCAATTCCTCAACCCGCTGCGCACGTGCCGAAAGCAGCATCGCCCCCATTTGCTTGGCGGATGATTTTAACGTATGCGCCGGCAACACAATTTCCGCCGCATTACTATTAGCCACCGCAGATTTTATGGTATTTACATACCCTTCCGAATCCTCAAGAAAATATTGCAGAACTACCGAAAACCTCGCCTTCATAACAGATTTTACTTCATTCAATACTTGGGGATCATATAAATCTTCAGCCATAAATTTTCCTATTTTAAATTATCACTCAATTGGCGTTTTAATTCGATAAATGAAAGCTGCATTTGTGAATAAAGTTCCTGTAAATCTTCATCAGCAAGTGATTTTGCCGCCGCTTTTTTCTCCATCTCCGCCGCAATGGCTGAAAGCCGCATGCCTCCCATCAACCGTGATGATGATTTTATGATATGCGCGGGAATTACCACTTTTTCGTTTTCCCCATCATCCAATATTTTGGCGATTGATTCAATTTTGGTTTTCACGTCTTTTAAAAATAACGAAACATATGAAGACAGCTGGCCATTCATAACAGTTCTTATCTCGCTGAAAACACTATTATCCAATTCCGGCCACGGTTGGCTGCTACGCGCATTTTGATCACGCTCGCCACTTATCCAGCGGTTGATGATTTTTTGAATATTCGGCTTCCATTTCGGCCGCCAGATTGATTTTGCAATATAATCATCCATTCCAGATTCGAAACATTTTTCAATCTCGCTATCTTGCGTGTTGGCGGTTAGCGCAATTATCGGAACATCCTTAATTTCATGATCATTTTTCATCTGCATTAAACCTTCCGCAGTTTCATAACCATCCATTCCCGGCATTTGGATATCTAGCAAAATCACATCAAATTCCGCGCGTTTCACCAAATGCA
>JABDBO010000025.1:6147-14852 GCA_013288575.1 Alphaproteobacteria bacterium
AACCCATATCGCTCAAAATTGCCGAAATAAATTCTTGGTGCAGGCGGTCATCTTCCACCACCATAATCCGCGGGCAACGAATATGGTTGCGAACTTTCGTAGCATTCTGAATTTTTTCTTCTGGCAGCCATCTGGCTAAAAGCTCGCTTAGCTGCGAATTACGGATTGGCTTGGCGACATAATCATTCATGCCAGCATCCAGATATTTTTCACGGTCACCACGCATCGCATTGGCAGTTAACGCAATAATCGGAACTTCATTAACTTCACCTTTTCCAACCATTTCATGAATAAGCTTGGTTGCCGTAATACCATCCATTTCCGGCATTTGAATATCCATGAAGATCAAATCAAACTCTTCGTTCTTAACCTTATCAACCGCCACTTTACCATTACGTGCAACTTCTACATGGCAGCCGAAATTCTCAATACTTTCCTTAGCAAATTCAAGATTTATACGGTTATCTTCCACCAATAAAATTCTGGCTCCATCATATTTTCTTACCTCCGCTTCTTCAGATTTCAGCAGAAGAGAATTATCTTTTTTCAAACTATCGGGCAGCCATTTAAGCAAAGCTTCGGCCAGTTGTTGTTTACGCATTGGCTTGGCAAGATAATCACTCATACCGGCCGCATAACATTTTTCCTTATCGCCCTTCATAGCATTGGCAGTCAGCGCAATAATTGGGATATCAGCTATTTCATGCAAATGTTTGAGGCGCGAAATAACCATACTCGCTTCAAAACCATCCATTTCCGGCATTTGGCAATCCATTAATATCAAATCAAATTTCTGTTCTTTGACCTTATCAATCGCCTCGCGTCCGTTTGATGCCAGGCTCACTTTACACCCTAAACCTTCCAGAATTTCTGTCGCAAAACCTTGGTTTACGCGGTTATCTTCCGCCAATAATATATGCGCGCCGGTGAAGGAATATTTATTAAGGTCAGATTTTCTGCGTTGTAAAGTCCGGACGCCTTCAACCGTTATAAGGCCGGTTTTCCCCTTGGCATATTCGCCCCACACTTGAGACATGGTTTCAATCAATTGCTTTGCGCGCAATGGTTTTGACAAATACCCCGAAATGCCAGCCTCTTCAAACCGGCGCGCATAGCCTTGCGCATCTGATGAGGTTAAAATAATAATTGCCGTGTCTTTAATTTCCTTGTCTGATTTAATCTTTTTCGCCAGCGCCTCACCATTCATACTTGGCATCAAATAATCCAAAATCGTCATATGAAAAGCGCGCCCATCTTCTTTTGCCTGGTGCAATAATTGGATAGCTTCCTCAGGGTCTTTAGTGAATCTATAAGTCATACCAAGAGCACTTAACTGCTCACCTACAAGCTCACCATTAATATCAATATCATCCACAATCAGTGCGCGCACGCCTTTAAGATTTTCTACATCATTGCCTTGTGTAACCTCATGCTTATCAAGGCTCTGCGGCAGGTTCATCGTAAACCAGAAGGTTGACCCCTCACCTTCAATACTATTTACGCCAACGCGCCCGCCCATCATTTCTGCCAACTGTTTGCAAATCGCCAGACCTAAGCCTGTGCCGCCATATTTGCGCGTGGTTGAAGCATCGGCCTGTGAGAATTTTTCGAAAATGCGCGCCTGTTTTTCTGCGCTGATGCCAATTCCGGTATCTTGCACCGAAACGCGAATTGAAGCCATATTGCCTGGCGTGGTTATGGTGCTGATTTCTTCAATCGTCAGCAATATATATCCTTTATCCGTGAATTTTATTGCATTGCTGAGCAAGTTTGAAATCACTTGCCGAACGCGGGTTGGGTCTCCAATCAAATATCGCGCTGTGTGCGGCACATAGCGGATTATAAGCTCCAACGCTTTATCTTTTGCCCGTACCGACATCAATTCCGCTATATCTTCGGCAATTACCTGCAAATCAAACGGAACAGATTCCAGCTCCAATTTGCCAGATTCTATTTTTGAGAAGTCCAGGATATCATTCAATAGGTTGAGCAAAGATTCCGCCGAGTTTATCACAGTCCGCGTATAGCCGCGTTGGCGCTCAGTTAGTTGAGATTCGAGCAGCAATTCCGTCATGCCAATAATCCCGTTCATCGGCGTGCGAATTTCATGGCTCATCATCGCCAAAAATTCAGATTTCATCATCGTGGCGCGCTCAGCCTCATTTTTGGCAGCACTTAATTCCCCATTGGTTTTTACCAACTCGCGCTGTTGATATTCCAGCTCTAACTCGCTTTGCTCTAATGCATCCAACATATCATTTAGCGAATTGGCGACACTTCCAATTTCATTTTGCGAATTCACCTTCGCCCGCACGCCTTTATAGCCTTTGGCGCGGCGCTGCATGGTTTCCTTAATTACAAAAATCGGCTTCAAAATCGAGTAATTAAGCATTGAGTAAAATAAAAACGAAATAACGCCAATAACTGCAATTAAGCTCAGGCCAATATTGATTATTTCATTCCGTTCATCCTGCAAAATGCCTTTGGTATCTATAGAAATATAAATAGTACCTTTTTCATCCTGCCCATTGGCAGAATTATGAATTTTAATTTCACGCTTGATATGAAAAATTCCATCATCCTTGCTATTGGCAAGATCTGCCAAACCGGCTTTTTGCAATGTTTTACCAACATAGTTTTCATTAGGTGCTGCTATTATTAAGCTATCAGCATCACGGATAATCAATATGGATTTTATTACTTCATCACCTTTGAGCGAACTGATAACCTTGTTAAGTTCCGCCTTATTGCCATCAGTAATTGCAATATTCCTAAGTGAATGAACAAGGGCAAAACTGCGCTGATTTATTTCGCTCTCGATATTATCATCAATAAAATAATAAGCTGTGGCAATTAAAAGAATTATGGTTACAGCGCCAGAAATGGCAAGAATACTTGCCAAGCGAAACATTATCGATTTCTTAAACTTATTTAGCAAAAACATAAACGGCCCCTATTCCGATTATTGTTTGTTATGTGGTTAAGCGATTACTTCACCATTCAAGTTCCTTTTTAAAACTGGCAAATGCCGTTACTTCATTGCCGGATTCGTTGTAATTTAGCTTGTCAAAGCTCACCATATTGGCGAGTGCAATTCCGCGGCCGTGGTTGTCTGAAGCGCGTGATGGCTCAATTTGCATATATGAGCGCCAGTCAAAACCTGGCCCGCAATCTGTAACGCGTAAATATAAACCTTCTTTGCGGCGGGCATAAATCACCTTAATTTTTTTGGTGCGGTTTTCTGCCAAGCTTTCACGGCGTTTAACTTCTTCACGCCATTTTCCGCTGGCAACCAGTTTGGTTTTTTCGTCATAACAAATGCCCAAAGTTCCATGCTCAACTGCGTTTATAAGAAGTTCCGCTAAACCCATCAGAACCCGTTCAGGGTCAGGATAAAAATTCGCTAAAAACGAAGCCAAATGTTCAGCTTCTTCCAGTTTTGAGAATGTGAATGTGCAATCTTCCGTCAGAGCAAAGCTGGCACGATGTTTTTCCAATTGCTCCAAAAGCGTAGTTTCCTGCTGAACGTCATGCACTGCAGCTGATAGCACAGATTGCAGCAATTCCTTATTTAGCGGCTTGGTAAGATAATAAAATACACCAACATCAATACCTTCGCGGATCTGCTCAGGCTTGTCTGATGCGGTTTGCATAATAACTGGAATTCTCGCGAGGTTATTATCTGCCTTAATAAGTTTCACAAACTCAATTCCGGTCATGCCAGGCATTTCGCGGTCGAGCAGAATAATATCAATATTATGATTATTTTTCTTTAAAATCTCATGCGCTTCGGGCGCACTTTTTGCGGTTACCGAATCATAACCCATTGCCTCCAATTGAGTTGTGAGCAGCAATAAGGTTGGCCTGTCATCATCAACAACCAGCGCTTTATATCTCTTTTTTGTTTCTGTAGTAAAATTGACCGCCTGCAGCATTTCCTTCCCCTATTTTTCAGTTAGTGCTGTTTGCATCGAAACCTGGATAGGCTTCAATAAATATGCGAGAATTGATTTTTCACCGGTGATGATATCCGCCTCAACCGTCATGCCCGGCATAATAAGATTGCGAGCGGCGTCATTGCCGATATGGTTTTTATCAAGCGTTATGCGGCCACGATAAAACTTCTCACCAGTTGCGCCTGTAAATGTTATCGCTGAGAGCGCCTCAACCTTTCCCGGCACTGCGCCATAACGCGAAAAATCATAAGAGCTAACTTTCACCTGCACCGGCTGGCCAACTTTAATGTGGCCGATATATTTTGGGTCAATTTTGGCCTCCACGACCAGGTTTTGGTCAAGCGGCACAATTTCCATCAACGGCTCGCCAGAGCGGATAACCCCACCAATAGTGTTCACCGCCAAACCTTTCACTAACCCACGCACCGGCGCGCGAACCTCCAAACGGTCAACTTTTGCCTGCAATTTGCCAATCACTTCCTGGTTTTGTGAAATTTCGCCTTTGAGCTTTTCCAATTGCTGGCGCGCCGTATCAATATGGTTGGCTTCCAGTGATTTTAAACGACTTTGATATTCAGCAATTGCCTGTTCCGCCTGCTTAATTTCATTGCTCACCCGCGATAACTCACCTTCATAATCATTCAAATCCTTCTGCACTTGGATATAGCGTGATTGCGAAAGCAGTTGCTCTTTATAAAGCTGGTTATAATTATTATAGGTTTCTTTAGTCAGCGCCACATTACGGCTAAGCGTTCCCTGTTGTGCACGCAAAATAGAAATCGCCTGGTTTTTCTGATCAATTTGGTTCTTGATGATGTTTTTCTCACCCTCATGCGCTGCCACCATGCTTTGGTAAACTTCTTTCTGGTCATCAGTTAAGAGCACATTCAGCTTATTTTCATCCGGCTGGTCATATTGGATAATCGCCTGCAAAGTGCTGGCTTCCTTAGTCAGCGCTTTTTGTTTCGCCGAAGCTTCCGCCAAATCTTGCTGTGCGCCCGTTCCATCAAGTTTCACCAGCAATTGGTCTTTCTCAACCAAGTCACCATCTTTAACTAAAATCTGGCTAATAATCCCGCCATCATAATGCTGCACCGTTTGTACAAAACCTGCCGGAACAACTTCACCGCCTGCGCGTGAAACTTCGTTGATCTTTGCAAACCCGGCCCAAACGATAAATGCCAGCACTGCCGCGCTTATGACTAACATAGTAAAGCGCACAATTTGTGGATGAACCGCTTCTTCCAAAGCCACTGATTGGCCAATATATTTCAGTTGCTCATGCTGCTGCGTGCCATGTGCATGCTCATTTTGGTGGGCAAAATTGCCAAAAACAACTTTTGATAAATCATTAGAAGGTTGCATTAGTGAATCTCCCTTGAAGTTTTAATCGCATTTAAAATCGCTGCCGGTTTGCCGATAAGCGCACCTTCTGTGCCACGCAGCAGAATTGCCCGGTCGCTCATCGAAATAAAATCATCACGGTGGGTGACAACAATCACCGTTTTTATGTTTTTCCATATCTGCAAAGTTTCTTTGAAAACTTCACCGGTTTTGCTGGCGAGCAATTCATATGGCAATTCATCAAGCAGCAATATCGGGCTATTTTTCAAATATGCGCGCGCCAGGCTCAAACGATATGTCAAACTAGTCGGCAATTGCGAAGTTAGCCCGCTGCCAATCATCGTGTTGATGCCATTTTTTAAAGCCTCAACCTCATCCAACGCGTCAACTTGCACCAATGCCTCGCGGATATCTTTATCGGTCGCTAAAGGCTCAGCAAACCGCAAGTTTTCTGCAATCGAGCCATAGAAAAACTCAGGCGTTTGTGCCACATAAGCGATTTGCTTGCGTAGCGCGGTTGGGCTAATCTGGCGGATATCAGTGCCATCAATCCTAATTGTTCCGGCCTGCGGCTTGTAAAGCCCGTTTATTAGTTTCAAAATGGTTGATTTACCAACCCCGTTCGCACCGGCAATTGCGATCAACTCGCCCTGTGCCGCATCAAACGAAAGCCCGCTAAATACTGGATCACTATCCCCACTGTAACGCAAACCAACTTTGTTGAAGCTAATCGCACCCTGTAATTTATCAACCGGCACCAGGTTTTTGTCCGACAACTCAGTTTCAATATCCATCAGGCGGTTGATCTGCTCAATACTTTGGCGGAACTGCACAATTCTTGGCAAACTTCCGCATAAAATCTGCAATGGTGAAAGCACACGCCACACCAAAATTAATGTTGCCACTAGCGCACCAGCAGAAATATTTCCGGCAATAACACTCAACACGCCAAAATAAACAATCAGCACGCCCGCAACAATTGTCATCGCGTGGGAAATAACTTCCACCAATGATGAAAGCATATTTGTTTTGAATGCGTGCAGTGAAGCCTTGCCCGAAATATCGCGGAAATGCTCAACCCATACATCATGCAACCCGTTGGTTTTAAGCGAATGCAGCTTCTCAAAAGTTTCAATATAGCTTTGCTGTTTGGTAGTAGAAGCCTTGGCCGAAGTATGAATTGAAAGCTTCATCCGCGGCCGCATGAATGCCAGCAAAAGCGTTAAAGCTGCCGCCATTGCCAGCGGAATTATCGCCAGCCAGCCGGAGATCAACGCAATTGCGCCCAAGATAATTAGTGTAAACGGCAATTCAACCAAAACCAAGAATAATGGCCCGCTGAAAAAATCACGCACAGACTCAAAAGTCTTAATCCGCGCCATTTGCGAAGCGATTGACCCATGCTCAATAAACGCCGCTGGCATATGGATTAAATTATTAAAAATCGCATTACCGACAATATAATCAAGACGCGCCGCAAACCACGAGAGTGACTTACTGCGCAACTCCCTGAGCGCCCATTCAGTCGCCAACGCAATGCCAACACCGAGTGCCAACATAGATAATTTATCCAACGAACGCGCCGCAACCACATGGTCATAAACCATCATTACGAATATTGCGCTACCCAGTGAAACAAAGCTAAGCGCCACGCTCACTGTGAAAATCTGCGCAAAAATACCGCGGAAACGCTCTAACGTGACCCGAAACCAACCATGCCCAATTTCTTTGCGGATCTGCTTTTCATTATGCTTATCTTTCTGCGAAATATTCTGGAAAAAATAAACCTTCCCCCGTCCGCGATAATTAGTAGTGATTTTAATTCTCCGATTAGAATCCCCATCAAACACCGTGAATTTCAAATTATCATTAACCCCTGCGCGTTCGAGAATAACTTTCGGGCTGCTATCACTATCGCCTTCATTTGGAATAAACAAACACGGGTAAAGCCGCGAATCAATCTGGTCCATGCGGATATCCATAGAATGGCTCTCATAGCCGAGGTTGGCCATCGAGTTGATAAAATCTACAATATCAAACGCACGTGTATCATAAGGCAATGCCTCACAAATCCGGCGGATGTCATAGCCGGTGTGCAAATCAGCCGCGAGTTCCGCAAAACATGCCGCCAGAGAATTATTCCCCTGCGGGTTAAATTTCCCAATACTTAGCAAACCATCAAGCAATGATGGCTGTGAAATTTGCGCAGTGTTCATCATGCTCGGTTCTCCATATAAGCGCGTAAGCTGGCAACTTTGCTTACTGAATTTGCGCGTTTAACTAGAGCGCCGCCGTTGAATTTATATTCCGTATCCGCCAAGCGGAGCATGTTGAGATCAGAAGAAACGATAATCATCGCCACTCGGCCTTTCAACCGGCCCAGCAAACGGTAGATCTGGTTATAACCTTCCTTATCCAGCGCACGGTCCGCATGGTCGAATAATATCACGCGTGGTTTGCACGCCAGCACGCGCGCCATCGCAATCCGCTGCTTTAATCCTGGAGGAATATTATCAGCCGTAGTGCCCTCAAGCATGGTGTTATAGCCCGCCGGCAATTTGGCGACTTCCTTCTCAATCCCTAGCAATTCCGCCAATTCGAAGGCTTTTTCCGGCGGAGTTTTGCCGAAGCGCGTCAAGTTCTCATAAATCGTTCCACGATAAATCACGCCAAGAGTTGGTAAATATCCAACATGGTCGATTAATTCGCCCGCTTCATATTTTTCAGGCTGCACACCATCAACCGTAATCGTGCCTCTATTTGGTACATAAACACCGGCGATAAGTTTGAGCAAAGTGGTTTTGCCGCTACTGCCCTCACCTGATATTGAAATGCATTCCCCACGGCCAAGTTTAAGGCTCAGCTTATCAATAATTTTGCTTTCATTATAACCAAAGCTTACCGCATCAAGCTCAACCTCGCCCACAATTGGGTTGCCATGTTCGCTTGCATGTGTTGTTTGCGCTAAATGGAATAATGAATCAACCTGCTCCCGCGCCAATTCAAAATCCTGATATCTTGTCCACAACGCCATTGCACGCTGCACCGGCTGCATAATCCGCCCTGATAACAACACGCAGGCAACTAATGTACCCATTGTCAGATCGCCTTGTGCAGCCTTCATTGCGCCAAAAGCGACCATGCAGCTGGTGAGTAGCGGCGTGAATAAATAGCCATAATTGAATGAGCGGCTGCTATCCAACGCCACTTTGAAATTCGCTTCGCTGCAGCCAGCCTGGAACATTTCATATTTGCGCATGAAGGTAGATTCATAAGCGCCAGATTTCACAGTGTGGATGCCAGATAATGTTTCGAGAATAAAATTATAACGCCGCTCATCTTGCAAATCACGCCGCGCCAATGTTGTGCGAATTGAACGCGCAATATGCACTGCCACAAATACGA
>JABDBO010000026.1:0-117 GCA_013288575.1 Alphaproteobacteria bacterium
AATAACCCTGAACATGAAACCATGTTTTCAATTGGAGTGGATGCGGATATTGGTGGCACCGGCAGCAAATTAGTTGGTGCAGAAAGTAGCAGTGAATTTACGCCAACGGCTTACACC
>JABDBO010000026.1:127-818 GCA_013288575.1 Alphaproteobacteria bacterium
TGGTGATTTGCCGGATTCGCTAAATTATTTGAAACCATTCGCAATCACTGGGCAGATTGGTTATTCGATTCCGTCATCGGTGAAAGATGATAACACTGGTGAAGAACATTCTAATGATTTGGTTTATGGATTCACCGTGCAATATAGCATCCCGTATTTGCAGCAGCATGTGAAAGATATCGGGCTTAGTGCGCCGTTTAATAAGTTAGTGCCTTTGGTGGAATTTGCATTCGATAAACCGCTAAATCGGGTTGATGATAGGCATACTACCGGTACAATTAATCCGGGTTTGATCTGGATGGGGCAAGATGAGCAGATTGGGTTGGAAGCTGTGCTGCCGTTAAATAATGAATCTGGCAGTGGCGTAGGTTTTTTGGCGCAGGTGCATTTCTACTTGGATGATATTTTCCCAACCACAATTGGCCGCCCAATATGGTAAAATTCGCGCTTGTTTTAGTGATGGTTTTATTTCCGGCGATGGCCAATGCCTGCGCGGTGCTGGATGAGGCTGACCCGAAAGTGGGAGCGGAAGTGAAAACTGCGCCGGAAAAAGTTATGCTAAAATTCACCGGAAGAATTTATCCGGAAAAAAGCACGCTGGAAGTTTTTGACGTAAATGGCAATAAAGTTAGCACCGGAAAAGCTCTGGGCGATGCTGGTGATAATAAAGTTATTTGGGTGAAATTAGGGC
>JABDBO010000026.1:828-14234 GCA_013288575.1 Alphaproteobacteria bacterium
AGGGCAATTGGCACCAGGAATTTATAAGGTGAAATGGAACGCAATGTGTGATTGCGGCTCGCCGATGCCGGGTGATTTTAAGTTTACGGTTTTACAGTAATTAGCTGATCGTATTAACCGAATTGGTAATATTTTGTAGCGCTGTTGCGGTTTGCTGATTTAGAGCTGAATTATAATCAGATATAATATTTTGCAGCGGATCAGTATTATCTGTTGTTGTGGTTTTTTTGGCTGCAGCACCGGATAATGCGGCTTTATAAAGGCCGGCAACAGTTTGCGTGTTGAGCAAATTGCTTTGCTGAGTGACACGAATATCATCAGCTGATGGAGTTGGGCTTGCCCCCGTGAGCTGCGAAAGCGGGCTTGCTGAGCTGCTAGCAGTGCCTGCGCCCAAAAGGCTGGCAACTGCGCTATCGTTTGAGTTAACGCTTTGCAGTAATGACAGCACTTCGGGCGGAAGCCCAAGGAGGTTGGAATTTGTGGTGGAATTATCTGTCGAGCTATTGGTTGAACTTGATGAATCAGTCATTGTGCTCGATGCGGCAGGAGTTGTGGTTGTAGTTGCAGGTGTGGTGACATCTGTTGGTGTCGTGCCGCCATTTAATTGGTCTAAATAGGAATATGGCACACTGCCAGTGACTGCGCTAACCATTCAAAAACTCCCCCGTTAATCTTCCCAATTTAGCATGGGAGAGGTTAAGATATTATTAATATTATTTAAGCTGGTGGGGGCGATTTGGCCGATTTTTTCGAAATTCATGATTTTTTGCATTTTTATGGGCTTAAGTTATTGTTTTTATTTAATTCACCTTGTTATTTTAGTGGCTCTGCAGAGCCACTTAGCGTCTTTTGAAATGTCATTTTAGGCTTTTCTCAGACGGTTTTTGGCTATGAAAGTATTTTACCGCGCGAGGGGGCTAATAGTCAAATTAGCGGCTAATAATTGTAATATTAATTAGGCGCCCTCTGCACCCATCGCGCAAATTGCGAGAGGGCGCCTATGTATTTGCGTATACGCAAATACTCATAATATATTTATATTAATGCGCGGCCGCAGCGGCATCAGATGATGGCTGTTTAGGCCGGTTGATTGGCAGAAGGCTTGCCAAACCTATGCCGATTATCATTACCAGGGTGAGGAATTGATAGGCATCATTATAGGCCAAAATTGTCACCTGGCCGAGGAATTCTTGATAGAGGCGGCCAGTCGCTTGCTGTAATGCTTGGGCCTGAGTTGAACCTTGGTTGATAAAATATTGGGCAATACGGTGGAGGTTGAATTGATAGACCGGGTCACTTGGATTCATGTGTTGGGAAAGATAATTCTGGTGCATTTGCTGGTGGCGGGAAACGTAAGATGCGGCAATCGCAATGCCGATTGAGCCGCCGAGATTTCGGCAAAGCGCGAAGAAGGCGGAAGCTTTGTTGTTTTTTGGTTTAGGGATTTTCATGAAGGCCAAAGTGCTGACGGGGATAAACAGGAATGGCAGGCCGAGCACTTGCAAAATCCGCATCCAGACGAAATGGTTGTAATCGGTTTGCGGGGTGACGAATGAGGTGGCCCACATGCCGATGGCGCATAAGGTGAAGCCAAACATGACTAAATATTTAGCGGGAATTTTGGAAATTAATTTGCCGGAAATTGGCATCAGCACAATTACGGCAACACCACCTGGAGAGAGGATTAATCCGGCAAGAGTTGCGTCATAACCGAATTGGCTTTGGACCAAGAGCGGTAATAATGCGCTCGAACCATAAAGCGCGAAACCGGTGAAGAAGATGAGTAGGCAGGCGACGCCGAAACTTCGTTCTTTGAGGAGGCGTAAATCTATTACCGGGTCTTTTTGCCTGAGTAGCCAGAAGATGGCGGAGAGTAGGCAGGTGGCGCTAACGGCGAGTAATGTATCGATGAATGCGCTATCGAACCAGTCTTTTTGCTGGCCTTTATCAAGCACAACTTGCAGGCAGCCAAGGCCGATAGCGACCAGGCTTAAGCCGATGTAATCGATTGATTTGAAGCCAGTGCCTTTTGATTCGTGCACGACGCGGCTCACCAATAAAAATGCGATGGTGCCGACGGGAACGTTGATGAAGAAAATCCACCGCCAGCTGAAATTATCGGTAATCCAACCGCCAAGAGTTGGGCCGATGATTGGTGCGGCGATTAAGGTGATGCCGGTGATGCCGAAGACCGCGCCACGTTTTTCGGGTGGGAAAGCATCGAGGACGATTGATTGTTGGGTTGGCTGTAATCCGCCGCCGCAGAGGCCTTGGATTAGGCGGAGGAAAACCAGCATATCGAGTGATTCGGCAGCGCCGCAGGCGAAGGATGAGGCGGTGAATCCGGCGATGCAGAGGAGGAAAAAGCGCTTGCGGCCCATTGTGTTGGCAAGCCAACCGGAAATGGGAAGCACGATGCCATTGGCGACTAAATATGAGGTTAGCACCCAGGTACTTTCGTCGGGGCTGGCGCCAAGGTTGCCGGCGATGTGGGTCAGCGATACGTTGGTGATTGTGGTATCTAACACTTCCATGAAAGTGGCGATGCTGACGACAAGCGCAACCAGCCACGGGTTGGCGTAGGTGTGTTCAGCGGGTGATGCGGCAGCAGCGTTCATTTTGTGATAACTACCGGTTCAACCGACATGCCTGGGCCAACGGCGAGCGTGGCATCAGGGCGCTCGGTGAAGAGGATTTTTACTGGCACGCGCTGAACGATTTTTACGAAATTGCCAGTGGCGTTTTCAGCCGGGAAGGCGGAGAAATGCGAACCGGTGCCACTTTGCATACTATCAATTTGGCCGCGATAGGTTTTGCCGGGATAGGCGTCAATTTTGATATCAACCGGTTGGCCGATGCGCATGTGTTCTAATTGAGTTTCTTTGAAATTGGCAACTACCCAATAATCATTACTGACGAGCGAAAGGAGTTGCTGGCCAGGCTGCACGAAAACTCCTGGCTCGATACCTTTTTTGGTGACGCGGCCATCAACCGGGGCAATGATTTGAGTGTTTTTCAAATTCTCTTCAGCTTGTGCAACTTCAGCTTGGGCGGCAGCAACTTCAGCAGCGAGTTGTTTTACATTTGCTTCAGCGGAAGCAATTGCTTTTGGTGCGGTTTGGGCGCTTCTTAATTTAGCGCGCGCACCTTCTAGATCAGCTTTTGCGCTTTTTTCAGCAGCAACGGCAACATCTAATTGCTGTTTACTAAGTGCGAGCGGGTTCATGCTTTGGTAGCGGTTTAAATCTGCGGCGGCTTTATCATAATTAGCTTGAGCAGATGCAACTTCGGCTTGAGCAGAAGAAATATTTGAAGGGGCGGAAACTTTTGTGCTTTCATATGTTTCTTGCGATGAACCTACTTTTGCTTGCGCTGCGGCAAGTTTAGCTTGGGCGGAGACGAGGGCGATTTTATAATCAACCGGGTCGATTTCTACCAGCACGTTGCCAGCTTTTACCAATTGGTTATCGCGCACATTTACGATGTGAACATAACCGGAAACTTTAGGCGCGATGCTGATGATATCAGTTTCAATTGTGGCATCATCGGTGGATTCTTTGCCGCGGCCGAGGAGATATACAGTTGTAGCGCCCAGCACAATTACCAATGCTACGACAAGTAGGATAAGCGTGCGTTTTTTACGCTTTGGTTTTTCTGGTTGTGCTGGCTCTGTCATAAATAAGTGCTTGATTTTTAGTGGCTGATACTGTACTGTACGGTTTAGTATAGTATCAACACCTATACACAGTCAACAAAATAATATATAAAAAAGCAATGCCATCACGCCCAAAACTAGCGCAAATTATTGAAAAGGCCGGGGAAATGTTCACCAAATATGGCTATGAAAAGGTGAGTATGGATGCAATTTCGGCAGCAGTTCCGGTTTCGAAAGCAACGCTTTATAATAACTTCAAAGATAAAAAAGAGCTGTTTACGGAAGTAATTTCGGCACGCTGCAACGCGATTATGGGCGATATGATCCAGGCATTGGAGAAGGAAACCAGTGTTGATGCGGCATTGCGCAAAATCGGGGTTAAGTTTTTGAATATGATTTTATTGCCGGATTCGCTGAAAATTCACCGGATTATTGCGGCAGAACAGGCGGAATTCCCAGAAATGGCGATGCTTTTTTATAAAAGCGGCCCGGCGCGGTTATCGGGTTTATTGGAGAATTATTTGCGTGAGCAAGACAAGCTGGGGAATATTAAAGCGGCAGACCCCGCACTTTCGGCCCAGATGTTTTTGAGCATGATAAAAGGATATATTCATATGCAATGCTTGTTTGGGCTGCGCAAAGATGTGACAGTACCTGAGCGGAAGAAGATTATTGAGCATGCCGTTGGGATATTTCTGACGGGCCACCGTTAATTACTACTATGCTTGGGATCTGCTAAAGCCTAGCGTAATTAGTTAAATAGCCAGATTTATACAGAATTTTTACGCCTTTTTAGTGAATTTTCACAACACATATATATGGCTGGCGCTAATATGGCCTTAAGAAACGGCGGAAATTGGTGATTATTTGCTATTTTTGCCAAGCAGGTATAGGTTACCGCAAAATTACAAGGGTAAGATAATATGGAGTTGCTTTATATAATTGCAGGAATTGCCGCTTTGCTGCTATTCGCCTATTTATTTATCGCCCTTATCAAACCGGAAATATTTCCATAAACAGATAAATATATATGAGCTTCGAATTTTTGACTTTACCTAATGTCATCCAGCTGGTTTTGTTTTTTGCGGTAGTTTTGCTGCTGGCAAAACCGCTCGGCGTTTATATGGCTAAAATTTATTCCGGCGAGCGCACGTTTATGACGCCGGTTTTGGGCTGGCTGGAAAATGGGATTTATAAGATATCCGGAATTCAGCGTGATAGAGAAATGAACTGGAAGGAATATGCAGCGGCAGTGCTGGTGTTTAGCTTGGTTGGATTTGTGGTGCTGTTTTTGCTTTTGCGGTTTCAATCAGTGTTTGGGCATAACCCGGAACATTTTGGCAATTTATCTACCGGCTTGGCGTTTAATACGGCAGTGAGTTTTATTACTAACACAAACTGGCAAGCTTATAGCGGGGAAACTACGTTGAGCTATTTCTCGCAAATGGCGGGGCTGACGGTGCAGAATTTTCTCTCGGCAGCAGCGGGAATGGGCGTGCTGGCGGTTTTGATTCGGGGGTTTGTTAGGAAAAATACTCCATCACTGGGAAATTTCTGGGTCGATCTCGTGCGCGGGTGTTTATATATTTTATTGCCGCTGGCTTTGATTATCGCGATTGTTTTGGCGTCACAAGGTGTGGTGCAGAATTTGGGCAGTTATGTAAGTTATCAGCCGCTTGAGGGGAAGGAATCTGTTATTGCAACCGGGCCGGTGGCAGCGCAAGAGGCGATTAAAATGCTGGGGACTAATGGCGGCGGGTTTTTCAATGCCAATTCGGCGCATCCGTTTGAGAACCCAACACCTTTGACGAATTTTATTGAAGTGGTGTTGATATTGCTGATTCCGGCAGCTCTTTGTTTCACTTTTGGGCGGATGATTAATGATAACCGGCAAGGGCGGGCGTTGTTGATTGCCAAGGTTATTGTGTTCATTCCGTTTTTGGTTTTAGCAATTGGCGCTGAGCAAAAAGGTAATCCGAAATTTAAAGCATTGGGAATTGACCAGCATGTTTCGCTGACGCAATCGGGCGGAAATATGGAGGGGAAAGAAACGCGGTTCGGCATTGTGAATTCGGCATTGTGGGCGACGGCGACGACGGCAGCTTCGAATGGTGCGACCAATGCGATGCATGATTCGTTTACGCCAATTGGTGGAGCGGTGCCGCTCATTATGATGCAGTTTGGTGAAGTGATTTTTGGTGGCGTTGGTTCCGGGTTATATGGAATGTTGGTGTTTGTGATTCTGACAGTGTTTATTGCTGGCTTGATGGTGGGCCGGACGCCGGAGTTTTTGGGTAAAAAAATTCAGGCGTTTGAAATTAAGATGGCCTCGATTGCAATTTTAGTGCCGCCGTTTTTTGTATTGATTGGAACATCAATTGCGGTGCTGACGGAAGCTGGGCGCGCAGGAATGTCTAACCAGGGGATTCATGGATTTTCTGAAATCCTTTATGGGTTTACATCGGCGGCGAATAATAATGGCAGTGCCTTTGCGGGTTTAAATGCCAATACGCCGTTTTATAATTACATTCTTGGTTTTGTAATGTTGTTTGGGCGGTTTTTTGTGATGCTGCCGGTTTTGGCGATTGCAGGGTCACTAGCGAGCAAAAATTCGGTGCCGGTTTCAGCGGGCACTTTGCCGACTCAAGGGGTTATTTTCATTACGATATTAATTGCGGTGATTGCTATGGTTGGCGTGCTGACATTTGTGCCGTCGTTAGCGCTCGGGCCAATTGCTGAGAATTTTTACTTGAAATAAATATATGAAAAAAGAAAAAGACGAAAACAGGTTAATGACCGGCAAAAACGTGAAAGAGGCGATTATGCATTCGTTCACGAAATTGGCGCCAGTTTACCAATTGCGTAACCCGGTGATGTTCGTAGTTTATATCGGCGCGATTTTGACGACGCTGGAGTTTATTTATAACGTGGCAGTGCTGCATACGGAGCCGTCGTGGTTTATTATTACGATTT
The DNA here is from genome assembly GCA_013288575.1 of Alphaproteobacteria bacterium. GTDB lineage: Bacteria > Pseudomonadota > Alphaproteobacteria > Rickettsiales > 21-14-0-20-44-7 > JABDBO01. Next base: position 7,457 of record JABDBO010000026.1, read on the forward strand.
CACTGTGGCTGTGGTTTACTGTATTGTTTGCCAATTTTGCTGAGGCGATTGCGGAAGGGCGCGGCAAGGCGCAGGCGGAATGTTTGAAGGCGTCACGACGGGATATTATGTCGAAGAAATTGGCGACTCCGAAACACCGCGATAAATATACTTCGATTGCTGCCAATGATTTGCGGATGGGGGATTTTGTGCTGGTTGAGGCTGGCGAATATATCCCGATGGATGGGCAGGTGTTTGATGGGATTGCGTCAGTGGATGAGAGTGCGATTACGGGTGAATCAGCGCCGGTGATTCGTGAATCTGGCGGGGATCATGATGCGGTGACGGGTGGCACGCGCGTGCTTTCGGATTGGTTGGTGGTGCGGATTACTTCTAACCCGGGTGAGAGTTATCTTGATAAGATGATTGCGCTGGTCGAAGGCGCGAAACGGCAAAAAACGCCGAATGAAATTGCGCTCGGCATTTTGCTGGCGGCGATGACGATTATGTTTTTATTGGCGACGGCAACATTATTACCATTTTCAATTTTCAGCGTGAATTTTGCCGGACACGGGGAAGTTATTAGTGTGACGGTGGTAATTGCGCTGCTGGTTTGTTTGGCGCCGACTACTATTGGTGGCTTGTTATCTGCAATTGGGATTGCGGGGATGAACCGGTTGATTCAGGCAAATGTTATTGCGACCTCTGGGCGTGCTGTGGAAGCGGCGGGGGATGTGAATGTGATGTTGTTGGATAAGACGGGGACGATTACGCATGGTAACCGGCAGGCGGTAATGTTTTACCCGGCGGGTGGGGTTAGTGCGACGGAACTAGCTGAGGCGGCGGAGCTTTCTTCGCTTTCTGATGAGACGCCTGAGGGGAAAAGTATTGTAGCCTTGGCGCGGGCAAAATATGGAATTGCGGAGCGTGAGGTTTGTGATTTGGATGCGGAGTTTATTCCGTTCTCGGCAGAGACCCGGTTGAGCGGCATCAAATGCGGCGGCAAAGAAATTATGAAAGGCGCGGGTGATGCGATTGTGCGCTATGTAAAGGGTCTTGGCGCGGAAGTGCCGGAGGATGTGACTAAACAGGCGGATACTATTGCAAGAGCTGGTGGAACGCCGCTGACGGTGACAGATGGTAAGCGTGTTTTGGGTGTGATTCATTTGAAGGATGTGGTGAAGTTGGGAATTAAGGAGCGGTTGGCGGAACTGCGGAAGATGGGTATTAAGAGTGTGATGATCACGGGAGATAATCCACTGACGGCGGCGGCGATTGCGACTGAGGCCGGTGTGGATGATTTCTTGGCGCAGGCAACGCCTGAGGCGAAACTCAAATATATCCGCAAGATGCAGGAAGGTGGAGAGTTAGTGGCGATGGTGGGTGATGGGACGAATGATGCGCCGGCGCTCGCGCAGGCCGATGTGGCGGTGACGATGAACTCAGGCACGCAGGCGGCGAAAGAGGCGGGGAATATGGTGGATTTAGATTCCAACCCGACGAAGTTGATTGAGATTGTGGAAATTGGAAAGCAGTTGCTGATGACGCGTGGGGCGCTCACTACATTTTCAATTTCGAATGATATTGCCAAATATTTTGCGATTATTCCGGCGGCGTTTGCGAGCACTTATCCATTGTTGAATAAGCTGAATATTATGCACCTCACCAGCCCGCGGAGTGCGATTTTATCGGCGGTGATATTTAATGCGTTGGTGATTATATTCCTGATTCCGGTAGCGTTGAAAGGCGTGAAATATAAACCGGTGGGCGCGGCGAAATTGTTGCGGCATAATATATTAGTATATGGCGGCGGCGGGGTTGTGGTGCCATTTATCGGGATAAAAATCATCGACATAATTCTTAAAATTATAGGAGCTGTGTAATGAAAAATCTTCGTCCGGCAATTACACTGGTGGTGTTTTTCACTTTGTTTTTCGGCTTTTTATATGAGGCGGCGGTGACGGAAGTTGCGGAACTGGCGTTTCCAAAACAGGCTTATGGCAGCTTGTTAAAAGTTGGCGATAAGGTTATTGGCTCGGAAATTTTGGGGCAGAATTTTACTGATCCGAAATATTTCTGGGGGCGTTTATCGGCAACAACGCCAATGCCTTATAATGCGGCAAATTCGATGGGCAGCAATTTGGGGCCGTCTAATCCGGATTTGGTGAAAGCTGCACAAGCGCGGATGGATGAGTTGAATAAATATAAAGGGCGCTCGCCGGTGCCGGTAGATTTGGTGACGGCATCAGCCAGCGGACTTGACCCGGAAATTAGTGTAGCGGCGGCAGATTACCAAGTTGAGAGAGTGGCAAAACAGCGCCATTTGCAAGAAGCGCAAGTTATTGATCTTGTTAAAAAATACACAAGTGACAGGCAGTTTGGAATTTTCGGCGAGCCACGGGTGAATGTGCTGAAATTAAACCTTGCGCTCGACGGTAAAATATAACCATAATGGCGGTGGATGCCAGCTTCACAAGATAACAGACCAAATCCGGATGAGTTGCTTGGGCGTATTAAAGCCGAGGAAAGCCGCGCGCATCGCGGGCGCTTAAAAATATTTTTCGGTGGTTGCGCAGGTGTGGGAAAAACCTATGCGATGCTATCAGCCGCGCATGAGCGCTTGAAAGAGGGCGTGGATGTGGTGATCGGCATTGTCGAAACACATAGCCGGCCGGAAACCGAGAAACTGGCGGCGGGAATTCCGGTGGTGCCGCTTTTGGAAATTGACCATCGTGGCGTGAAAATCAAAGAGTTTAATCTGGATGCGGCTCTGTCGCGCAAACCAGCTTTGATATTGCTTGATGAGTTGGCGCATACGAATGCGCCGGGTGTGCGGCACCCAAAACGTTGGAACGATGTTGAGGAATTGCTTGAGGCGGGGATTGATGTTTATACGACGCTGAACGTGCAGCATATTGAGAGCTTGAATGATATTGTTGCGGGCATTACCGGCGTGTTTGTGAAAGAGACGGTGCCGGATAAGATTTTTGACCAGGCGGATGATATTACGCTGGTGGATATTCCGGCGGATGAACTTTTGAAACGCTTGAAAGAGGGCAAGGTTTATATTGCAGCCCAGGCGAAGGCGCGGGCGGCGGATAACTTTTTTAAGAAATCAAATTTAATTGCACTGCGTGAGTTAGCACTTCGCCGCACGGCGGAACGTGTTGACGCGCAAATGGATGATTTGAAAGCGCGCGAGGGCTTGAAAGAGGCGATCACGGTTGGTGAGAAGATTTTGGTTTGCATCGGGCCGGACCCGCTTTCGGCGAAACTGGTGCGTTCGGCACGGCGCATGGCATCGGCTTTAAGAGCGCCTTGGGTAGCCGTGTATGTGGAAAATGCGCGGCATTATAAATTGAACCAGCGCGGGCGCAAAGCGGTTGAAACCATTATGCGGATGGTGGAGCGTAATGGCGGGAAAACGGCCGTGTTGCAGGGAAATAATGCGGTTGAGGAAATTATTGCTTATGCCAAAGAGCAGGAAGTTACTAAAATAATTGTCGGCAAACCGCACAAAACGCGGCTGCGCAATTTGGTATTTGGAACGCTGGTTGATAAAATTATCCGCAAGACTTCCGATGTTGATATTTACGTTATTACCGGTGATCCGGTTCAGCAGAAAACTGAAAAAGGCAAGACAAGTATATTTGCGGAATTTAGGCCGAATATGTATTTGTGGGGTTTACTTTCAGTGACGCTTTGTACGGGCGCAGCGCATTTGCTGGGAAAATATTTAGCGCCAGTTGACCAGATAATGATTTACCTGATGGGTGTGGTTATCGTCGCGGCAAAATTTGGACGCGGGCCATCGATTGTATTTTCACTTTTGGCAATTACAGCATTCAACTTCTTTTTCATCGAGCCGGGGCGCGGGTTTAATATTCATAATCCGTCATATATGCTGACTTTTGGCGTGATGGTTATTACCAGCGTGGTGATTTCTACCCAGGCGTTGCAGCTTAAAATGCAGGCGTTTTTTGCCCGCCGCAAAGAGCGAGATACGCAATCACTTTATATGCTTACAAAAGAGCTAGCTTCAACGCGCGGTCATGAAAGTATTTCGGAAACGGCGGCTAAACAGATTGCTGAGAATTTTGATGTTGATGCGGTGATATGGCTGGCATTTGGCGATGATTTGAAAGTGATTTACGGGCAGTTGCCTGAAGAAGATATTAAGGAAGAAACTGTGGCGCGCTGGGCATTTACGAATGGGCATGTGGCAGGTTATGGCACAGCAACGATGCCGAGTGCTAAAGGTTTATATTTCCCGATTGTGGCGGCAAGTGGAATTTTAGGCGTGCTTGGCGCGCTTCCAAAAGTTTCGGAGCGGATTTTCCAGCCGGAAGAAATTTCGTTAATTGAAACTTTTGCGAGCTTGTTAGCTTCGGCATTGGAGCGCGCAAGTTCAGCGGAAACGGCGGAGAAATCACGCGTTGAAGCAGAAAGCGAGAAGCTTCGCAATATTTTATTGAGCTCGGTTTCGCATGATTTGCGCACACCTTTGGCATCAATTACTGGTGCATCATCTAGTTTGTTGTTGGATGATAAAAATCTTTCGCCGGCCACTCAACGTGAGTTGGTAAAATCTATTAACCAGGAAGCGGCAAGGTTATCGCGGATTGTTACTAATTTGCTCGACGTTACGAGTTTGGAATCTGGGTCGATTAAACTAAACAAACAGCCTTATTATGTGCAGGAATTGATTGGCTCTGTGTTGCTGCGCTTAGAGCATCAGATTGAAAAATATAATGTGATTATTGATGTGAAACATGATTTGCCTCTGGTGTTTATCGACGGGGTTTTAATTGAGCAGGTGTTGACGAATTTGCTGGAAAATGCAGTGAAATATACGCCGGAAAATTCAACGGTGAAAATTCTCGCCAAGAAATCACATGATGATTTGGTGATTTCGATTGAAGATAACGGCAAAGGAATTCCGGCAGGAAACGAAAGTAAGATTTTTGATAAATTTTATACTTCCGAACATAAGGATAAACATAAAGGCAGCGGCTTAGGTTTGGCGATTTGCCACGGGATTATTGCGGCCCACCACGGTAAGATTTGGGCGGAGAACCGGCCGGAAGGTGGTGCACGGTTTAGCTTTACGCTGCCAACAGTGAAATCTGACGTTATAGCAAAAGACCTCGAATGAGTGACGCAAATATATTGGTGATCGAAGATGAGCCAGAGATCAGGAAATTCCTGAAGGTGGTTTTGACTGGTAATGATTTTAAGCCGGTATTTGCTGAAACTGGAAAAGATGGTTTGAAACTGGCAACTCTGCACCCGCCAGAAGTTATCATCATGGATTTGGGCCTGCCGGATATGGATGGAATTGAGATTATCCAGAATATTCGCGGGTGGAGCAATATACCAATAATCGTACTTTCCGCGCGCGGGCAGGAAGCGGATAAAATCAAGGCGCTGGAATTGGGTGCGGATGATTATTTGACCAAGCCGTTTAGTACGGGCGAGTTGTTGGCACGGTTGAAAGTGGCGCTGCGGCGGGCGCGAAGTGGTGAGACGCAATCTAGCCCGGTGATTGAAATTGGCGAGATGAAACTGGATTTGGAAAAGCGGCAGGTGTTTGTGGCAGGAGTTGAAACGCATCTGACGCCGATTGAATATAAGCTGCTGGCGGTGCTGGTGAAACATGCGGGGAAAGTGGTGACGCAAAAGCAGTTGTTGCTGGATGTGTGGGGTAAGCATTCGACGGAGAACAGCCATTATTTGCGGATTTATGCACAGCATTTGCGGCAGAAACTGGGGGATGATCCACTAAAGCCGAGATATATTATTAATGAAGCTGGGATTGGCTATAAGTTTCGTGAGAAGGTGGCGGTTGCTTCGGCGGCGGAAGCGTAATATTGTAGCGGGATGAGAATTCTCCTTACTGAAGATGATGAAATGCTGGGTGCGTCTTTGAAGAAGGCGCTGGAGGTTTCGGGCTATTCGGTAGATTGGATGAAGGATGGCGAGGCGGCATTACTGGCAACGGAAACTTCAAAATTTGCGGCGGTGATTCTGGATATAAATTTGCCGGTGAAAAACGGTTTGGAGTTTTTGAAAGTTCTGCGCAGCAAGGCCGATGTTACGCCGGTTTTGATATTAACCGCGATGGATGGAATTTCCTCACGCGTCAAAGGTTTGGATTTGGGCGCTGATGATTATATCACCAAACCGTTTGATTTGGATGAGTTGCTGGCGCGCTTAAGAGCGCTCATTCGTCGGAGCAAGGGTAAGGCGGAATCTGTCATTAAACTTGGTGGGGTGGAACTTAATACGGTGACGAAAACTGTATTGCGGACTGGCAAGACAATTATGTTGCCGGCGAAGGAATATAAGTTGCTGGCGTTTCTGATGGAATCTGCCGGGCGGACAGTTAGCAAATCTGAAATCGAGGAATTGATTTATGGGTTGGAAGAAGAATTTGAGAGCAATACGGTAGAAGTTTTGATCTACAAATTGCGCAAGAAATTCGGCAATGATTTCATTAAAACCATGCGCGGCGTGGGCTATATGGTAGTGAAATGAAAATATATTCACTTCGCCGCAAATTGCTAAAAAGCATATCAACCCCGCTGATGATATATATTATTGCGATCGGCGTAATTGGTTATTTCACTACGCAGGAGGAAATAAACGATGTTTATGATTCCCAGCTTATTACCGCTTCAAACGTATTATGGTTTTTATCGCAAGACAGCTTGAAGAAAAACCCAGATCAGTCACAAAGCATTGATATTGATGATTTGCATTTGAGCGATGAAGATAAGGATGCGTTCGATGAATATGC
>JABDBO010000027.1 GCA_013288575.1 Alphaproteobacteria bacterium
TAGCAGGAATAAGGTTGATGTTCACCAAGAAGATTAAGGCAGCTAAATGAATGAACAGAAGAGACTTAAAACATTAATAAAGCTGCAAAAGCATTATCAAAGCAATGCGCCTTTAACTGAAGAAGATAGAGAACGTCTGCATGATGTTACCTCTCAAATAGCAGAACTCAGTTGTATAAAAAGTCAGCCCAATGTGACAGACCAGTCCAAAGCGAGTAAGTTCTTTAAGATGGCTTTAATTGGATTCTTGGTTAGCCGCCCTCTATTGCTTTTAAACGTATATTCAAATCAACCAGCTGACATAAGAACTGCAATAAACATTATAGATCTTGGCACATCTATATTACTAGTTCTATCATTGGTATGGATAACTATAGTATATACCAGTAAGAACTCAGGTAAGGCTGCCAGTCTAAAGATACATGTATTGAATAAACCTTATGGGTTCTCCATAAAGCTAGGCTTAAGCTTAATTGTATTGGCCTGTTTGTTTCCACCTAGATTACTGGTTTATCCTAATGGCTATACATACGAGATACAGCCTAGGTTTCAGTTTATTATTGATAGTACTTCTCAGTATTCGAATATTGGAAGGCTCTCAATAGATTATAACCTTCTCATACTGGAAATATTTGTATTGTTACTGGCCTTTATAGTTGCACCTTATTTGATTAGAAGATTAGGTAAATAACATTCAGTTATCATATCTATTGTTAGATAGGTTATTACTCCCATTATTGTTATAAACTTCTAACCGACACTAGTAAGGGAGGAAACTGGCAGTAAAACTCTAGTTCTACAGTGTAAACATACTGTAAGCATAGAGAAAGCATACCAACATCCTACCCTTACCTATCTGCTTTAATCAGTAGTCACAGAAGTTGTAGTATTGATTGATGGACTCCTATCCCGCAGATATCTAACCATGTTGGCAGCATTTGTCCTATCACCTACGCCCTTAATCTTAGCTTTATAGCCTGTCTGCCTATGATAAGCTTTTCGCATAACCGCTGTAAGTTGGTCTGCATACTGAGATTGAACTATAAAGCTATCGTGTATGGGAAGGCATGTTATATCTCTCTCAGCAAGCTGCAACATTATGTCATTTGCAATAATTGAGTCATGGTACATAAGTTCTAGCCCTGCTCCGCTATAAAATCTCTCAGCTATAGCTAAATGCTTCATTCTAATAGCTTGCTCTAGGTCTTCTATACTTTTGCCTTCCGGCAGAGCAATCTTATTTCTATTGGCTTTAAGTGCCTTAAGCCTATCAACAGAGTTCAGCATGATATTGAAAAGGGTTTTAGCTGATTCTCTATATTCTTCACCATAACCTTCAATAACATAGCAATCCCCACCTGGTGTCTCAATTCCGGTTGTATGGTACAATAAGCGTGGGTGACACTCAGAGTAATCAATTTCTATGGTTGGCCTCTCATCTATCGTTATATCCTCTCTATAGTCCTTAGGAATCTGTTGCCACCAGCCTCCATAAAGTCTGCCGCCTTGGTCAAAAGTAGAATTGTTGAACACTCGATATAAAAGGCGGCGGCTAAAATCTAGGCATCTAGGTTCATCAGTATTAGACATTCTCTGAATAAATGCTTCGGTTTGTTCCTCATTAAGAACAAGCTTAATATCAGAAGACCTGATACGCTCATTAAATACACGCAAGCTATTTGCCATGTTCTCAACAGACTCAGAAACTTCATAATTAATCATATTCCGTTTGTTATCTTTTAATATGATTAGAGGCCTTGAACTGAAATCTAATCGGATATTCTCTATTCCGAAATTGTAACTAGCAACAAACTCTCTGAATTTCTCAGTTATACTCAATCTAGTATTCCTTCCAATACCTGTCTTATTATCATAAAAACCTTTGTTAACTGATATATAATCAAGTCTTTCTAGCCCTTCTACAAGGCCTCTTAGGATTTTGTGGGTAATATTATTTGGTTTATATATACTCGGTCTGTAAGCATTAGAGTTGAGCGGTATAGCAAGGTACTTGCTGTTAAGCCTGAAACATTGGGGCAATAGATTTGCTAGCAAGACCTCTAATGTATGCTCGGCTCTAATTTGCTCAGCAAAAGTCCAAGCTCTTTTTCGGTCAAGGATTGATACAATTTGATGGTACAAATTTATTGTGGCTGGCCTGCTATTAGTAAGTTTTCTGTATAAGTCAAAGGTAACGCTATTTTCTAGTTCATTCATAATATGTAATTCCTCTTATAATTAAATGTGAAGAGAGTCCTACGAGCGGGTATGGTTAACCCGCCGCCTTATGTAAGGACGCTCCGAAATGGTCTTAAATTGTTATTAAAGGGCTATTGCTTGTTAGGCGGTGCAGCCTACTTGTTTTCGTGAGAGAAAGTCTGTGAGATCAGACATCTTATATCTTACGCATCGGCCTATCTTATAATAAGGTAGCTTATACCTCTTGTTACTTCGCCAGCAATCCAAAGTAGCTTTTGATATGTTTAAAAACGTCGCCGTTTGATCTACGGATAGTAATTCCGTCGCCATATTATGTCCTCTTTTATGTGGGTTAATTATAAGGAATATGATTACTCCTTGCATTCCTATTATAATATAAATAAACGAAATATACAAGGACAACCCCTTGTTATTTAATGTCTTTCTCCGAGTAGACAGACATTTATTCCTCTTGACAGGCATTTGCTAAAATGTGTGGCAAGTGTTTTACAAGGAGAAAAAACTGATATGCTGGTTTTATCAATGTAATTACGTAAAACACTCTTATCAACGCTCGCTAACTTCATATCACTCAAGTACTTTTGCTTTCTAACGGAATATGCTCGAAAGGAAATCCGCTTATCCTCCTTAAAATAATCCCAGAATATGTTTGTGGCTGCCTCTGTGTAATTAGCATTAACAGGATCAGAGTAAATCCTTCTGAATTCAATACATGCATCACGGATAGCTTCATCAGTTTTATGGTGTCTAGCTGCCTTTGCTGCCGCCAATCTCTTTTGGTCGTACATGCTAAATACTTTGAATATAGCGTCAGTCTTCTTTAATTCGCCCGCATCCATTCTTGTAAATAATCTGTAGGCCAACTCAAATTTGGCTATATCCAGCGAAGCATTCTCCATATGCTTTATATCGTTATTATTCTCGGCTTCTTTCAGCTTGGTGATTTTATACAATATACAAGCAGCTGTTAAATCGCTTTTGCTATACTGCACACCCAGATTATCTAGAAGATAGCTCTCATCAAAGTTCATAATGAGATCAATCCAAGGATGGAAACCTAGTGTTTCTACTATCTTGCTCTTGAGACCTTGCTTTATGGATTCGTAATTCTGCTTATCAATATGAGTTGTCTCAAACCTTTTTAATAAAGAAGCAACTTTTACAATTAATTCAGGATCATGAAGTTTAAATCTTGCCAAACATTCGATACCTAAATCTTTTATATAAGCCGACTTTACATTTAACATTGTCCGATCAAGATGTGCTGAATTAGTTCTTTTTGCTTTAGCCATTTGCTTTACTCTACTTCTGACCAGCCGCTTGCACCATAGCCTTAGTAACTTCATCTATAGAACTCGCAACCGGGTCAATTGATAATCTTGTATATGGTTCTGTAGAACGAATTGAACCATGACCTAATGCTTTACTGATAATATAGCTGCTTGCCCCTGACCTACCTAACCAGCTTCCAAGCGTCCTTCGCAAATCATGTAATCTAAGATTGCTTAGCCCGGCCTTTTCAAGGACTCTTTTCCATGCTTTCTTCGGGTCAGCCAAATGACCGGCTTTGCCAACACCCGGAAATACAAACGCGCAATCTTTCGGGTTATGCTTTTTCCGATGCTTTAATAACTTCAATACTGTTTCAGATAATGGAATCTGCATTGTATCGCCGCTCTTGGATTTTACGTCAGGAATTCTCCAATACGGCTGCTTAGCGTCAAGGTTAATTTCATCCCAGCTCATGGAGAGGACGTTAGACTTTCTTGCCCCAGTAAAAAGTGACATGAATATATAATCTCTAGCTATCTCATTCGGTTCGTTTGCTAAAGCTTTAAAGAATTCAGGCATTTCGTCAGGTAAGAGGTATCTATCTCTAGAACTTACTTCAAACTTCTTGACCCGCTTAACAGGATTCTCACCCTCAAACAAATCCATTTGCCTAGCTTGCTCAAACATTGATGAAACTAAATCCAAAACCCTGTTAGCTGCTGGCTTTGCTCTCTCACCTAACCTTAAATGAAAGTTCCTGATTTTCTCAGATGTAATTTCAGATATCTTTGTGTTGCCAAACTTGGCTTTCAAATGGCAGTTATACATGCTCACATCATTCTTGAATGACTTCTTATGTATTTTGGAGTGCTTCTCCATAAAGATATCAAACAACTGGCCGAATGTTATCTGTTGGCGCAATTGCCTTTTGGTATCGTTTGGGTCAATGCCTTGTGCTATCTCACCCAATTTAGTTTGGGCTAATCTACGAGCATTATCTACAGTCGTATCTGGGAAAGCACCGAGTTTTATCCGGCTTGGCTTGCTGCCTATGCGTTTATATACATAGAAAGTCTTCTTACCCGATTTGAATACTGCTACCTCCAGTGAGGTAATCTCATCATCTTTATATAACTCCCTGTCTCTATCAGTAGGAATAGGCAATCTCTCAATTGCTGCTTTGGTAAAATGTATCCGCGTTGCCATAACAATATCCTCGTTCTACGTATGTTCTACACTAAAGCGATAAAATTGGCAAATACTAAATAATCTGATATAAGTCTGAAATGCTTGCAATCATTAACAGACAAGGGTTAGAAGAGAGTGGTGTAATTTGGCATAAACCTAGCCCATCTCGTTTACACCGAGAGGGTCTGGGGTTCGAGTCCCTAACCGCCCACCATCTCCTATTTTATAGCCATTCAAAGACCTTGCCCGTTTTAAGAACAAGAAGTATATTGGAAACTACCTCATAACTTCGGATTAAAAATGCAAAATCCTCCAAAACCACTACATAAATATACAAAGCTCTCTGACTATATTAATGCGCTACCAACTGTAATGGACCGCGATGAAACAAATAATGCCATTACAGAATTGCTGAACCGCGCCGCCAGCGAAAAAGATGATCCTGTCGAAATGGCCGAGGCTTTGGTTGAAATGGTTCTGCATCTTTCAGATTCTTATTCATCTCTTGAAACTCCGTTAGAGATGCGGCTTCTTGCTTGGATAAAAAGTCATTGGCGAACAGAACCGCTCGATATTGTCGGCATGATGTGCACAATGCTGGCCGGCATACAATCAGCCGAAGCTGAAGCTTTTCTTGAAGAAAAACTCAAAGAAGAAAAAGGATCTCCTGCTGGAGAAATTTTACAGAGTATCATTACCAGTCGCAGTGAATCTCTTGAACGGCGCCGAAAACGGGATTAAACCGCTGCAGCGCAAGCAATAAAGAAAAGGGCAGCTACCTGCTACCCTTTTCTTAAGCTTAAACTTTAACTAAAAATTCCCAACTAATAAGCCAGACTACCGTAAAAGTTGCCACTGTGCTGCCATTCCGTATGCCATGAATTATCGCGGTCTCTCACAATAACACTTGCTGCATCACCATCGCGTTTGGCAAGTTTTGCTGCCGCCACTGCTAATTTCACCGCCACTTCTTGTGTCTTATGCGGCCCATAATAATGGCCGTTGCATTCTATTTGCCATTCACCGCGATGAAAAATTACGAAATATGTTACTTCCTGCATAAATTCTCCTATAATGTTGTTATGGAGATGTTCTAGAACAAAAATTAGAACATGTCAAGTTGTTCTTGCATTTTGCAAAAAGATGGCATATTCTGCCTTCATGAAAACAAAATTACATCCTGTTCAAGAAGAGTTATTAAAACTTCTAACCAATAATTCTGATGACCCACTTACCGTTCGTGAATTGCAGGAACATTTGGGTGCTTCTTCAACCAGCGTAGTTGCACATCATATGCAGCAACTAGAAAAAAAGGGTTATTTGAAACGCAACCCATATAATACGAAAGACTATCAAGTCATGAGTATGGATGCGCCAGAAGCCGCGGTTGCGCATTTGAATTTATATGGCCTAGCTGCTTGCGGCCCAGAAGGTTCATTACTTGACGGCAGCCCAGTTGACCGCATTCCTATTTCATCAAAACTTTTAAGCTTTCCAGCGTTTGAAGCTTTCATGGTAAAAGCCAAAGGCCGCTCGATGGAACCAAAAATCCATGAAGGTGATTTTGTCATCGCGCAAAAAACATCGCGCGAGGAAAATGGCAAAGTTTTCGTCTGCGTAAATAATGGCGAAGCTTTGGTGAAACGTTTGCAGATTGATGGCAAAACAAAAATCTTACATTCATTCAACCCTGATTTTGAACCATTCATCGCAGCCGATGATTTTCGCGTGGAAGGCGAAGTAAAAGCTTTCATCTCACGTAAAATATAAATTTTTTGGCTAAATTACATCTTCAGGTAGCAATGCGAAACTGCCGGAAAACCTTGCTTTTTTGCTCAATTTATGTATCATATTGAAAGTAATAACTATAAGGAGTTATGGTTAATTATAGGCCGCCTACAAATAATAAACTTGTAGCAGAATTCCAAGCCATGGCACAAAAATTGGCTGACCGTTATATTTATAAAAGAGAAGCTCTACAATATTTCCACTCTTGGTCTGATGCATGGCGAGTTGAAGCTGAAAAAATAAAACTTCAGCCATATGAAATACCGACAAAATTTGGTCATATTGAGTGTTCAATTATACAGCCGATTAGGCTCATGAATGATCTTTTAAGCCGCCAAAATCGGGGACAAGGATTAGATAAAATTACTGTCAGAAGTATTTTCAGAAAAATTGATGATCCAAATCCGCCAACTTGTTTTTCTGAATATGTTTTGCTTCATATAATCCAAGAATATATTAGCAAATTAGGCGGCAAAAACTTTACGCAACGGCCCGATGTGCTCTCCATCAGAAGAGACCTAGCAGATAGCCATGAAATAATTGATATGGTCGATAGCGGCCACGCGCACTGGTCCTATCCTCCAGAAGTTGCAACTTGGGTTGAAAATGGCTGCCCGGGTGAAGAGCAAGTCTCTGCTCCAAGAACACCAGCACATGTAATAATTGCATCCAGAAACACTTCGCCCGTAGCTTCTGAACCTGGAGACAATAAGGTACATGGCACCTTATATAGTCGAGCCTATGGGCCCCTAACCGCGCCAACTCGCTCATAGTACTTATCCTCCCCTTATAACAAAGATAGATAAGCCATATCGAAAATTGCCTTTTGATAAATCATACTTCTCGTAACAACTAACCGGAGGTGATTTATGTCATTAGGTACGATTTTACTGATTATTCTAATTCTTATGCTACTCGGCGCTCTGCCTACATGGCCACACAGCCGTGAATGGGGTTATTATCCAAGCGGTGGTTTGGGATTGGTGGTAATCATCATACTCATTCTTGTTCTAATGGGGCGGATATAAGCGCTTGAATTGGAGCGGTGCGGAAGTTATTCTGCCACCATGCTTATTGATTCGCACTGCCATTTGAATTTCCCAGATTTCAAGGATGATCTTGACGCAGTAATTACACGTGCGGCCGAATATGGCGTGGGCAAAATGGTTTCAATTTGCACCAAGCTTGAAGAATTTCCCGAAATTGCCGCAATTGCTGAAAAATATGAAAATGTTTTCTGCACGGTTGGCGTTCATCCGCATGATGCTTTACAGCATGTAAGCGTCACGGCAGAAGAATTGATCGAGCGCACCAAACACCCGAAATGCGTCGGCATTGGTGAAACTGGGTTGGATTATTATTACGAAAATTCGCCACGCGATGAGCAAAAACATTGTTTAGCCGAACATATTAAAGCCGCCAAAGTTACGGGTTTGCCGCTGGTTATTCACACTCGCAATGCCGATGAAGATATTATCAAAATCATCAAAAAAGAAGCGCCCTTCCCTGGCTTGTTGCATTGTTTTTCTTCCACCTATGAAGTTGCCAAATGCGCAATTGATCATGGGCTCTATATATCCCTCTCCGGAATTCTAACCTTCAAAAACGCTACTGATCTGCAGGAATCCGCCAAGAAAATCCCGCTGCAATATTTGCTGGTTGAAACTGATTCGCCATATCTGGCACCAATCCCCAACCGCGGAAAGCGCAATGAACCGGCCTTCACGAAGTTTACGGCAGAAAAACTGGCGGAGCTGAAAGGTATTAGTTTCAAGGAAGTTGAAGAGCAAACTACTGCGAATTTTTACAAACTCTTCAATAAAGTACCACGATGAAAATAACCATATTAGGTTGCGGGCCTTCAGCAGGCGTGCCGCATGTGGGCGGAAAAATTTCGGATAATCCGAAAAATAACCGGCTACGTGCTTCAATCCACATCGAAGGAAAACGCAGCCATCTGCTTATCGATACTTCGCCTGATTTACGCCAGCAAGCGCTTGCCAATAACATCACCAAAATTGACGCCGTTCTCTACACCCATGCTCATGCCGACCACTTGCATGGGATTGATGATATAAAATCATTCAATTACCTCAAGCAGGGCCAGATCGATGCATTCGGCGATGCCAAAACCATGGAGGAAATCACCTCGCGTTTCACTTATTGCTTCAAACCACCCAAACCTGAATTCGGTTGGTTTCGCCCATCACTTCGCGCGCATAATATTGAAATGCTCCACGAATTCGAATTTGGTGAATTCAAAATTCTGCCCTTCATGCAAAATCATGGCAGTGTGCATTCAGTTGGTTACCGCATCAATAATGGCGGTGGGATTTTGGTTTATTCAACAGATGTAAAAACCTTCCCGCCCGAATCACACGTAGCGCTCCGCAATGCTGATATATGGATTATCGATTGCCTGCGCCGCGAAACTGCACCAACTCATTCCCACTTGGAACAAACATTGGAATGGATTGCTGAATTTAAACCCAAGCAAGCCTATCTCACCCATATGGGCGCACATCTGGATTATAATGAATTGCTACGTGAATTACCGCAGAATATTCAGCCGTGTTATGATGGTATGATAGTAGAACTTAAATAAACTCAAGATGTCAGATGCCGAATGTCAGATATCAGAATTTTGACATCTGATATTTGAAATCTGACATCTATCTAATACAGACCGCTATCAACATTGCCGCTGCTGCTGCCACCATAACCACTGTTGCCACCACCAATGACTCCTTCGCCATTCATAAATTTCTCGCGGTATTCATCGGAATATTGAATATCTTCCGGCGCACGTGGGTTGATAACTTCCATCTGGATATTAGCCGGGCTAGACTGGTCTGTCGGTGCATGACCGGTGGTTACGTCAATTCGTTGGAAACGAACTCCTGGCGGAATCGGGAATGGTTTTGGCGGCACATCTTTCATCGCCTGCTGCATGAAATCAATAAACGCCGGCAGCGGCACCGAAGCACCGGTTGCATCGCGGCCCAAAGTTTTCGGATGATCAAAACCAATAAATGTGCCAACAACAATATCTGGCGTAAAGCCCATGAACCATGTGTCGAAGCTTTCGTTGGTAGTTCCGGTTTTGCCAGCCAGCGGGCGGCCAAGAACTTTAGCGCGGGTTGATGTACCGAATTGGATAACGCCTTCTAGCATGGTAATTAGTTGGTAAGTCGTTGCCGGATCAACCAGCTGTTTGCTTTTATCAATAATCTCTGGCGCAGTGGTGCTGATATTTTCTCCCGAACAGCCAACACATTCGCGGCTGTTTTCTTCTCTTTCGCCCACATAAATAGTTTTGCCGGTGCGATCTTGAATGCGGTCAATCAATATTGGTTTTACCTGCTTGCCGTAATTATCAACTGTTGCATAAGCGGTTATCAAACGCATAAGTGTTGTTTCATCCGCACCGAGCACCATCGAATAATATGGCGCCGGCTTATCAAGAATTCCCATCCGGGTTGCCATTTCCTGAACTTTGCTAACACCCATCATGAGCGACACCAGCACGGTTACGTTGTTGCGTGATTTTGCCAAAGCAACGCGAAGCGGAATACGGCCAAGGAAATCACCACCATAGTTTTTCGGCGTCCACATCGGCAAGCCTGGCCCTTGCGGCACTTCGATCGGCCCATCATTGACAATTGTCGATGGAAGGAAACCATTTTCAAGCGCTGTCATATAAACGAATGGCTTAAATGAAGAACCTGGTTGGCGTTTGGCCTGAGTTGCGCGGTTGAAATCACTATTACCATAAGGATAACCGCCAACCATTGCCAATACGCGGCCGGAAGATGGGTTCATCACCATCATCGCACCATTAACATCGGGAATCTGCTCAAGCGTCAATCTAGTATTGCCTTTATCATCCTTCTCATTATCAACCATGATTACATCACCCGGTTTGATAACATCTTTTACACTGTGCGGATCTTCGCCATAACGTTGGCCGGAATACCATTTTTTCGCCCATTTCAAACCATCAAAAGTGAGCGTTGCAGTAGAACCATCTTTCAAACCAAGTTCGGCAGTTTTATCAGTAGTGCTAAGCACAGCGGCCATTTTCCAGGGGCCGATAGCTTCAGGAGCTTTGGCGGCGAGTAATGATTCATGCCATAATTCCAGATTATCAATGCGAGTTGGCAGTGGGCCACGCCAGCCGTGGCGACGGTCATATGCGGTGATGCCGTCATAAAGCGCCTTCTCTGCATATCTCTGCAGTTTTGGATCAAGCGTGGTGCGAACAGTCATACCACCACCATAAACTTGTTCTTCGCCATATTTCTCAATCATAAAACGGCGAATTTCTTCGGCGAAATTATTGGTGGCGATTTCTTTTTCCACGCCTTTGGCCAAATTAATCGGCTTGGCTTTGGCAATTTCAGCATCTTTTTTGGTGATGTAATCATCTTGATACATGCGCTCGAGCACATAATTACGGCGCTCTAATGCACGTTCGTAATTCTTGCGCGGATCAAAATTACTTGGCGCTTTCGGCATTGCAGCCAGGAAAGCCGCTTCCTCAACTGTTAGTTCATCGATTGATTTGTTGAAGTAATTATAAGATGCAGCAACTACGCCATAAGAGCGGTTACCGAGGAAAATTTCGTTCAAATAAATCTCAAGAATTTTATCCTTAGGCATCGCCTGGGTTACACGCACAGCCAGAATCGCTTCTTTTACCTTACGCGCAATTGTTTTATCTTTATTCAAGAGAAGGTTTTTTACCACCTGCTGCGTAATTGTAGAACCACCGCTCAAGCCCCCATGATGGGTGAGTTTAGCCACCGCATTATGAATTACCGCACGGAAAATACTGAACACATCAACGCCGGAATGTTTGTAGAAATTCTGGTCTTCCGCTGCAACAAACGCCTGTTTTACAACATCAGGAATTGAAGTGATCGGTACGAAAACACGTTTCTCAGTAGCAAATTCCGCCAATAATCCGCCATTAGCATCATAAAGCCTGGTCGTGGTTTTCGGATAGTAATTTTTAAGCTCTTCCGTGCTAGGTAAGCCTTTGCTATAATAGGCAAAAATACCGATTACTCCCACCGCACCCAGGCAAGCCAATAAAAAGGCCGCAAAGAGCAGTTTAGTTATAATTGAGGTGCTTTTTCTTGCTTTAGGCTGAGACATTAAGGGACTAGAAAAATTAGAGGCTAAATCTATATGATTTTCCTTGTACTGCAAGCGGGTTTTGGTGTAAATCATTCACAAATTTAAATTTTAAGGAACTTAGATTATGACAACTGCACCTTTCATGCCAAAAGCAACGGCAAAATGGCTTATCGATAACACAACGCTGACTTTTGATCAGATCGCCGCGTTTTGTCAGATGCATCCGCTTGAAATTCAAGGTATTGCCGATGGTGAAGTGGCAACTTCTATCCAACCGAATGATCCAATTAAAGCTGGCGAATTGACCAAAGAAGAAATTGAGAAATGCGAAGCTGATGAAAGTTTAAAACTTAACATGAACATTTCAGCAGTTGAATTTGTTGCCAAAAAACGCAAAGGCGCCCGCTATACGCCAGTTGCCCGCCGTCAGGATAAGCCGGATGCAATTGCTTGGTTGTTAAAACATCACCCTGAACTTGTTGATTCACAAATCGTGAAGCTGGTTGGCACTACCAAAAAGACAATTGAATCAATCCGCTCACGCACTTATTGGAACATTAATAACCTAAGCCCGCGTGACCCAGTTCTGCTTGGCCTTTGCACACAAACTGCGCTTAACAACACTGTTGAAAAAGCGAAGAAGAAAGATATTGCTGTTTAGAAGCAAGAACTTGGAACTTAGAACTTGGAACTTAGAATTTTTGATCTAATGTTCTAATATTCTAACGTTCTAACGTTCTATAAATGAAAGCATACTTCCTCCGCCGATTACTACTTATAATCCCGACATTATTCGGCATCATGTTGCTCAACTTCGTGCTGGTGCAGGTTGCACCTGGCGGGCCAGTGGAAAACCTCGTCATGCAGTTGGAAGGTAAGGGTGAAAGTGCCACCGCCGGAGTTGCAGGTGGCGGGATGGAGGTGAGTAAAACCAGCATTTACCGCGGCAGGCGCGGGCTTGATCCGCAACTAGTTGAGCAGATCAAAAAAATCTATGGCTTTGATAAACCGCCATTGGAACGCTTTAAAGATATGGCGCTGCATTATCTTAAATTTGATTTCGGCAATAGTTTTTACCAGGATAAAAGCGTCATTCAGTTAATTAAAGAAAAGCTTCCAGTTTCAATTTCGCTGGGACTGTGGACAACATTATTGGTTTATTTAATTTCTATACCACTTGGGATTAAAAAAGCAGTGCGCGATGGCAGCAAATTTGATTTCTGGACAAGTACATTGATTGTGATTTTCTATGCTATCCCCTCATTTCTCCTCGCCGTGTTCCTAATCATCTTTTTTGCCGGCGATAGTTTTTGGAACATATTTCCACTGCGCGGCTTAGTTTCCGACAACTGGCACCAATTATCTTTATTCCACAAAATTATCGATTATCTCTGGCACATGGTTTTACCAGTTTCAGCAATGGTGATGAGCGGGTTTGCACTACTCACATTATTCACCAAGAACCTCTTCCTCGACGAGATCAACAAACAATATGTCGTCACCGCGCGTGCCAAAGGTTTATCTGAGCGCGCAGTGCTATACGGCCATGTATTCCGCAATGCGATGTTGATTGTTATCGCCAGTTTCCCGGCAACTTTAGTCGGCATTTTATTCACCGGCTCATTATTGATCGAACTAATTTTCTCACTCGACGGCATTGGTTTGCTGAGCTATGAATCCGTAGTTAATCGTGATTATCCTGTTGTATTTGCAAACCTCTACATATTCTCGTTAATCGGATTATTGTTCAACATTGTGCGTGATTTTGTCTATGTATTGGTCGACCCACGAATTGATTTTGGGAAGCGTTAGATGAGCCCACTCACCAAAAAACGCATTGAGAGATTTAAAAATAACCGGCGCGGTTACTGGTCACTGGTGATTTTCATCATATTGCTTTTCACCAGCCTGTTTGCTGAAATTATCGCCAATGATAAGCCGATTTTGGTTTTTTATCATGGGCATTATTATTACCCGGTTTTCCACACTTATCCCGAAACTACCTTCGGCGGCGAATTCGGCACGGAGACTGATTATAAAGATCCGCAAGTTGCCAAATTGATTAATTCAGACGGCTGGATAGTTATGCCGCCAATCGAATATGCCTACAAATTCAGCCTGGGCACCAAAGTGCTTGCCACACCATCAGCCGAACATTGGCTAGGCACTGATGACCAAGGGCGCGATATTGCCGCAAGAATGATCTACGGTTTCCGCCTCTCGGTGGTTTTCGGTTTGCTGCTAACTATCGCCAGTTCAGTGATCGGCATTATTATTGGTGCGCTGCAGGGTTATTTCGGCGGCTGGTTTGATATTGTCATGCAGCGATTCTTAGAAATCTGGGATAGTGTGCCATCGCTTTTAATCT
>JABDBO010000028.1 GCA_013288575.1 Alphaproteobacteria bacterium
ATATCACTTCTCAATTCGCCAGATTATGCTGTAAACCAAAATTTCGCTGCTGAATTTCAAGATTTGAAATTACCACGCGAGAATAAAATTTTATTTATCTGCAAAGCCGGTGGGCGTTCAGCACAAGCGGCACAAATTGCAACTCAATTAGGTTATTCACAAAGCTACAATATTGAAGGCGGCGTTATCAGCTGGCAGGAAAATAAATTACCTTGGGGGCAGAAATAATGTTAGAAGCCCTTCAGAATAATTCAGCTACCAACATAGTTTGGGAAAATGCCAAAACAGCGCTTAAAAAACAGCTCGGCCAGGCAACTTTCAATAGCTGGATTAAACCACTCATATATATAGGCCTGGAAAATGGTGTTTTAAAACTAGCAGCACCAACCAAATTCATCAAAGAATGGGTCGAAAGCCATTACGGCACAAAAATTCGCTTTGTCAGCAATGGCGAAATCAAACAAATTATTATTGATGTTAACGCCGCTGCAGCCAACATGGTTACTCAACAAATCGCGGCAATTGACCCGAAAGTTGAAGTTGAGAACAATATCGCCAATAACATTGTAAATATTGCCAGCTATAATGAATCCATCGGCTCAAAGATTGATTCGCGCTTTACATTTGAAAGCTTCGTCACCGCAACTTCAAACGAACTTGCATTTGCTGCTGCCAAACAAATTGCTGAACATGGCTATGTTTCTGGCTTAAACCCACTATTCCTCCACAGTGGTGTTGGTTTGGGCAAAACACATTTGATGCATGCAATTGCCAATTACAACGCAGAAAAATTCCCTGAGCGCAAAGTTATTTACTTATCAGCCGAAAAATTCCTCCACCAATATGTGCGCTCACTCAAAGAACGCAGCACTTTGCAGTTTAAGGAACAACTCCGCTCAGCCGATATTTTGATGATTGATGATTTTCAATTCATCGCCGGCAAAAATTCAACCCAGGAAGAATTCTTCCATACAGTCACATCACTCGTTGAATCTGGCAAACAACTGGTTATTTCATGCGACCGCACACCTTCAGAATTTAGCGACCTGCCAGAACGCATGCGTTCACGCCTCTCAAGCGGCTTGGTGGCTGATATCCACGCGGCTGATTATGAGCTTCGCTTACGGATTTTGAAATCCAAAGCTATTGGCTACAATGCCGAAATTTCTGACGAGATTGTTACTTTCCTTGCGCAAAATATCACCAGCAACATCCGTGAATTAGAAGGCGCACTAAACCGCATCATCGCCCGCGCAACATTGGTGAAAAGCGAAATCAGCCTCGATAACGCCAAATCATGGCTATCAGACTTACTCAAAATTAAAGATAAGCAAGTGACGATTGAAGAAATTCAGGAAAAAACTGCCGCGAAATATGGCATTAAACTTTCCGAAATCCTTTCCAGCTCACGCAGCAAAAACATTGCACGCGCCCGCCAGATTGCGATGTTCATCGCCAAAAACCTCACAACAAAATCACTGGTCGATATCGGCAAAATGTTCGGCGGCAAAGATCACACTACTGTAATCCATGCCTGCCGCCGGGTTGAGGAAATGGTTGCAACCGACGAATCGCTCGCTCGTGAAATTCAGGTTTTGACATCGCAATTAAAAGCCTGCTAATTTGGCGCTATGAAAGCCGCTAATTTAATTCCACTCGTATTGTTTTTCTGCCTGGCCGTAATTTTGGCTTATGTCACCAATTTGGCCGGCAACAATAATTTCATCCCGAGTATGGTCGGCAAAAAGCTCGAAAGCTTTAAAACGCAGGAGCTGACCACAAATTCGCTCATCACTGATAAAGATTTCAAACAAAACGGGCTTATCATCAACCTCTTTGCTTCATGGTGCGTGAGTTGCCAGGAGGAACATGAACTGGTGAAAGATTTGGCCGCCAAAGGTTATAAAATCTACGGCATCGATGTTGCTGATACCAAAGCGGAAGCACTCAATTACTTAAAGAAAAACGGCAACCCATATGAAAAAGTTGCGTTTGATGGCAACCGCGCAATTTCAATTAGCCTAGGCGCAACTGGAATTCCAGAAACTTATGTGGTGAATAATGAGGGCGTAATTTATTTCCACCATCGCGGCGTTTTGGATGAAGATATCATCAAAAACCAACTTTTGCCGATTGTTGACGAGCTAAGAAAGAAAACGCCATGAGAATTTTGCTGTTCATTTGCCTGTTTTTATATGCGGGGGCGGCGTTTTCATTTCAAAACGAGCAACGGCTTTCTAATCAGAAAGAGGAGCTGCGTGCCGAAAACCTGTTCCACGAAATCCGCTGTATGGTTTGCAAGGGCGAATCTCTCGCTGAATCAAACGCTGGCTTGGCGGTTGATATGCGGGCAGTTATCCGCAGCAAAGTTTTGCATGGTGAGAGTGATGTGCAGATTAAAAAATATCTGGTTGATCATTATGGCGAAAGCATTTTGCAAAAACCAACTTTTATGCCGGACACATATTTCCTCTGGCTTGCCCCGGTTTTTCTGCTAATTATCGGAGTAATAATAATTTTACGCATTGTTCGCGTGAAAAAATATTTCAAATTCAATAGCAAAAATGGCAGACGTAGTTGAACTTACCAAACGCTTGATTTCCTTCCCATCCGTCACGCCGGAACAGGCGGGCTGCCTTGATTATATTGAGAGTATGCTGCTATCTGCCGGTTTTAAATGTGAGCGGATGAAATTTGGCGAAGTGGATAATTTATATGCGCGCTTCGGCAATGCTGGCAAAAACTTTTGCTTCGCCGGACATATTGATGTTGTGCCGTCGGGAAATGAATCGAGCTGGAAAACCCCGCCATTTGAGCCAAGCGTGCGTGACGGAATTCTTTATGGCCGCGGCGCATCTGATATGAAAGCGGCAGTTGCCGCCGGGCTTATTGCCGGAATTGAATTCACCAAAAAAGAGCAGGGTAGCATAAGCTTTTTACTAACCGCTGATGAAGAAGGGCCCGGAGTTGACGGCACGAAAAAGGTTTTAGAAACACTCGCCAAACGCAAGGAAAAAATTGACGCCTGCATAGTCGGAGAGCCAACCAACCCTGAAAAGCTGGGCGAAATGGCCAAAATCGGTCGGCGCGGAAGCATGAATTGCACCATAAAAGTGCGTGGCGCTCAAGGGCATGCGGCTTATCCGCACAATGCGGATAATCCGGTGAAAAAGCTGGTGAATATTTTGCACAAACTGCAAAACTATGTTTTAGACCCTGGCAACAGTCACTTTGCGCCGAGCAATTTAGAAGTAGTAACATTTGACGTCGGCAACCCGGCAACTAACGTAATTCCGGCAGAAGCGCGGGCAATTTTTAACATTCGCTTCAATGATTATTACACCTCCGAAAAACTAAAATCATGGATCGAAGGCGTTGTTGGCGATGATGATAAAGTTGAATTGAAATATCACGTTTCCGGCGAATCATTCCTTACAAAGCCAGGATTCTTAAGCGAAATTACGGTAGCAGCAGTAAAAGAAGTTACTGGTTTAACGCCCGAACTTTCCACCACCGGCGGCACATCAGATGCGCGGTTTATTCATAATTATGCCGAAGTGATTGAATTTGGTTTGGTCAACAAATCAGCGCATCAGGTTGATGAAAACGCAAGCGTTGAAGAAATTCGCCAACTTCACCAAGTTTATTCGAAAATATTGGAAAAATATTTCGCGTGAAAATCAAAATAATCGCCAGCGGCCGCAATAAAGATAAACATTTGCTTGCGTTGCAGGATGAATATTTGAAGCGCTGCAAGAATTGGAAAGTTGAGATTATCGAGACTGATGACCATTTGGCAAAAATCCCCAAAAATGCATTTGTAATCGCACTAGATGAACGCGGCAAGGAATTGAAAACACTCGAATTATCCAGCAAAGTTGAAACCGCCGCAGCACAGTCTAAAGAAATCATTTTCCTAATCGGCGCAGCTGATGGCCACAGTGAAGAAGTTCGCAAGCGCGCTGATCTCCTCCTCGCCTTCGGCAAAATGACAATGGCGCATATGTTGGTGCGGTTGGTGCTGACCGAGCAAATCTACCGCCTATGGTCGCTCTCTAACAACCACCCATACCACCGCGAATAACTCACACTATTCTCTTTGTTTCTCTCTAAATCTTTGTATGGCAGCACAAGCTTTTTCAATAGTAGAAGCTTGTGGCATATTATACAGCGCAGAATCGCATTTATCTCTAAATAACGCGCCATTATCTGTATAGCTAGAATTATTACGACCCTCACGAACTATAAGTTTGTAAGCACGTGCTCTATCATCAAAATCAAATTCTGATTCTACTTTAAAATTTAAAAGCTGAGCCTGCGCAGCTCCAGCACTAGTTCGAGATAGATATAAAATTACCGCAGCATATCCTGCAGCTTCCGGGCCAATAATTCGAATTCCAGCCCTAACAAAATTCATTTGCTCATCTGACATCATAAAAATCATAGTTTAATATTATTAACTTTCAATTAATTTAAGATTCTTCGAGATCTCTCATTCTACTGATAATCTATATATAGCTTGCCAACCTCCCCCAAACCCGCTAAAACCTTGGCATTATGGCAAAAAGCAAAGCTGGTACGAGAGATTTATTTTCAGGCGCGGATAAGCACGAAGCGGAATATACCGCCAAGGATATCGAAGTTTTAGAAGGCTTAGAACCGGTTAGAAAACGCCCCGGAATGTATATCGGCGGCACTGATGAAAATGCTCTGCATCACCTAATTTCCGAAGTTTTTGATAACTCGATGGATGAAGCTGTTGCTGGCCACGCTACGCGCATAGAAGTTGAATTATTGGCCGGTAACATATTGAAAGTTTCGGATAACGGGCGCGGCATCCCTATTGATCCGCATCCTAAATTCCCTAAAAAATCTGCACTTGAGGTTATTCTTACAACTCTCCACTCAGGTGGCAAGTTCAGCAATAAGGCTTACCAAACTTCCGGCGGCTTACACGGTGTGGGAATTTCAGTCGTCAACGCGCTCTCAGATATTCTGGAAGTTGAGGTTGTGCGCAATAAAACGGTTTATAAGCAAGATTTTAGCAAAGGCCACGCAGTTACGAAACTCAAACAGGCTGGAACTGCAGCCAACCGCCGCGGGACGACAATTACATTCCACCCAGATCCGGAAATTTTCGGCACGAAATTGCAGTTTAAACCGGCGCGGGTTTACAACTTCATTAAATCAAAAGCCTATTTATTCCGCGGTGTAGAAATTCGCTGGAATTGCGACCCGGCACTGATTACAGCCGATATGGGCATTCCGGCAGAAGATGTTATCCATTTTGAAGATGGGCTGGTTAGCTACTTGAAAGATGAGTTACACGGCAAGCTTACCATTACCGAAGAATTCTTCACTGGTGATGTTGAACTGCCGGAAAAACAGGGCCGCGTTGAATGGGCAATTGCTTGGCCGAATGATGGCGAAGGTTTCATTAAAACTTATTGCAACA
Source organism: Alphaproteobacteria bacterium (assembly GCA_013288575.1). Lineage (GTDB taxonomy): Bacteria > Pseudomonadota > Alphaproteobacteria > Rickettsiales > 21-14-0-20-44-7 > JABDBO01. The sequence goes on from JABDBO010000028.1 coordinate 5,456, forward strand.
CGATTTATACGCCACAAGGCGGCACGCACGAAACCGGTATGAAAACCGCGACTACCAAGGCGATTAAGACTTACGCTGAGTTTAAAGATAACAAAAAGCTCGAGAAAATTACTTCGGAAGATATTTTGGGCGAGGCTTGTGTAATTCTTTCGCTCTTCATCAAAAACCCGCAATTCCAATCGCAAACCAAGGATAAGCTTACTAATTCTGAAGTGGCGAAACTGGTTGAAAACGCCGTCCGCGACCATTTTGACCATTGGCTCGCCGGTAATCCTGAAGACGCACGTAAACTCATTGAATACCTCGAAGAGCGCGTTAATGAGCGGCTGAATAGGAACAAAAAAGAAGTCTCGCGCAAAACCGCAACAACTCGCTTGCGTTTGCCGGGAAAACTCGCGGATTGCTCGCGTGAAGGCGCTGAAGGTGCCGAAATATTCATCGTTGAGGGTGATTCGGCGGGTGGTTCGGCCAAACAGGCACGCAGCCGTGAGTTCCAGGCGATTTTGCCGTTGCGTGGTAAGATATTAAACGTTGCTTCGGCAACGACTGATAAAATTATGGCCAACCAGGAAATTAATGACCTGGAAATCGCGCTCGGATGCGGCACCGGCAGCAAATATAATGATGATGACTTGCGCTATGAAAAAGTGATTATCATGACCGACGCCGACGTTGACGGCGCGCATATTGCATCGCTACTCATGACGTTCTTCTTCCAGCAAATGCCGCAGCTGATTACTAACGGCCATTTGTTCCTCGCGCAGCCACCATTGTTCCGCATTTCTACAGGCAAAGAAGTTGAGTATGCGGCAAATGATGACCAGAAAAATAAAATCGTCGCTAAAATGAAGGGCAAACCAGAAGTTAGTCGCTTTAAAGGTTTGGGCGAAATGACGCCTTCGCAACTCAAAGAAACAACGATGGAAGTGGGCAAGCGCAAATTGCTCAAAGTTACTATTGAAGATGCGGCAGCGGCCGCAGATATCGTTGAGCGATTAATGGGCAAGAAGCCGGAACACCGGTTGAAGTTTATTCAGGATAACTCTGGTGATGCGGCTTCTAATGATTTATTGGATGTTTAGCTAACCACCATTATGGTGTAATTTTTATTGACTGTGATTTTGAGCTTTGTTATTATGGGAACATGATAACGCTGCACATGGATACACTTAAAATTTACGAAAACCTCAAATTATCGGGTATGCCCGAATTGCAGGCAAAAGCTGTTGTCGAAGGGATCAATGGAGTAAGCATTGAGAACGCTGCTAGCAAAGATGATACGTCTGGAATTAAGGAAGAGCTGCAAATTACTAAATCTGAACTGAAACAGGATATAAGTGATTTGAGAATGGAAGTGAAAGAAGAAATCAACAATCTTAGGACGGAAGTGAAGCAAGACATTGGCGATTTAAGAGTTGAACTCGAAGATTTAAGAGTTGAATTTAAAGAAGATATAAGCAGCGTAAGATCTGAAATGAGGGATGGTTTTCATAATCAACTGAAATGGATTATTGGTCTAGCCATTGCACAAGTAGGTATAATTATTAGTATGAAATTCTAAAAATTATGCAGCAAGACCCTAAGGATACGTTAGCAAAAGCAGATGAATCTTATAAGCGGTTATTTCTTATAGTCAAAATAATGAGCGTTATTAATACTGCCTTGATGACAGGTTTATATTTTTCTATTTAATCACAAACAAATCACACTAATCTGCCGGCCATATTCTTTTTTGCCATCCAGTGTCGCGCGGCGGTAGCTGTAGAATTTTTCGGGTTGGGTGAGGGTGTCTTCGCCTAAATCATCAATGTTTTGCACCCCATTTTTACGGAGTTTTTCGGCAATATAGCCCGGTAGGTCAAACATATAATGGCCAACGCGGTTTGAATGAAGGAAGAATTGGCCATTGCCAGCAGATTCGCTGGCGAAAACGGAAACGAATTCATCGCCAACTTCATATGATTTTTGCTGGATGCATGGGCCAATTACTGCCGAAATATCGGTCGCGCCAAGGTTTTGCATGGTACGAATGGCAGATCCGATAACGCCAAACCGCGCCCCGCGCCAACCGGCATGAACGGCAGCAATTATGCCAGCGGATTTATCTTGCAACAAAATAGGGCAGCAGTCTGCGGCTAAAACGGCATCGGCAATACCAGGGGTTTTGGTAATTATGGCGTCACCTTCATATTGGCCTTCGCCGCTGACAACAATTGCAATATCGCTATGGGTTTGCTTTGCGGTGACTAATATTTTCCCGCCGATTTTATCAAGAACAATTTTCCGGTTCTGCTCAACCAGCTCGCGATCTTCGCCAGAACCAAAACCGCAGTTGAGTGATGCGTAATCGCCTTGGCTTACTCCGCCAATGCGGGTAAAAAATCCGTGTTTTGCGCTAAGTTTTTTTGAAGTTAGAAACATAACACCTTAAATAGCTCGCCCATTTGTTCGGGCGAAATTAACCTTTCCAGATCTTGCTCCTTATTCAAGACTTTTGCCCTTACATCGGCCCCATGTGCCAATAAAAATTCGCGTTGCGTGGTTATTTTGCACGGTTTTGCAGCTTGCTCAACTAATGCGGGAAAATTTACCAGAGTGGTGAGGTCAGCCTCGCCAGGGTTTTCGAGCACGTTATGGTATTTGTGGTTTTTGACAGCTTGTAAGGTATTTTTTCGGCTGTTGGTTGTATAGCCATAATCAATAATAATTCCGGCGGCGGCTTGAGCTGTTAATCTGCGCATAATTTGCAGGCCGCTTTCGCAAATTTCATTTGTGATTCCATCTTCGGTAGCGATGTTAAACGCAAGCTGGCCGTTTTCATAAACCACTTTGCGCTCTAGTTTGCCGATGAATTGCTTTACAGGCAATGCGTCAAAAAATTCATTGGCGATGATTATTGTGGGAATATCAAGCGTAGGAACTTCGCGGTGCCATGTTGCTGATAGCTTTGCCTTTTGTATCGCTATTAAAGTTGGACTTAACTCAACCAAATGAATTTCTGGTTTAAAACCTGGCACAACTTTGGTAGCGCGTAATAAATCAGCCATCAATGTGCCGCGGCCAGGGCCGAGTTCCAATAATGCGAATTTTTCGGGTGAGCCAATTTTTTCCCATTGGGTAATGGCCCAGATGCCGATCATTTCACCAAAGATTTGAGAGATTTCAGGAGCAGTGGTGAAGTCACCTTTTACTCCAAGCGGATCACGCGTTGAATAATAATGCGTGTTGCACAGTTCTATATAGCGATCAACGCCAATGCCGCCGCTTTGCTTGATTTCGTCAACTATTTGTTTAAACAACGCGCTTTGCACGTGATGACCAAAAAATCAGATAAAAACCAAGTAGCAGCATTGGGATGCACAAAATTTGCCCCATGGTAATTCCGCCGAGGAAATAGCCCATAAAACTATCCGGTTCGCGGAAGGTTTCCCCAATGATGCGGAATATGCCGTAGCAAATGAGGAAAGCGCCGGAAAGAAACGCGGGACGCTGCCATTTGTTGAATTTCCAGAAAAGCGTTGAAAGGATTATAAAAAACAAAACGCCTTCCAATGAGGCTTCAATTAACTGGCTGGGGTAACGGGGCAGGCCGTCGCTGTTTGGGAAGATCATGGCGATTGGCGAATTGGTTGGGCGGCCATAGAGTTCGCCGTTGACGAAATTGGCAAGCCTTCCCAAAAACAAGCCGATTGGCGAAACGCAAGCCGCAACATCCATAACGCGGAAAAATTCGATTTTATTGAGGCGGCAGAAAATGAAAATGGCCAAAACCGTCCCAATCATCCCGCCGTGGAATGACATTCCGCCTTCCCATAGATAAAATATCTCTAATGGGTTATGAAAATAATAGCTTGGTTTGTAAAACAGCACATAGCCCAAACGGCCGCCGAGAATAATTCCCATTACTATCCAGCTCAAGATTGCATCATATTGCTTGGCGTTCATGAATTTGGCGCGAGCATTCATTTTGCCGGCATACCACCAGCCTGCCACAATGCCGATTATATAGGCCAGCGAATACCAGCGGATAGAAATTGGGCCGAATTTAATCGCAACTGGGTTGATATTTGGATATGTCAGCATGGAGCTTGTCTTTTATTTGTTAGCAATTTAATATACGGGCATAACATAAAAGGTTCAACATGGCAGAATATAAATTCCTCGATGATCTGGCGAAATTTGGCAATAGCACAATTACGGCAATGAGCGGAATGCAGCGCCAGGTGCGCAAATGGGCAGCCGAGCAGTTTGATTATATGATCGAAGGGATGGATTTGGTGAGCCGCAAAGAATTGGATGCGCACAAAGCCAAAATTGAAGAGCTGGAAGCTCGCCTTGCAAAATTAGAAGGCACGGCTGAGAAACCGGCCAAGAAAACCAAAAAAGCATAAGCATGAAAATTTTGCTCATCGGTTGCGGAAAAATGGGCAGCGCAATGCTGAACGGCTGGCTGAAAAGTGGCGTGAAAGCTGGTGATATTGCTGTTGTGGATCCGTTTGCGAAGCTGGGCAAAAAAATTGCAGTTTATAAAAGCTTGGCCAAATTATCTAAAACTTATGTACCGGATGTGATTATTCTGGCCGTAAAGCCGCAAAATTTGAATGAAGTTTTGCCGGAATTGGCGCGATTCAACAAGGCCTTGGTGGTTTCGATAATTGCAGGCAAAACGATTGCTTATATTGAAAAGCATTTGAAGAGCAGCGTGATTATCCGCACCATGCCGAATTTGCCGGCGGTGATTGGCAAAGGTGTTATCGGCGCAGTGGCGAATAAGGTTTTGAGCGCGAAAAATAAGGCGCTGGTGGTAAAGCTGCTAAAACCATGTGGAAAGTTGGTTTGGTTTAAGGACGAGAAGCTTATTAATACCGTCACCGCAATTTCAGGCAGTGGGCCGGCTTATGTGTTTTTATTTGCACAAGGTTTGGTGGAAGCTGGCGTTGCCTTGGGGTTGGATGAAAAAACAGCCAAATTACTGGCGCTAGAGACTATTAAGGGTAGCGTTTTACTGGCAGAAAATGCATCTGAAAGCCTGGAACAGCTTAAAATTAACGTTACCAGCAAGGGTGGAACAACCGAGGCGGCGCTGAAGGTTTTGGAGCAGAAAAATGCTTTAAAAACCTTAATTAAACAGGCCGCAACCCAAGCAAAACAGCGGGCTTTGGAGCTATCCGAATAAATTGTTGCAGCGCAGCAAAATAAGCCTTGACATCTTGCTGCAATGCAATATAATCACTCTGTATTCAAATTTAATGGAGAACTCCCCATGGCTAATAATAACCAATCTAATAATTCGAACCCATTCAACAATAAAGCTTTTGGCCAATACCAAGAGCAAGCTCAACAATGGTTCAAAAACTTCAACCCAAACAACGCATCTAACGTTGTTGATTTCAAAAAACTAAATGAAATCCAGCAAAATACTAATGATGCGCTTTCACAAGCTTATAAAGCTTGGTTTGATGGCCTGCAAAAATTGGCGAAAACGCAAACTGAACTCTTCCAAGAACAAGCGCAAACAGCAGCTAATGTTGCTAGTAAATTGCTTTCTGCAACAACTCCTGAAGCTGCAATTGATCACCACACTCGCTATGCGCAACATCATTTTGATACTAACCTCCAGAACGCGCAGAATGTTGCTAAACTCGCTTCTGACACTTCAGTGAAAGTGTTCGATATTATCAACAAGCAAGCTGTTGAAAATTTGAACGAGATTTCAAAAATCAATAAAAAAGCTTCGAACGCGTAAGACGTTTTTAAGTTAAAGTTTAAAGCGCTGTGGGTAACCACGGCGCTTTTTTTATAACCTATTCAGGCAATCGCACCATTGCGCGTAATCCACCGAGGTTGGATTCGCCGAGTTCCACCGTGCCGCCGTGGCTGTGGACGATGTCACGCACAATTGAGAGGCCAAGGCCAATACCGCCAGTTTCTGGGTTGCGAGAACCTTCGGCGCGGAAAAATGGTTTGAAGACTTCCTCACGCATTGCCGCTGGAATTCCCGGGCCATTATCATCAACGATAATCAATATCGAATCTTGCCATGAAACCACTGAGATTTCAGCCTTGCTGCCATATTTTAGGGCATTATCAAGGAGATTGCGCACCACGCGCGCTAAACGGAAAGGTTTAACCTTGGCTTTCACCGGCTTTTCCGGTGCTTCGAATTTTATATCCGCACCATCGTCCTTATATTTTGCGACGACATCGGCAATAATCTTGCCCAAATCTGCCATAACAGCTTCTTCGCCTTCATCGCCGCGGACAAATTCAAGATATGAATTTACCATGGATTGCATTTCATCAATATCCTTGGCAATTCCAGAAAGCATTTCGTTATCCGATTTTTCACGCAGCATCGAAACTTCCAGCTTCATACGGGTAAGCGGCGTGCGCAAATCATGCGAAATCCCGGCCAGCATTTCGGTACGTTGGCGGACATGGCGGCTGACGCGCTCTTTCATCACCATGAATGCATGCGCCGTCTGGCGGATTTCCTTAGCGCCCTCCAGCTTAATATTTCCCATTTCATAGCCACGGCCGAAGTTATCGGCATAGCGCGCCAGACGAATAATTGGGCGGATCTGATTGCGGAGGAAAATTACCGAGATGGTCGTTAGCAAAAGCGTTGAGCCAATCATCCATAGGATGAAAATATAAGTTGATGAGTTGAACAGCCGCTTATCAGAAACTTCAATTAAAAGCACATGTCCGTTTTTAAGATCAACCTTGGTGAGAATATGTGAGCGGTCGTCACTTGAATAAATCGAGAAATTATCATTGCCGAGCTGCTCGCGTAAATTATTGCGATAAAGCCGGAATTTGGTCAGGTGATAGCCAACCATGAATTGCGTTGCCTGCTGCGGTGTTGTGTAAATTGAATTAAGCGCAAAAAGGTTTTGCGATTTTTCGATGAATTTATAAATCGCTTCTTCACTTTTGGCATTTTCAATATAGGAAACAATTGTCGTCACTTCGCCTGCCAAAGATGCGGCCAAATGCCGGCGAACGTTATTCCAGTGGCGCTCGTAGAACATGTAGATGGCAAAGGCCTGCGCGACCAATGTCGGCAAAATCATGATGAGAAGAGCGCGGCGATAGAATGAGCGCGGCAAATATTTTTTAAAGTATTTATACATTCAGTTTGTATCCTATGCCTCTTATTGATTGAATGTAAATCGGCTTTTTAGGATCGACTTCAATTTTTTTGCGCAAGCGTGTAATTTGCACATCTACAGCCCGCGCAGTAATATTGCCAAGCCTGGCTGCCAGTTCATCTCGCGTAATTACATTGCCCGCTTTCTGGCTAAGTATTTCAATAAGTTGCAATTCATTCGCAGTTAATCCGACAGTTTCAAAATTATGCTTTGGCTTTTGCCGCTTCAAAATTGATTTTATGCGGAGCACCAGTTCTTTTGGCTCAAAAGGTTTGGATAGATAATCATCCGCGCCGGTTTCAAGACCATCTATACGATTTTGCGGTTCGTTTTGTGCGGTCAACATCAGAACCGGAATCTGTGAGGTTTTTCGCAAAGTTTTTAAGAAATCAATCCCGCTCTCATTCGGCATCATGACATCAAGCACGATGAGATCAAATTTCAGATATTGCAAAACTTCGCGCGCTTTGGCTGCATTTTCAGCGCTTGCAGTTACAAAGCCATTTTCGCCCAAGAACTTTCTGATTAGCGCTCTTAAGCGCGTATCATCATCAACGACCAGGATATGGGGCAGGGCGGATTTCATACTTTTAATCTAATTATTTATTGCAAAACCTCTAGAGATAATATAGTTAATGGTTCTTAATTATGAATAAGATAAGAGAGAGATTTGATTTTTGGACTAGTATAACTAGCATAATAGCAGGTGCAATTATTTTACCTTGGAATTTTTTCCATTTAAAAACAGAGAAGCAAAAATCCTATGCGCAAGAATTTAAAGAATATGCTGCTTGTCATAACCACCAAGCGCAAGAGGTACAAGCAATTGCGCTCGGCATAAATTTAAGAGAATTTCTTGAGGAAAAAAAGGTAGAGTGTGAACAACTTCCGGATATTTCTTATGAAACCAGGCTAATTTTGAAAG
>JABDBO010000029.1 GCA_013288575.1 Alphaproteobacteria bacterium
GGTGGTTTATTGACTCAACTAATTTATCAACAATATGTTTTGGCGTTGGCGAATCTGGGTTGCCCATGCCGAAATCGATAATGTCTTTGCCCTGCGCGCGGAGTTCCGCTTTCAGCTTGTTGACCTCAGCGAAAACATAAGGCGGGAGCCTTTGGATGCGATAAAAATCTTGGTTGTCGGGCATATAAATTACAGTTTTAGAGGTGAATAAGAGCTATTGGTCGTTGCTATTGTAAAAGCTATTATTCGACGCCTGCCGGTATTTGGCATAACGTGAGTCAGGCAATAATCTGTAGCCATTGCTGTTACCGCTGCTGGCAATTGGCTGCAAGCTATTCGGGTTAGTGTAAGCGCCAGTTTGGCTGGAATCAGCCGCTGCATAGCTTACGCCCGGACCGACTGGTTGAACCGGAATTGGATGCAAGCTGCTAACAGATGTTGTTGCGGTTTGCGTATGCATTGCCGGCGGCAAAGGTTGTGGCGGCAATGAGTTTGAAGCAACACGAGGTGCCGGATAAGCCATCGGAACTTCTGCCGGAGGTGGCGGAGGTGCTGGCGGCAAAGCAGCCATATTGCGAACGCCTGGGTTTGGCGGTGGTAAAGTTGCCATTGCTGGAGCTTGTGGCATAGGTGGCGGTGGCGGAGCATATGGCGTAGTTGATGCATGGTTTGAGTGAACCACAACAGTTGGGCCATTTGGCATTAAACCTTGATTAGGTGTGCTGGTTGGTGGCGTATACGGAATAGGTGTTGGTGCAGGCGCAGCGTTTGCAGCCATTTGCGGGTTATAAGTTGGAGCCGGCAGCGCATAAGCAGGTGCTGGCGATAATGGCGGAGCTGGCGGAACCGGAGAATAAGCACCAGGTAAAGGTGCTTGGCTGCTGGCAATTGTTTTATTATTAGATTGCGGCGTGTTCGACAGCTGCTGAATATTAGGAGTTGGCCCGCCACCAGTTGCTACTGAGCGAACGATAATTGGTTGCGGCGCAGGTTGGCCTTGTTGCAAAGCTTTTTGCTGCTGTATGTCTGACAAATCTTGCTTCATTTGCTGAACGCGAGCGTCATTATCAGCTGGGATTGGTGCTTTCGGACTTGGCGGAACTTCCGTCAAATTCGGATAACCAGGAGCGCGCTGCGGTAAAGATGGAGGCATCGGTTGCGAAGTGCTTGCTGCAATTTGGCTATCAGTTGGAGGTGGTGGAATTACAGGAACGGCACCGGCTGCTGGCAAGCGAACTTGCGAAACTTGCGGCGGCGGAACCGGAGAAATTGATTCGTTAGAAGTACCCATAGCCTCGCGGTTGAATTGCGGCGGGCGGCGATCACTTGGCAAAGGAAGTTGCTGTGCTGGCGCGGCATTAGCCTGCATCTGAGGAGCCATTGGCGGTGCCATAGGAGGTGCTGGCGGCACAGGTGCATATAACGGAGGAGAAACTTGGCCAGATGATGAAAGCATTCCAGGCGCATTGCCTTGTGGAGTTTGCGGAATTGGCGCAGGTGGCATAACCGGCATTGGTGGCATCGGCACATAACCGCTGCTATCATTTTGTGCAGTAGGCGCGGCATTTACGGCAGGAGCATGACGTGGCGACGTAACTTTTTCACTTTTCCAATCATCAGTTCCGCAGGCAGAAAGAATGGTTAAACCGCAGAGAATGCTGACAATTTTCGTCTTCGAGTTTTTCATAAAATTTCCGTTTTTGCCTAAATTCTAATTTATTAGCGTGCAATATAAACTAAGCACAAAATCTTGTGAAGCCCAAAGTTACATTTAGAACATTTCATTTAATTTTTTGGTGCGGCGTCAGTTGCAGGTGCCGGAGTAATTGGCGATGGTTTAGTTATTGCCGGTTGCTCAGGTGATGGAATTGGCTTCGGCTCTGGAATTCCGGCTGGCATCGAAGTTTTTCCGGTTACGCCTTCCAAGCCTTTATCTTTTAACCGCGTGCGATATTTGTTGATAACATCTTCAGTTTCATCAAGCTTTAATGAATCAGACAAATTGCGATAATCAACATTATCCGGATCTGTCACAAATTCAAAATTCTGCGCATAGCGGCCTTTCTTCATCTGATCGTCATAACGAACTTTTAGCGCGGCGAGTGATTTTTTATCTTCAAGCAAAACTTCGGCAATTGCGATGCGCATAATATCTTCATCATTTCTCTGTGCGATCAGCCCATAAATATCTACCATTTGCTGCCATTTTTTCTGCTTCCAATAAATATCGGCGCGGAAGCGATTGGCCTGTTCATCCGGCACGCTTGAGAGCATCGAAATTGCTTTATCCAGCTCACCAAGTTCAATCAGGCAGCGGATTTCAAGAATTTTACGTTCCTGGATTAAATAGCCCGGCAAGTTCGGCGCATCGGAATCTTTCAAAGCTTGAAGCGCATCTTTAGATTTATTATTGAGGAAATCTAAAATCGCAATCCGCGTGCCGATTTCTGCTTTTTGGCCAGGATCAGTTAGTGAGGCCGAATATTTCTGCAAGACTTTGGCAGAATCATCAAGCAGATCATATTTAGCCAAATTATCAGCCAGCTGCAAAGTGATCTGGTCACCTTTTTGGCCAACTGGTTTTAATTCTTCAAACTCATAATAAATTGAAACTGCTTTGAAACTATCTTCCTTATCGGCAAATGCTTTATCGAGTGCTTTCTCATATATATCGCGCATTTTGGTGGCGATTTGTAAGTTGTTCGGATAATCCGGGAAGGTTGAGAGCATTTCCTTGTAAACGCGAAGTGACTCATATTCCTGGTTATTCTGCACGTAAAGATCTGCCAGTTTATTGAGTAGAGTATATTCAAACATATCGCCGCGCCAAATTATGCGAATGTCGTTTAGGCGTTTGATGGCGTCATCAATTTTGATTTTGCCGAGTGAATAATCCTGCATGGCAATTTCATATGAAGCCTTGGCGCGGGATTCGCGATCAGTGTTTTCTTTAATCACTTGCAGCCACAACTCATGCGCCCTCGCCTGCTTGCCTTGGTGGTCGTAAATTTTACCTTGGAGGAATTTCAAATAACTTGCCGCTACCGGATCAGTTGCGCTTTTGGCAAGTAGCGTTATGTAGGCTTGTGCATCATCAAGTTTGCCGCCTTCAATCATTTGCTGAGTAAGCGGGAAAAGCAGGCGGTTTTTGATATTATCAGGATAATTATCAGTATTGCGCGGTAACATGAACTTGGAAATATCAACCGGTTTGGCGGCACTCGGGTTCACCTGTGCCAAATCATAATTATTTGGCGCGCGCCACATTAGCAGCTCATTTTCATCAACGCCTTGTGGTAGAGTTAAGCCATCAAAAACTTTATTCGCATCAGCATAGTGGCCTGCCATAAAGTCACTCGCACCGGTTAGGAAGCTGGCGTCAAAACCCTGGATCCCTTGCAAGTTGACCGCAGCCTCAGAATATAAACCCTGGCTAAAGAGGAACTTGCCATAATTCAAACGGTCACCTTTGCGGGCTTTTTGGTCTGCCTTGCTGAAATCTTCGGCATTTAATTGCGGCCATTTTTTGAATTCATAAATCGGCAACGAAGCTTTCGGCGCTTGTTTTATTGCAGCAACCGGAGCATTGGCCGGGCGGACAATTTTTATTTTATTTTGCTCATCATAACGCGTGAGCAAATCTCCCGTTGGTTTTATCACCACGCCCTGCACAGTTTTTGGTAACTCAAAATTACTTTTCTTAATTTGATCTTTTATTGAGCCTAGCTCCGTGAGCGGGAACACTTGCAGATAATCATTAGTGAGTTCATCCTTGATGACGATTTTATCATTCACGCCAGTGGCTGGAATTTGGTAAGTATCGGCAATTTCATTAAGTGACAGCGGTTTTTCCGGCACGAATTTTATGTTGGGGTCAAAGTCAATTTCCCACTCATTGCCGTTTTTAACCGCAATTGCCGAAGCGGCTTTATTAAGAGTCAGATTAAATATCAGCGGCGTTTTTACCGGCGGGCCAAAACCTTGCGGAGTGGCAATTTCAATTGTGTTAGCTGTTACTTTTTTGGCACCGCCAAAGATTGGGGATTTCTTTGCCGATTCTGGAAGATCGGCTGTGTCATCAGTATCAAACACCAGCCAGTAATAACCGAAACGCTCAAAAACTGCCGCAGCAACCGGGCGGCTGAAAGTGAATTTGAGTTTTTCGACATCATTTTCTTTTGAATATTCAACCTTGGCAGGGCCCGGTTTAGCTTTATCATCCGTGTGCAAAGCTTGCGCCTGAGCCGGAGTTGGCGCGGCAGCAGTTGGTTTGGTTTCAACTTTTATCGGCGCTTTTTCAGCAGGTTTTTCAGCTGGTTTCTCTGGCGCTTTCTCGGCAGTTTTTGCTGCTGCTACATCAATATAAACTTCATTAGTGCCGTAAGAAACTTTTGCTGGAACTCCAGCAACATGCTGCACTGTAATTGCGCGAGCGTTGCTTGGCGTCATCCCGGTTTTGATCGAGACAAAACTTTTGGCGAAATTTTTTGGAACTTCCGGCGCTTCATATTTCACATTTCGCCAGAAGAAAATTACCGTCAAATTGCCTTTTTCTGCCACACGGCGGATTTTTACACCCGGGCTAAAACTAATTGCAACGCGTTGCGCCGCTCCAACATTGGCAAAAGAAGTTTTGGCAAAAAGCCCAACTTGTTGCGCGGGAACTGCCGGTTTGGCAATTGGCACAGGCGCTTGCGTTGCCGGAGCAGTTGTGTGAAGCGGCGGAGTTTGCGGAGCAGCAGGTGCCGCCGCCGGAGCTGGAGCTGGAGTTGGTGCAGGAGCCGGCGCTGCCGTTACAGTTTTCTGGGTTATTTTCGGCCTTACCGCCCTTGGCGGATGCGCCGGGGCTGGCGTTGCTTCTGTTTGATCTGCATCAGACTTTGTATCAAGCTGCACCGGAGCTGTGGCAGCATCGGTTCCTAATACCGGATCAGAATCTATCTTGGCATGCAGCGCAGTTGGAACCCACAGCGCCGAGCTTGCCAAAAATACTAGTAAAGTCTTTCGCATAATGTTATTTATGCGCAAGTTTTTTAAATTACACAAGCAAGACAGCGCAAAACGTTAATTATGGAAAAGAAAAAATATTACCCTGATGTAAATCCGAACCCGTCCTTCCCGAAATTAGAGGGGGAAACCCTGAAATTCTGGGAAAAAGACGGAACTTTCCAGAAATCTATTGATAACCGCGCTAAGGCCAAACCTTTCATTTTCTATGATGGCCCGCCGTTTGCCAATGGTTTGCCGCATTATGGGCATTTGCTGACCGGTTATGTAAAAGATGTTTTTGCGCGTTACCAAACCATGTTGGGCCGCAAAGTTGAGCGCCGCTTTGGCTGGGATTGCCACGGTTTGCCGGCGGAAATGGGCGCTGAGAAAGAGCTGGGAATTAATGGCCGCGCGGCGATTATGCGGCATGGGATTGAGCGCTTTAATGATAAATGCCGCGCCGATGTGATGAAATATTCCGGCGAATGGGAGAAATATGTCAACCGCCAGGCACGCTGGGTGGATTTTAAACATGATTACAAAACCATGGATAAAAGCTTCATGGAAAGCGTCATGTGGGCGTTTAAACAGCTGTGGGATAAGGGTTTGGTTTATGAAGCCATGCGCGTGATGCCATATTCATGGGCGGCAGAAACGCCTTTGAGCAATTTCGAAACGCGGTTGGATAATAGTTACCGCGAGCGGGCGGATAAGGCGGTGACGGTGGCGTTTAAAATCAAAAACCATTCCGCATATCTTAGAGAAAAATTTACACGCAAAACCAGCCAGCCAACCTATTTACTTGCCTGGACAACAACTCCTTGGACATTGCCAAGTAACTTAGCTTTAGCTGTAAAGCCTGATCTTACTTATGTAATTCTTGATACTCCTAAAGGGCAATTCATAGCTTCTTTAGATTGGTTCAGTAAGAATTTTAACTGGTATAAGGAGCTTACCAACATATTTGAAGAAAAGCTTAGCGAAAAAGATATTGATAATTTGAAGAGCGGTGAGCCGGTTTATCATTATTATCAAACCTCCTCCACACCTAAAGGCAAGGGAGATGCAATAGCTATCTTCCCAATATTAGGCGAACATCTTTTAGAAGCAACTTACGAACCTTTATTTCCGTATTTCGATTATATCGAAAACGCATTCAAAATCATTTCTGGTGATTTTATTGAGGAAGGTTCGGGCACTGGTGTTGTCCACATCGCACCGGGTTTTGGCGAGGATGATTTTAGAATCGGCCAGGAGAATAATATCGGTATTGTTGTGCCAGTTGATAGCGCTGGCAAATTCACAGACGAAGTGCCTGATTATAAAGGCATGAATGTTTTTGATGCTAATGACGAAATTATTAAAGCATTAAAAACACAAGGCAGTTGGATCAAAACCGAGCAATATATTCACAACTATCCGCATTGCTGGCGGACTGACCAGCCGCTGATTTATAAGGCGCTGCCGAGCTGGTATGTGGAAGTGACGAAATTCAAAGACCGCATGGTGGAATTAAACCAGAAAATCAACTGGATTCCCGAACATGTACGCGATGGCTTGATGGGCAAATGGCTGGAAGGTGCGCGCGACTGGAGCATTTCACGCAACCGTTTCTGGGGCGCGCCGATTCCGATCTGGCGTTCAAAATCTGGCAAGTTAAAATGCGTTGGCTCTATTGATGAGTTAGAGAAATTATCGGGCAAAAGAGTTACGGATTTACACCGGCCGTTTATTGATGAGGTGGTTTTCACCATTGATGGCGAAGAATATAAGCGCGTGGAAGATGTGTTGGATTGCTGGTTTGAATCTGGCTCGATGCCGTTTGCCAGCCAAGGTTTTAAAGGCGAAAAACCTGAGCCAGCTGACTTCATCGTTGAATATACGGCACAAACGCGCGGCTGGTTTTATACCATGATTGTGCTTGGAGTTGCGCTGTTTGACGAAATTCCATTCAAGAATTGTATCTGCCACGGTGTTGTGCTTGATGCACAGGGGCAAAAACTTTCCAAGCGTTTGAACAATTATCCTGATCCGCTTGAGTTGTTTAATGAATATGGCAGCGACGCACTGCGTTGGGCGATGCTTTCTTCGCCGATTATGCGCGGTCAGGAATTATATATTGATAAGGAAGGAAAGTTCATCCGCGATGTGCTGCGGCTTTACATTAAGCCGATCTGGAATGCGTTTAATTTCTTCACGCTTTATGCGAATGCGGATGGCGTGAAGGCAGAATATAAAACGACGTCCAACAATTTGATGGATAAATATATTTTGGCGAAATGCGATGAAGCCGTGGCTGCGATCAAAAAAGGCATGGATGAGTTCGATACGCCGAGCGCTTACCAGGCGGTGGAGCAGTTTTTTGAGGTGTTGAATAACTGGTATATTCGCCGCAGCAAAGAGCGCTTCTGGAAAACCGAACATGATGCGGATAAACAAGCCGCTTATGATACATTATATACTATTTTAATAACAATGTGCCGCGCCGCTGCGCCGCTGCTGCCGCTGGTAACAGAGGAAGTTTATAAAACACTGACTGGTGAGGAAAGCGTGCATTTGGCGGAGTTTCCAACCATTCAACAGCGCAACAATGCAACTACACAACTAATTCACGAAATGGATAAAGTGCGCGATGTTTGCAATGCCGCACTTTCTGTGCGGAGTGCCGCCAATATCCGCGTGCGCCAGCCTTTGGCGAAAATTACTATTGTTGGAAATTTGGAGTGGTTGAGCAATTATGCTGATATCATCAAGGATGAGCTGAATGTTAAGCAGGTTGAGTTTGATAGCGAAGTGGATGTTTATGCCGAATCAAAACTCAAAATCAACTTCCCGGTTTTGGGCAAGCGTTTACCAGAAAAAATGAAACAGATCATCGCCGCTGCCAAGAAAAATGAGTGGGTGTGGCTTGAGGGCGGCATTGTTGTGGTTGCGGATGAAAAACTGACGAAGGAAGAGTGCGAGCTGCAACTCGTGGTCAAAACCAATGACCGCGCCGCACTTTCAACACAAGATGCGCTGGTGGTTTTAGATTTGAATTTGACTCCGGAATTGGTGAATGAAGGTTTGGCGCGCGATATAGTTCGCATGGTGCAACAGGCGCGTAAAGATGCGGATTTGAATGTGGCGGACCGGATTGATCTGGTGATTGAAACCGATACGAAAATCGCAGATTTCACCAACTATATCGCTGAACAAGTGCTGGCAAAATCAATCAAACTCGGAAGCGCCAGCGGCAAACATGTGGTTGAGAATGATCTTGAGGGCAAGAAGATAAAATTTGGGTTTAGTGTTGTTGCGTAATTTTTGCGCCAGAATGTTTTAAATGATAAGTTTTTATACTTTGCGGTTTATCTTCAGGATTGACTATTTCCGCTAGCTTTATTTCGCTGTTGCAGGTGGCAACCATAGGCACTCTTTGAATATCATGTATATTTGAACCTTTGCCAGAAATAACTACGCCTTTAAATTTTGCCTGTTCGACAGCGTGATGTGCCGGCCCAATATTTGTTGTTCTTAAACCGATGAAAACCAAATCTGATTTTTTCTCAGCTCTTATGAAATCCAAAGCTATTTTCTGCATGGTTGTGCCAAGGTATTCCCTGGCTCTTTGCCCGCCTTGTATGGCGCAAACACCACTGATTTCGCAGTGAGAAGTTTGCTTTAAATCAATATTAGGAACTAGTTGCTGTGTTCGACCAAATTTATCTTCCATGGCCAACGGACCGTCAGAACCTTCTATAATTCTTAAACCACCAACAACTTTTTGATTATCATAAAACACAAATATTTTAGTACTAGGATAGAGATCATAACTGTCTGGCCCGTTTAAAAATGAACCAATACCGAAAATTTCAGATCTTATTTGATAAAATTCTGCCAGCATGGCAGGAGGGCTATTTCCGTATTTGCTGCTTTGGCAAATTGATAATTTCAAACTACTTGCTAAAATCATCTGTCAAATTTAGCATAGTGGTTAAGAAAAATCAACTTTTGGCGATATTGCTGCACTTGTCGGAGTTAAAACAATAGTGTAAGCATCATTTATGACCATTCTCCTCATCGATAATTATGATTCTTTTACCTACAACCTCGTCCATTATTTGGGTGACTTGGGTGCGACTGTGGAAGTTAGGCGCAATGATGCGGTGAGTGCGGCGGAAGCTTTGGCTTATAAGGCGGTGATTATTTCTCCGGGGCCATGCGACCCAGATCGAGCTGGGGTTTGTTTGGAGGTGATTAAGCAGAATAAGTCAACTCCCCTACTCGGTGTTTGCTTGGGCCATCAGGCGATCGGCCAAGCTTATGGTGGGAAAGTTATTCGCGCGCACGAGCCGATGCATGGGAAAACTTCGCTAGTTACGCATAATGGCAAGGGGATTTTTAAGGGGATTAAAAGCCCGTTTACGGCGACGCGCTATCATTCGCTGATCGTTGAGCGGGCGTCATTTCCGGATGTGTTGGAAATTACTGCGGAAACTGCGGATGGCACAATTATGGGCTTGCAGCATAAAACGCTGCCGGTGTTCGGCGTGCAGTTTCACCCGGAATCTATCGCCAGTGAGTTTGGGCATGAGATGCTCAAGAATTTTTTAGATTTGATTTAGGGGCTACATGTACGGTGGGCCTAAATATGCTGTGAAATATTACCTTTCCCGAAAATTCCGCCAGGAAAAGCAAGCTGAATGGAAAAAAGATAATACTCCAAAAGCCATTCAATATTATTTTAAGTTTTGTGGTATTTTGAGCCTTATAGCGATATCTACACTTTGTTTTTACATGATCATAATTATTGCAATTGGCCTCATTAAATGAATAATTTAACCATCACCGAATCTGAACAAATCTTCACGCAGATTATGTCGGGCAAAATGCCGGAGGCGGATATTGGCGAGTTTTTGTTGGCGTTGAAAGCTAAGGGCGAAACGGCGGATGAGATTTTAGGTGCGGTAAAAGTGTTTCGCGCCAGATGTCAGATGTCGGATTCCGGATTTCAGAATGTTGTTGATGTTTGTGGCACGGGTGGTGATGGGTTGAATACGCTGAATATTTCAACGGCTGTGGCGTTTGTGCTGGCGGGCGCTGGGGTTGATGTGGCCAAGCATGGGAATAAGGCGGTTTCTTCAAAGAGCGGTTCTTCGGATGTTTTGAATG
Organism: Alphaproteobacteria bacterium; assembly: GCA_013288575.1. Lineage (GTDB taxonomy): Bacteria > Pseudomonadota > Alphaproteobacteria > Rickettsiales > 21-14-0-20-44-7 > JABDBO01. Next base: position 10,144 of record JABDBO010000029.1, read on the forward strand.
AGTTGGGAATGAAGATTGATGCTGACCCGGTGCGGCAGTTGAAAGCGGCGCGGTTGGCTTATTTTCATGCGCCGAATTATCACGAAGCGATGAAAATAGTTGCGCCAATTCGTGCGAAGTTACAGAGCAAAACTATATTCAATTTACTCGGCCCCCTACTCAATCCGGCACATGCAAAACGGCAGTTGATTGGCGTTTATGATGCGAAATATCTGCGGGTGTTTGCGGAGGTTTTGCGACAGTTGGGCACGGAGAAAGCTTGGATTGTAAATGGCGCGGATGGGTTGGATGAGCTTTCGATTTCCGGCGAAACGCAAGTGGCGGAATTGGCCAATGGGGCGATTGATATTTTCACGGTAACGCCGGAGGATGCGGGTTTGAAGCGCTACCCGCTTGATGCAATTAAAGGTGGAGATGCCAAGCATAATGCGCAAGCAATAATACGCCTGTTGGATGGTGAAACCGGGGCTTATCAAGAAATTGTTTTACTAAATTCGGCGGCTGCGTTATTGGTGGCGGGCGTTGTTGATGATTTGAAAGCGGGCGTTGAACTGGCGCGGCGTTCAATTGAAAGCGGCAGCGCGAAAAAAGTATTAGAGAATTTGCGAAAATTATGACCTACGGAAAATTCCCACAAACGCGGATGAGGCGCCAACGGCAGGCGGCGTGGACGCGGCGCATGGTGGCGGAAACTGAGCTGACTACGGCGGATTTGATATTGCCACTTTTTGTGCATGAATCTGCGAAATCGGAGCTGATAAAATCAATGCCGGGAGTTGCGCGGCATTCAGTTAGAGCGATTGTGGAAATTGCGAAAAAGGCTGCGGAGCTTGGCATTCCGGCAATTGCGTTATTTCCGGTAGTGCCGGAGAATTTGAAAAGTCTGGATGGCAAGGAAGCTTATAACTCGGAAAATTTAATCTGCCGGACGATTCGCGAAGTGCGCGCGACATGCAAGGATTCGATTGGGATTATTGCCGATGTGGCACTTGATCCTTACACCACGCATGGGCATGACGGGCTGCTCGAGGGCGACAAAGTTGTTAATGATAAAACCGTAGAAATTTTGCGCAAGCAGGCCAAGGCTTTGGCGGTTGCGGGAGCGGATATTATTGCGCCGAGTGACATGATGGATGGCCGTGTTGGCGCGATTCGTGAGGCGTTGGACGAGGCGGGTTTTTGCGATGTGATGATTCTTTCTTATGCGGCGAAATATGCATCATCGTTTTATGGGCCATTCCGTGAGGCGGTGGGTTCGAGTGCGGCACTTGCTAGCAATAAGCCGAAGCGCACGGATAAGCAGACTTATCAAATGGACCCGCGAAATTCGGATGAGGCGATTCGCGAGGTGGCGCTGGATATTGAAGAAGGCGCTGATATGGTGATGGTAAAACCGGGGCTGCCATATTTAGATATTATACGGCGCGTGCGCGATGAATTTAAAATCCACGTTTTTGCATATCAAGTGAGCGGCGAATATTCAATGATTCGCGCAGCCGCAGACGCAGGCTATATCGATTACCACCAGGCGATGATGGAAAGCTTAATCGCGATGAAACGCGCGGGCGCCATCGGCATTTTTACATATGGTGCGCTGGAAGCCGCGGAAATGATCCGCCATGCGCAATCGGAAGTCTGTTCTTATAGCGGTTAGCGGGTAGTGTTTCTAATCACTATTCCCTTCTTTCTTAGGCCGTCCACTTGCAAGTGGTAGTAATGTGCAATAGTGCTCTAAACTTCACCCTCTGTCATATAGTCACCCGATCATGGTAACCCTAGCGATAATACAGGCATATATTGCTATACACACTCACCCGCTAAGGACGATGCTTTCATACAGTCCACTGTTATAGGGTATGGACAGTTTAGAGGTACGTAAGGTCTTGAGGTCCCTATAACCCATCCCCTCAAGTGATCGGTTACAGCTCTAATTATCCGCCAGCCAATGCTTATTGTCAAATTAACGGGTGTAGATTTATTTTTGATGTTTCAATTAGTTATCTGAGTTAATCAAAAAAGCTGTCATCCTCGTGCTTTTGCACGGGGATCCAGTGCGGTCTTCACACAACCTGGATCCTCGGATCAAGTCCGAGGATGACAATAATGAGTGAGAGAGGATGGCGAATGTAGGGGGATTATAATTTGCTATGCAGCGCATGTGTGATGGCAACAGCGAGCGCATCGGCTTCATCTTCAGTTTTAGGAGTAGCTTGCGGAAGCAGGTATTTTATCATCGCACCGATCTGGTTTTTTTCGGCATGTCCGGTGCCGGTAACGGTTTTCTTAACGAGATTTGCGGCATATTCGGCCAGCGGAATTTTATGTTGCGCAACAGTTAAAATCAACGCGCCACGCGCTTGGCCGAGTTTTAATGCGGATTGCGCGCCTTTACTCACGAAGGTTTCTTCGATAGCGGCAAGGTCTGGGTCATATTCTTTTATTACCTTGGTAAGTCCTTCGGATAAAACGCCAAGACGTTTGCACAAATCTTCTTTGTCATTGGTTTTAATATGGCCGCAGGCGATGAATTTGAGCACGCCTTTTTCATAAGAAATAATTCCCCAGCCAGTTTTGGTGAGCGCGGGATCTATGCCGAGGATTATGCTCATTTAACTAAGTTTTGCTGCGACTTCATCGCTGATATCGATATTGGTTTCGACAAACTGTACATCGTCAAATTCTTCCAAAGCTTCGATGAGTTTGATTGTGGTTTGCGCAGTTTCAAGATCAGCCGGCACGGTGTTTATTGGTTTCCACGCAAAGCGGGCGGTTTCAGCATCACCGAATTTTTTGTTGAGCGCATCGCGGACAGAATTTAACTGTTCGGGTTTGCAGTAAATGTGGTGCATAGATTGGTCAGATTCACAATCATCAGCGCCAGCGTCAATTGCGGCCTCTAATACTTGATCGGCAGTGGCTTTTTCCAACGGATATTCAACCAGTCCAACTTTTTCGAAACTGAAAGCGACTGAATTGGTTTCGCCCAAATTGCCGCCGTGTTTGGTGAAAGTTGAGCGCACGTCGCTTGCGGTGCGGTTGGGATTGTCGCTTAAGCACGAAACGATAATCGCAATGCCGCCTGGGCCGTAGCCTTCGTAGCGCATTTCTTTATAGTCATCACCCTTATTGGCGCCAGAGCCTTGGGCAAGCGCGCTTTTAA
>JABDBO010000030.1 GCA_013288575.1 Alphaproteobacteria bacterium
ATTATGGTTAGTGCCCGAAATATTTCGCGTTCCGCCCGCCCCTGCACCAAATTCTTTTGCTGCATTGACTACCGCATCCAATACTTGCGTGTGTTGGGCCATGCCTAGATAATCATTACTGCACCAGATGGTGATTTCACGGCCGGTTTTGTGATCAATCGCTTTAGGGAAATTGCCGACTTCACGCGACAAATCCATAAATTCGCGGTAATTATTTTCACCACGCAACCGCGCCAATTCCTGCGAGAACTTATCGTGATAGAAATCCATATTCGCCACACATACTATTTTTACCGCCAAATCTCAAGGTTTTTCGCGAGAAACTATACGAGCATATCAATTTTATGCGGCGCATCTTCTTTCACCAGCTTATGTGCTGCGCGCAAAATAATCGTAAATAAAATCAAGGCATTAACCTGGTGAAGCGCTGCCACAATAACTGGCAGGTATAATATTTTATTATAGGCAAAATTGCCCGCATTATAATCAGCATAAGAGCCGAAGCTATAAAGCGTTGAAATCCCCAGCGCCACCTGCAAAACCATGCATAAAACCAGCGGAATTGCGATAACCATATTATTATAATCTATCCGTACCAGCCGGTAAGCGAACCAGAAAACTGTGAGCGCCAAAATTATAGCCACTAAACGGTGCTGAAATTGAATTAATGGAATATTTTCGAAATGATTAACCCACCACGGCTGCATAATGTAAAGCCCATTCGGCACTAAGCGCCCATCCATCAGGGGAAAAGTATTATAGGTAAAGCCTGCATGCGTTCCGGCCATTAACGCACCAAGCAACACCATAAAATAAACTAATCCTACAAGCCCAAGTGAAATTTTGGCTAATTTTTCTTTCGAACAGCGCGCATAAATATTGCCGAATTTTATATCAAGCGCATACCAATAAATTAGCGCATAAAGCAAAAACGCCACGCCTAAATGGAACATCAACATATATTGGCTGACAGATGTGCGCGCTACAAAACCGCTTTTTACCATGTACCAGCCAACTACCGGCTCTAATAAGGCAACGATAATTATCGGAATAAGTTTCACAAATTTTTTACGGTCAAAATATCGTCTAATTCCAAAGTAAATCATTGGCAGCAAAAGAATTGTTCCAAATAACCTGGCAATTAAACGATGCAAATATTCCAGCCAAAAAATTCCTTGAAATTGCTCTAAGCTCATATCTTTATTCATCAGCAAATATTGCGATGTATGCTTATAAGCCTCAAAATAACCCTGCCAATCAGCCTTTGTAAGCGGCGGCACGGCGCCCGATAGCGGCTCCCACTTCACAATTGAGAGCCCTGAATCTGTCAGCCTTGTTAAACCGCCGATAATCACCATGAAAAAAATCGCCACACAACAGCAAAACAGCCATGCAGCCACAACTTTATTTGATGCTTTATTTTTCAAGATAATACCCTATCTTGCCATTCTACTACTTGAGGGAAAAAATGCAATCAAACACCAAACTTGATAAACACTGGCTCGCACTCGCCGTTAGCGCGCTTGGCCTCTCCGGCCTGTTCACCATATTGTTGATTATTGGCCGCACCTCAAACGCCCTGCCACCAGAATTTTTCCCACCCGCACTAATCGTTCACGTCAACCTCGATGTTCTAGTCTGGCTCCTCGCGATGGCCGCTTCATATTTCAACTCTCAAAAGACCAACCACACCCGCATTCCTTTCTATGCCGCCACCATCGGTACCGCGCTCATCGCCATCAGCCCATTCATCGGCACTGGTAATGCTTATGAGAACAACTATATCCCCATTTTTGATAACCTCGAATTTAAAGCAGGCATCGCCATTTTTCTAGGGGCAATTATATTTGAAGCAATCACAATAAACGCACTTACCAAAGACTTTAAAACAAAAACTATCTGCATATTACTAGCCTTCGCTTTTGCTGCCTTTGCTTTCTCATATGGACATATAGCCGAAAACATTTCGAGCCATTACTTATATGAATATGTCTTCTGGGGCGGCGGCCATATTATGCAATTCGCCTACACACAATTGATGATGGCAATGTGGCTCATATTAGCTACTAAAGCCCAAATCAAATTGCCATCGCCAAAAATCACAAATTATATTTTCGCCTTCCCAGTGGTTTTTGTAGCTGTTACTAGTGTTTTAATTTACGTCACCACTCCAGTTGAATCCGCCGAATATATCAGATTCTTCCGCATGCAAATGGTAATCGGCACCGGCATTGCACCATTGATATTAGGCGCAATTCTCCTTATCAGCCTCATCCGCAACGGCGCAAAAACCAACCTCTATTCAATCTCGCTTTTCCTCTCCATGGCCCTCTTCGCAATCGGTGGGGCGCTCGGCCAGATGGCTGCCAAAGCCGTAGCGCATGGCGATATCACCACCGTAATCCCCGCCCATTACCATTTCTCAAGCGTGGCCGTAACAGTTGCACTCATGGGCTATGTTTTCGCCCGGCTTGAAATATCAAAAACCAAACTTGCCTCGTGGCAAATCATATTATACGCCATCGGCCAAACCTGTTATTTCAGCGGCATGGCCGTTTTCGGCGGCCACGGAGCCGCCCGCAAAACGCCGGGAATCAACTCAATCCAAATGGATGACCACACTAAAAATATGGTTCGCGGAATAATGGAAGGTGGCGGCTCGCTGAGTTTAATTGGCGGAATTTTATTTGTGGTGCTTGTGATTAAGGCTTTCCGCAAACCCAACAACCTTGCCGATAATCACCAAAGCCGGTGACTCAAATTTTTGGCGCTCAAGCAATTCTGGCAATTCGGAAAGTTTAGCATAAGCATGGCGCTGATCCGGCATTGAACCTTTTTCAATTATTACTGCTGGCATTTCTGGCGGCATGCCATGTTCAACCAACCGCTCGACGATAATTTTTAAATTCGTGAGCCCCATATAAATCACCAGGGTTTTATCCTCGCTGGCTAAGATTTCCCAATCCACGCCCGGTTCAATATCTTTGCAGCCGTGGCCGGTAAAGAAATGTACGCCGGAAACAAAATCCCTGTGAGTCAGCGGCAGGCCCAACATTGCGCCACAAGCAGAGGCTGCCGTAATTCCTGGTATAATTTCAAACTGGATATTATTTTTGGCCAGCGCTTCAATTTCTTCGCCACCACGGCCAAAGATAAATGGGTCGCCACCTTTTAAACGCACAATGGTTTTTAATCCGGAATTTTTTGCTAAATCAACCAGTAGATCATTTATTTCTTCCTGCTTCATCAGGTGTTGTGATTTTGATTTGCCCGCATAATATTTGAGCGCCCCTTCCGGAATATGTTTCAAAATTTCCGGCGATATCAACTTATCATAAACAACCGCATCTGCCGCCTGCAAAATCCGCACAGCTTTTAGCGTCAATAATTCCGGATCACCAGGCCCCGCACCAACTAAAAAAACTTTAGGCATCAACATCCTTATAAATTGCAGTTAGCAAAGCTAACTGTTTGCCCGCCCTCTCGCGCTTTGCGCGATGGGGGCAGAGGGCGGGCAAAATATAGCAGAACTAGATATAAGAAGTAAAATACCTGCGTAAACCGCATTCCACGCCGCCATTGAAAGGCCTAAAAATTTCCAGGCAATATCATCACACCGCACCGCAGGAGCCGCCGTAATTTGCGCCTTTAGAGCATCCAACGAACCCGCCGCAAATGATGAAGAACAAGCTGTTACCCCTGCCCACCAATGCTGCTCAACGCCTGTATGATAAACTGCCAAAGCTACTTCAACCGCCAATGCCAAACTTATTAGCCATTTGTTACGCAACAAACAGCACAATATCACCGCCGCATAAGCACAGCGCTGCCAGATACACATCTCACAAGGATGCAGCCCATTCACATATTGCTGGAAAAACGCAAAACCAAGTGCCACCACCGCGCCTAATAAAACCACTATCTGACATCTGACATTTAGCATCTGATATCTACTCAACAGTTACAGATTTCGCCAGATTACGTGGCTGGTCAATATCAGCACCTTTGGCAAGCGCTGTATAATAAGCCAACAATTGCTCAGGAACTGAATAAACCAAAGGTGTTATAAAGCTCGGGACATTCGGCATTTCGATTGCGCGGTAAGTCACATCCTTCAAATCCTTGCAACCCTTTTTATCAGAAATCAAAATCACCTTCCCGCCACGCGCCGCAACTTCACGCACGTTTGATGCGGTTTTGGTAAAATACTCATCGCCCGGCGCTATCACCACAACAGGCACCTTTTTATCAATCAACGCAATCGGCCCATGTTTCAATTCGCCCGCACCAATTCCTTCGGCATGGATATATGAAATCTCTTTAAGTTTAAGCGCCCCTTCTAAAGCAATCGGATAAGAAGTTCCGCGCCCGATATAAATCACGCTCTGCGCTTTGGCCAAAATATCGGCAATTTCCTCATAACAATCATTATGCAAAACCTCAGCGATAATTGACGGCGTATCCACCAATTGCTGCAACAACCCCGGCGGGTTTTTCGCCAGCGCAATTGCCAGCACCGCAAAACAGGTGAGCTGTGCGCTAAATGCTTTGGTTGAAGCCACACCAATTTCCGGACCGGCAAGTGTCGGGATAATAATATCAGATTCACGCGCAATCGAGCTTTGCTGCACGTTTACGATTGAAACTATATGCTGCTTGTTTTCCTTCGCATGTTTCAAGGCCGCTAGCGTATCTGCGGTTTCGCCACTTTGTGAGATCAGCAAAGTTAGGCCGCCACGTTCAAAAACCGGTTTGCGATAGCGAAATTCAGAGGCAATATCCACCTCAACCGGAATTCCCGCCAATTGCTCAATCCAATATTTGCCGATCATGCCGGAATAATATGAAGTTCCGCAGGCGACAATATTTATCCGCCGCGTTTTGGTGATATCAAATTTTGCTTTCGGCAAATTGATTTTGTGATGCACCGGGTCATAATAAGCAGTGAGCGTTTCCGCAATTGTCGTTGGCTGTTCATGGATTTCTTTCAGCATAAAATGCTTAAAATGCCCCTTCTCCACCGCCCCGCCCGAAATACCGGAGTTTTTAACTATGCGTTCAACTTTCTTGCCCGACTTATCAAAAATCTCGCATGAGTTAATGCTGATTTTTGCATAATCATCATCTTCCAAATAACTGATCTTTTGTGACAAAGGCGCCAAAGCAATTGCATCTGATGCCAAATACATTTCGTCTTTTCCATAACCAATCGCCAGTGGAGAACCTTTGCGCGCCGCCATCAACAACTTCGGATCATCAGCAAAAATTGCGCCAATTGCGAATGCGCCTTCCAAGCGGCCAAGCGTTTTTTGGAATGCTTTGAATGGTTTTTCACCTTCATCCAAATAATAAGTTATCAAAATCGGAATCACTTCCGTATCAGTTTGGCTGGTGAATTTATAACCTTTCCTCTCCAGCTCATGCCGCAGCTCGCTGAAGTTTTCAATAATCCCGTTATGCACCACAGATACGCGTTTCGTGCTATGTGGATGCGCATTTTTTGTTACCGGCAAACCGTGAGTTGCCCAGCGCGTGTGGCCAATTCCCACCGTGCCTTTCAGTGGCTTTTTCTTCAGTTCCGCATGCAAATTCGAAAGCTTTCCTTCAACCCGCCGACGGTCAATTCCGCCCGCCACAACTGCAATCCCAGCTGAATCATAGCCGCGATATTCCAGCCTCGTCAGTGAGCTGTAAATTTTCTCAACTACGTTTTTCTTTGAAACAATTCCAACAATTCCGCACATATTTATCTATTCCGAATTTTGAGACCACAGTCGTTTGCCGCGTCTGCCTTCCACCGTTTCTACAACAATTTTATCATCTCTTAAATAGATATTATGCGTTCCATTTTTTTCCAGATCAGTTTCACTTAAGCAAAGCGTTTCATGCGCGCCCGAAATTTTATAAACGCAAGTTGCGTCCGTAGAAAGCACATAGCCTTTAACCTCATAACTATCTTTTTCTTCCAACATTAATTTATCGCTCTGGACAAAATTCTGCATCCAGTTCTTCACAGCGAAATTTTTCCGTGTTTTGGAAAAATATAATTTGCCGTCATAATTAATCGCAAAAAATTTGGCATTCTCATTAATAATAATATCCGGCATCGTGACAGTTAGCGGCGATAAACAGCCAATCACTACAAAAATCAATCCCCACCATCGCCAGCGCCGCTGCCACAGCAGCACCCATAACCCACCAAGCGTCGTAATTACCAAACCCCACACCGGCATTTGCGGAATGTGCGAAGTTGCATAAGGTAAGCCGCTGACAAAAGCACCTATCTTTAAAATCAGCCCAATTCCCCAACCTGCCGGCTGCAGGAAAAATTTCTCCAGCCCCAGCGGCATCATAAACATTCCAAGCACAATTGATGGCATAACAATTAAACCCGTGATCGGCATAACCAACAAATTCGCCAGCACGCCATAATTAACAAACTGGTTGAAATGAAACATCGAATAAGGCGCTGTTGCCATTCCTGCAATTAATGATGTCAGCGCAATCCCAACCGCATGATGGCGGATTTTTAAGCCTAAGTGATTCTGCCATTTTCTATGCGAATAATCATCACCAACTTCTTCCTCCATTTGCCGGGCTAATCTACGTTTGCTTAAAATCTCATAAACCGAAATTAGCGACAGCACCGCCGCAAATGACATTTGAAAACTTGGGCCCAAAATCGCTTCCGGTGCAAATGTCAAAATCACGATTGCTGCAAAACCGAGAGATTTCACCGAAAGCGAAGCCCGGTCAAAAACCACGCCGAGCATAAAGAAAAAGAACATTATAAATGCACGAATCGCCGAATATGGCATGCCTGAAAGCAGCAAATAAACAAAGTTGCAGATAATCGCAAACACCGCCGCGATTTTTTTGGTGGAATGCACTTCGCTAAACCTTGGAAACAAAGCGAGAATAAAACGCGCCAGCAAAAATATGAAACCGCCGGCTAAAGCCTGGTGCATCCCGGCGATTGCGAGCAAATGCGCCAGGCCGCTGTTACGCAATGCATCATGCGCGCCATCACTCAAATGCGAACGGTTACCGGTTGCTAATGCATCAACCAGCGCACCTTCATCACCCGGCAATGCTGCCAATAATTTATTTGAAATATGGTAACGCACTCGCTGCAAATAATTATCTTCCGCCCCTTCCGGCAATTTCGCCACTGCCTTCACCGCATAACCACTCGCCCCCAACCCATCATAATAAAGCGTGCGCGCCTGGTCATAACCACCGGGAAATGCTGGGCGATAAGGCGGAATTAAAACCGCATTGGTTATAATGCGATCTCCCGGCTCGACCGGTTCTTTGATTTTTGAGCGCACAGAGATTTTCACATTTTTTGGTACATCCGCACCCAACTCATCAATCCGCAAATTATGCAAAAACAATTGCGGAAAGCCTTTCTCGGAACTGATATTCGTAATATTCCCCGAAATCACCATCGGATGGTCAATCACTGGCACAATCGGCGCACGCACAATTTCTGTATTAATTTTCGCCACTGCAAAGCCCAGCGACATCGTAACTAATATAATAGCCAGCAACCGCGTCGCGAAATTCTTCCATAAAACTAAAAGCGCTAACCACGAAACACCAACCACTAAGCACACCAAATAAACCGGCGGCTCATTATACAGCCCGAAATAAATCCCGATACCTGTGCCGTAAAAAACCGGCAGCCATAAAACCCATCGCTGTGCTTCTTCAAAGAAGTTGTTCTTGATGTATTGGCCAACCCGATTTAGCATGAAAATATGACTAGCAAAATCAACCCTAAGTGGAAAGCAGCATTTTTAGCACGTTGCCCCGCGTGTGGAAAACCAGGCGCGTTTCAGAATATTATTAAAATCGCCGATCACTGTAAAAGCTGCGGCGTAGAGCTAAAAAATTATGAAACCGCCGATGGCCCAGCGTTTTTTGCTATTTCAATTATCGGCACATTGGTTGGTTTTGCGGCCGGAATAATTGAGGTGATTTATTCCCCACCATTATGGGTGCATCTTGCACTATGGATACCAATAACTTTCGTCGGTTCGATTATTGTGATTCGAATAACTAAAACTTTAATGATCGCCCACCAGATGGATTTGAAAAACCGGAAGAGTTATAAGGGATAATTTTTTAATGTTCCCTGTGCGAACGCTTCGGGCGTTCTCCGATGGCGCACCGCTTTGCGGGCTGATGGCTCCCTGCTCTTAAAACACGCAAAAAGTAATGCTATGGATCCTGACCATCGGGAAGGCAAGGCCATTGAGGCCGAGGGCTGCGCGCCGAGCGCATTTAATATAATAGTTTACAGATTTAACACTGAGTGTTAAATCGTAAACTATGAAAATTATCTCCTGCAATAGCAACCAGCCGCTCGCCGCCGATATCGGTAAATATCTTGGCATTTCACTCACTAAAGCCAATGTAAAACGCTTTGCTGATAATGAAATTTTCGTCGAAATTCTCGAAAACGTTCGCGGGCAAGATGTTTTCGTGGTGCAATCCACCTCATTCCCTGCCAATGATAATATGATGGAATTGCTCATCACGCTTGATGCGCTCCGCCGCGCTTCTGCCAAACGCGTAACTGCCGTCATCCCATATTTTGGCTATGCAAGGCAAGATCGCAAACCAGGCCCACGCACACCAATTTCCGCAAAATTAGTTGCTAACATCATTACCGAAGCTGGTGCCAATCGCGTATTAACGCTTGACCTACATGCTGGCCAAATCCAGGGTTTCTTCGATATCCCAACTGATAATCTTTTTGCTGCGCCGGTAATTGTCAAAGACATTATCGAGAAATATAAAGATAACAAACTAGTCATCGTATCGCCAGATGTTGGCGGCGTAGTTCGCGCCCGTAATATTGCCAGCAAAATTGATGGCAGCCTCGCGATTGTCGATAAACGCCGTGAACGCGCCAATGTTTCCGAAGTTATGAACATCATCGGCGAAGTCGAAGGCCAAGATTGCATTATGGTCGATGATATTGCCGATTCTGCCGGAACCCTTTGCAACGCTGCCAAAGCTTTGAAGGAAAAAGGCGCCAAATCAGTTTCCGCCTATGTCACCCACGGCGTGCTTTCAGGCGGCGCGGTTGAGCGGGTGACTAAATCAGAGCTTGACGAAATTGTAATAACTGATAGTATACAACTAGGCGATGCGGCACAAAAATGTAGTAAAATCAGAACATTAACCATCGCTCCATTAATGGCTGAAGCCATCCGCCGGATTTCGGAGGAGACTTCTGTTAGTAGTTTATTTGATTAACTCTTGACAAAGACTTGACAATTTAGTTAAAATTGATTAATTACCCTGCAAGTATAATTAATATGGATAAAAAACATGCGTAGAGGAGATGATGAAGCATTGCTACTGGCTCAACAGGGTGTAGGCCTTATACAGGCGAGAACAAGTGTTACCCTTTTACAGAGCGCTCTCGAACATCTTAGAGACAAGAGTGAGTTTTATCAAACTATCGCCGACGAAAATGGGCATAACAATATTGATCTTATAGCATTGGTTACGGCTAGAATAGAGCAATTAACAGAACTGCAAAAAGCTACTAGTAGTCCAAACGCAGTACCACAAAAGATTACGCAAAGAATAGTATTCTAAATCCAATTGAAATTAATGTTGGATTAGTAATGAATACTCTATCATAATAATTTTGAATTTAGTACGAGTAAGTTTTGCCATCTAACCTAGCTAATAGTTTAGCATAATATGTCGTTTCTTGAAAAAGTTAAAACCTCTCGTTCAGAACTTCTTTACCTTGTTCGCGGTAAAAACAGCGGCAAAGCTTGTTGGCATTATATTCTAGTAGATAAGGCCAAACTTGAAATGTTTAAGGTAAAGGTCAAAACTGATTTTATTGATCTTACGCAATATGGTGAAGTTCTCCACTCTGATTGGGGTGAAAATCCACCAGAAGAACTGGCGCAACAGATTAAGGAAGAATATAGTTAGAGTTATAATTTGCGCCCAAGTGCCGCGCACAGCTAACCGGGCCTTGCCCTCGCCTTCGCGCTTACGCGCTTGGAAGCTCATAGCATTACTTGCGGAATTTGTGAGGCAGGAGCCGAACGAGCCTTCAGCAATGCCCATTGGAGGGGCAGTAGCCCCGCACAGGGGCAATTAATAAAATAAACAATTGACAAAAATGTCAATTCTCACTAATAAACCCCCTCCAATATAAACACTCGAAGGATCTACCATGTCTGAAGCTTTTGCATTTGAAACATTGAAAAGAGAAACAACCGGCACCGGCTCAGCCCGTGAACTCCGCCGTCAGGGCCGTGTTCCTGCTGTAGTATACGGAGAAGGCAAAGAGCCGCTCCACGTTTCATTGCCAATCAAAGAAGTGACTTTGAAAAGCAACAAGAAAAACTTCAAAAGCACTGTTTTTGAGCTTAACCTTGATGGCAAAAAAATTAAAGTTATCCCTAAAGATATCACTTTCCACCCGGTTACTGACAAGCCAGAACATATTGATCTTCAATACGTTTCTGATAAAACTGCAGTTAAAGCATTCGTTCCGGTTATTTACATTAACCATGTTAAATCCCCAGGCCTTAAAAAAGGTGGCGTGTTAAACATTGTTAGCCGCGAAATTGAGTTTTATGTTAATCCGAGCAATATCCCTGAGCAAATCGAAGTTGATTTGAGCGGTATGGAAATCGGTAATGCCAAACACATCAATGATCTTAAATTGCCACAAGGCGCAAAACCAGTAAACAAAACCAATTTCACATTGGCAACTGTTGTTGGTAAAGGCAGTGATGAACCTACTGTTGCAACTCCTGATGCTGCTGCAGCTGCCGCTCCGGGCGCTGCTCCTGCTGCTGGCGCTCCTGCTGCACCTGGTGCTGCTCCTGCCGCCGGTGCTGCTAAAGCTCCTGCTGCTGATGCAAAAGCCCCTGCTGCTAAGAAATAGGTTAGATGGTTGATGGTTATATGGTTACGTGGTAATTAAAACCATGCAACTACGCAACCACGCAACTACGCAACTATTCATTGGCCTAGGCAACCCTGGCAAGAAATACGCTTCCCACCGCCACAACTTTGGCTTCATGGCAATTGATGAAATTGCCCGCAAATTAAAAGCCCCTGCTTTTAGCGAAAAATTTGGCGGAGAATTATCGCGCCTTGATAATCTCTATCTTTTCAAACCGATGGAATTCATGAACAATTCCGGCCCACCAGCCGCCAAAATTGCCAATTTCTTCAAAATCTCGCTGGAAAATATTTATGTTTTTCATGATGAGTTAGATGTTGCACTTGGCAAAATCAAAATCAAGCAAGGCGGCGGCGATGGCGGGCATAATGGCATCAAAAGCCTGGATGAACATTTGGGCAATAATTATTGGCGCGTGCGGTTAGGCATCAATCACCCCGGCCATAAAGACCTCGTGCATAGCCATGTTTTGAGTGATTTCACAAAAGACGAAATTCCCCTGGCCGAAAACTCTGTAAAAGCCATTGCGAAAAACGTCGATGTGCTTATAAAGGGTGACCAAAATTTGTTTTTAACCAGATATCACGAGAGTATAAAATAATGGGTCTTGCCATTGGAATAGTCGGCCTGCCAAATGTTGGCAAATCAACGCTTTTTAACGCACTCACTTCAACGCAAGCTGCGGAAAGCGCTAATTACCCGTTTTGCACAATTGAACCAAACAAAGGCATCGTAAGCGTTCCCGATGAGCGCATTTACAAACTTGCCAAAATCGCTACTTCTGCGCAAATAATTCCCACCCAGCTCGAATTCGTTGATATCGCAGGCCTTGTTCGCGGCGCATCCAAAGGCGAAGGTTTGGGCAACCAATTCCTCTCCCACATCCGCGAAGTTGACGCCATCGCCCATGTTCTCCGCTGTTTTGATGATGAAGATATCACCCATGTCGAAGGCGCAACTGACCCGCTGCGTGACGCCGAAATTATTGAAACTGAATTAGTGCTCGCTGATTTGGAAAGTGTTGAAAAGCGCATTCCTAACTTAGAGAAAAAAGCCAAAGGCGGCGCTGATAAAGAATCTGCCGCAACGCTTGAACTTCTCAAGCTAGTAAAGCCGGTTTTATTTGAAGGCAAAGCTGCTCGCACATTACAAGTTGATGATGATAAAAAAGAAGCTTTCCGCCACCTGCAATTAATCACCGCCAAACCAATGATGTATGTTTGCAATGTCAAAGAAGGTGATGCAAAAAGCGGCAATAAATATACTGAGGCAGTTGCCGCAATGGCAAAAAAAGAAGGTGCCACTCACGTAGTTATTTCTGCGCAAATTGAAGCTGAGATTGCCCAGCTTGCAACCCAGGAAGAAAAAACCGAATTCTTGAAAGACCTCGGCCTTTCCGAAACCGGGCTTTCCAAATTAATCCACTCCGGATACCAACTGCTTAACCTCATCACCTATTTCACTGTCGGGCCAAAAGAAGCTCGCGCCTGGACAGTTCGCCGCGCCACTAAAGCGCCAGGAGCTGCCGGAGTTATCCATACAGATTTCGAAAAAGGCTTCATCCGCGCCGAAACTATTGCCTATAGTGATTACGTCGAACTCGGCGGCGAAAATGGTGCCAAGGATAAAGGCAAATTGCGTTTAGAAGGAAAAGATTATATAGTCGCCGACGGAGATGTTATGCATTTCCGCTTTAATGTTTAAAAACGGCACAAATGTTTCGAGTAACAAAAAGGCCAGCACGA
>JABDBO010000031.1 GCA_013288575.1 Alphaproteobacteria bacterium
GCTGTGAACCCAAGTTTATAAACAAATGGAGACTAAAATGAAAAAACTAACCTTAACTGCTATTGCACTCGTTGCAGTAGTTTCTACCGGCGCTTCTGCCCGTGAAGTTGATTCACAAGGCCAGCGCATTTTTGACGATTGGTCATATTCAACTGACGAAAGACCAACTTCTGGTTCTAGCAACTGGCAAGGTGATAAACCAGTAGATCAACAAGTAATTCGCGATCAACGCCGCCAGCAATGGGAAAATGCTACTCCTGAGCAAAAAAAGCAAATGAGAGCAAAACACCAAGCTCACAAAAAAGCTGCTGCAGCTAAAACTTCTGCTGCTCCTGCTGCTGCTAAACCAGCTACTACTGCTAAGCATCACCACCACCACAAAAAAGCTGCTGCTCCGAAAAGCGCTTTAGCTCCGGCAGAAACACCTCCTGGTAATCAATAGTTTGAGTGAGCAAGACACACTCAAATTATATTGATTCTCAAGGACAACTTGAAGATTTGTGCGGGCTCCTTATTAATGCAGATTATATCTGCGTTGATACGGAGTTCCTGCGCGAACGCTCTTTTTTCCCGCAATTATGCCTGATTCAATTGGGTTTTGGCGCCCCGGCAGATCTTAAAACATACGCGGTTGACCCTTTAGCCAAACTAGATTTAAAGCCACTTTTAAAAATTCTTATCAGCGATAAATTGCTGATCTTCCATTCCGGTAAACAGGATCTGGAAATCATTTATAACCTCACCGGCGAATTGCCGAAGAATATTTTCGATACGCAAATTGCCGCCATGGTTTGCGGCTTTGGCGAACAGGTGAGCTATCAAGAATTAGTGCGCGAGTTCTGTAAAGCAGAAATTGATAAATCTCAGCGCTTTACCGACTGGTCTAAGCGGCCATTAAACCAGAAACAAGTTGATTATGCCCTGGCTGATGTCGCTTATTTACCTGAAATTTATAAAAAGCTTTCCGAGAAAATGAACTCCAAGGAGCGCAAAATCTGGCTTAAGGAAGAAGAAGCCTGGCTGATTAACCCTGAAAACTACCGCGATGAACCAGAAGACGCCTGGCAGCGCATCAAGCACCGCGACAAGAAGAATTCCCATTTAGGCATATTGCAGGAAATTGCCAAATGGCGGGATTTGCGCGCGCGCGAAATGAACAAGCCGCGCCGCTGGGTGATGAAGGATGAAAGCCTGACTGAAATTGCGCTGCGCAAACCTGAGACTGAGCAGGAATTAAAAGATATTCGTAATATCGGCAGTTTAAGCAAACCAGTGGTGAAAGAAATTTTGGCCGCAGTAAAACGCGGGCTTGAAATGCCTAAAGATAAAATTCCCCAGCTTAAAAAACGCCCGAATAAAACCGCAGATGCAGCAGTGGTGGATTTGCTCAAACTCTTATTTAAACTGAAATGCGCTGAAAGTGACGTTGCGCCGAAATTAATGGGTAATACTGAAGATATTGAAAAGCTCGCGCATGGCGGCAAAACCATTTTTTCTGAAGGCTGGCGCTATGATATTTTTGGCCGCGATGCCGAGCGGTTGCTGGCCGGCGAGTTGAAGTTCAGCGTTGATGCAAAGACAGGTAAGCTTAAAATTGAATAAGAACTTAAGAACATTAGAACTTGGAACGTTAGAAATATTAATCTAAGTTCTAACTATGTCCCTAGCAAACCACATACTCGGCCACGACGAAGCAGAAAAATTGCTATTCTCCGGCAATCGCAATAAATCGCGGAGTTTCCTGCTTGAAGGGCAGCAAGGTATTGGCAAATCGGCCCTGGCGGTAAAATTTGCCGCTGATATTTTAAACTGCCCGCTTGAGCGCATAACTGGCCGCAACCACCCAGATCTCTATGTTTTGGAACGCCGGGTTGATGAAAAAACCGGCAAGCAAAAAAAAGAAATTTCCATTGAAGATGCGCGTGCGATGAAAGATTTCCTAACCCGCACTCCGGCCGAAGGAACACATCGCGTAGTAATTGTTGATTCGGCCGATGAACTGCGCATGGAAGCTGCCAATTGCATTTTGAAAGCCGTTGAGGAGCCACCGCGCCATTCAGTTATCATATTGCTTTCACATGGCGGATTCGTGCTGCCAACAATCCGCTCACGTTGCACACAGATTCGCCTTCAGCCCCTGCCTAAGACGCAGATGCATAAAGTGATCGGCAATATCATGAGCAATGTGCATGAAAGTGATATCGAACAGCTCACCATGCTTGCCGAAGGCTCGCCCGGCACCGCGAAGATGATTTATGAAAATGACGGATTATGGATTATCGGCGAACTGGCAGAAATTTTCCATAATTACCCGCGTTCTGATTATCTGCAATTCAGCAAATTTGCCGAGAGAGTCGCCAAAAATGAGAAAGGTTGGGATGTTTTTTGCTTCATATTGGGCTGGCTGCTCACCTCACTGGCCAAAGCTTCTGTGCGCGGAGAAGCATTGGAAATTTCTGGCACTCAGATTAATATGAACATCCATGTCCCGCTTTTGCTTGATGCAATTGATGAGTGGGAAGAACATCAGCGTAACAGCGATATTTATAACCTCGACCATAAACAAGTGATTGTAAATACACTGCTAAAAATTGCCGAATGCTGGATTACGCAAGCCTAGTTTAAGCCGCCGGACTGGGAAAGAATATCAATTGATAGAAAGCAATTAACGCCGCTTGAAGAAACATTATACCGAAAACCACCAGGCACAGTTGCATCTGCTACTGTACAGCCACCGGTTTCGCTTGTGCCGATTATAATTCCAGTATCCTTATTAGGCAGACCGTCATCCATTTTTTGATCAATTGCCAAAGCTTCCACTGGAGTGAATGTATTTTTCATATTGTTTAAATTCACGTCAGCTGCACTATAATCGGCAACATAATAGGCATTTCGGCTTGGCGTAGAATCTGCAACCATTACCCCGCTGTTAACCCCCAGACCAATTTTGGGCACATTTTGGTTCGGCCCAATATTTCTGATTAAACCTGTAGCACTTAAGTCATTTACATAAATAGGGTCGCTAGAGTCAAAACCGGATTGCTGGAGCTGCGGCCAAAAATTAGCAATTTCAGAATCAAAATGAGTGAGGTTTTTGGTGCTGTCAAAAATCAACCCATCGCCATCGCCGGCCGGGCTGAATAATTTGCTGTCGCCGGGAAGTGAATTATATTTGGTCTGAAAATTGGCAACCGCTGCATCAAATTGGTAAATTTCCCTTACCATCGCCTGAACCTTAGCAGTTCCTATCATACTTTGCGCAACTAATATCCCGCCAATCAACAGGCCGATAATAACCAGCACAATCGATAGCTCAACCAGGGTAAAGCCGCGTTTCACTATATTTCCCTTTGAATAATCCTAAGCTTTCATTATAAGGGTTTTCGGGCTAAGAAATGGTTAAAAGCTAACTTATTGATATGAAAGAGAAATTCTACATTACCACGCCGATTTATTATGTGAATGACAAGCCGCATATCGGCCATGCATATACGTCAATTGCCTGCGATGTTCTGGCGCGTTTCATGCGGCTGGATGGGCGTAAGGTAAAGTTTCTTTCCGGCACTGATGAGCATGGGCAGAAAGTTGAGCAGACTGCCGCTAAACTCAACACTACTCCACAAAAACTGGCTGATGAAAATTCCGAGCATTTCCGCGAGTTGTTGAAAACACTCAACATCAGCAATGATGATTTTATTCGCACCACAGAAGAGCGCCACAAACAGGGCGCGCAGGCATTTTGGAAAGTTCTGCAGAAAAGCGGTTATATATATTCCGGCAAATATTCCGGCTGGTATTCAGTTCGTGATGAAGCTTATTACCAGGAATCAGAATTGGTTAACGGCAAAGCGCCAACCGGTGCTGATGTTGAATGGGTAGAAGAGCCGAGCTATTTCTTTAAACTCTCTGCTTTCCAAGATTCGCTATTAGAGTTTTATGAAAAAAATCCAAATTTTATCGCGCCAGAAAGCCGCCGCAATGAAGTAATCGCTTTTGTGAAAAGCGGTTTGAAAGATCTCTCGATTTCGCGCACCACTTTCAAATGGGGAATTCCAGTTCCTGGCGATGAAAAGCACGTGATGTACGTCTGGCTTGATGCGCTCGCCAATTATTTAACCGCACTTGGTTATCCATTCAAAACAGAATTCTGGCCAGCTGATTTGCATATGGTAGGCAAAGATATTTTGCGCTTCCATGCCGTTTACTGGCCAGCATTTTTAATGGCTGCTGATATCGACCCGCCGCTCCGTATTTTTGCGCATGGCTGGTGGACAAATGAAGGGCAGAAAATTTCCAAATCGCTCGGCAATGTGATTGATCCTAATGAGCTAGTTGCAACTTATGGCTTGGACCAAACAAGATATTTCCTGATGCGCGAAATTCCTTTTGGCAATGATGGTGATTTTAGCCGCGAGAAAATGGTGACGCGTATTAATGCGGATTTAGCCAATAATATCGGTAATCTCGCGCAGCGCGTGCTTTCGATGATAAACAAAAATTGCGATGGCATTGTGCCTGAATTCCATTTTGAGGAATCGGATAAAAAATTGCTTAGTTTTGCTTTCGTGCAGGCAGATAAAATCAGAAATGAAATTATTTATGATCAACATTTTAGCCGCGCGCTGGAATTAATTGGACAGATCGCCACCCGCGCTAATGAACATATTGATTCCAATGCACCGTGGAAATTAAAGAAAGAAAATCCGGAGCGCATGAAATCCGTTTTATATACTTTGGCCGAGTGCCTGCGCCGCATTGGTTTGTTGCTCCAGCCATTTGTGCCGGATGCTGCTGCTAAATTGCTCGATCAATTGGCAATTCCGGCAGATCACCGCTTATTCCACACAGTTGGGGCAGGGAGTGCGCTTCGCCCAGGCACTAAATTGCCGGCACCTGAGGGGCTTTTCCCACGCTGGGAAGAGAAGAAGCCTTTATAAACTAAGCCGCTTGTGCTTTTCGTGAATTATAAATTGCTTCGAAATTGATCGGCTCCAATAGAAGAGCGGGGAAGCCGCCTTCCTGCACTAAATCTGCAATTAAACGGCGCGCGAATGGGAAAATTACCGATGCACATTCAACCAACAGAATTTTATCATGCTCTTCGGCTTTAAGTTCAGGATTTATAATAAATAACCCGGCGTAAACAACTTCAACTAAAAACAATGCCTTGCCTTCGCCATCAGCTTTTGCAGTGACACGCAATGCCACTTCATAAGCATTATCACGTAATTTGCCGATATTAACATCAACGCCTACACCCATGCCTGGTTTGGCGGCAGATTCAGTTAAAAATACGCCCGGAGCTTGCGGGTTTTCAAACGAAATATCTTTTACGTAAAGCCCGCTAAGCTTGAATTTTGGCGCATTTTCCAGCGGTTTTTCTTGATTTTTAGCCATGTTTACCTTGTATTTTGATGTTTTTTGCACTATATTGGAGTATACGAAAATTAAAAGTTTAAACTGATGAGCGACTTGGAAATATTTATCTTTGCCGGCATTGCCTTATTTTTTGCCTATAAAATTTGGACTGTATTGGGTAAAACCAATGGGGACGAAAAAGCACGTGCCAATGGCAAGATTATTGATGCTAACGCTTATGCAGAAAAGCTTCGCACAGCCGCGCAAACCAATAAAGATGATAGCAAAACCGTCATTTTAAACCCGGCGCAAAAAGATGATGTTCAGGAAGAAATCCCTGCCAATCTTAAAACCAGCGTTGATGATGCCAAGAAAATTGACCCAAGTTTCACTTTGAAGAAATTTAAAGATGGCGCGGTGCAAGCATTTGAATTGGTTATAGAATCATTTAGCAAAAAGAAGCGCGATGCTTTGCAGTTTCTGTTAAGCGATGATGTTTATGCCAATTTCAACAATGAAATTGAAAAGCGTGATGCCCAAGGCTTAGATGCCAGCACAACAGTTGTTGCGTTGGACAATGCCGAAATTCTTGAAGTCGAAGTAAAAGATAATATCTGCCATATCGTGGTGAAATTCGTTTCTGAGCAAATCCACTTCATCAAAAACAAAGCTGGTGAAATTATCGAAGGCAGCAAAAGCCAGATTGACCGCGTAACTGATATTTGGACTTTTGAGCGCAACCTCACCAGCAAAAAGCCTAATTGGACCGTTGTCGGCATCCAAAGCGCTTAAAGATCATCTATAATTTGTAGAATTCTAGCGGCGGGCGGATTTGACCATATTGCCTAGATCTGAACCTACCATCGAAGCATAATGCTGAGGGTTCAAATCTGGTGCTGACGCACCGGCAATTTGGCCAACATGGCTGGTTAAGCCATTGAGATTTAAAGGCATAGGCTCGCCTTTAATTGCGTGAACTGACATGCTTCCGGCAACTACCATGGCACTTAATTTAATGACTGATGCGATAACTTTCATAAGGCTAATTTTAGCCAAAGAGGTTTAAACAATGGTTAATTTTATTAAAGAGACGAGATAATTTTTATTAATTATCTAAACACCACACCATTATGGCTTTTTGGGCATGCAGACGGTTTTCCGCTTCATCCCAAACGGCTGATTGTTTGCCATCAATTACTGCCGCCGAAACCTCTTCCCCCCGGTGCGCAGGTAAACAGTGCAGGAAAATTGCATCTTTTTTAGCCAGCGCCATCAACTTTTCATCCACTTGGTAATTGACCAGAAGATTGCGCCGCAGATCCGGGTTTTTATCACCCATAGAAGTCCAGGTATCAGTCACCACGCAATCAACATCTTTTACGCATTCTGCCGGGCTTTCGCAGAACTTAAGATGTTTGCCGGAAGTTGCCTGCACCAATTCTTTCGGGCAGGCTATATGCAGATCAAAAGCGAATTTCTCCGCCGCATGAATCCATGAAACCAGAACATTGTTCCAATCTCCCACCCAGGCAATTTTCTTGCCTTTAATATTGCCGAGCCGCTCTTCAAAAGTAAGAATATCCGCCATAATCTGGCATGGGTGCGAATGATCGGTAAGTCCGTTGATGACCGGCACTGTTGAATGTTCAGCAAGTTCTAACAGCGTATTATGCGAATAAGCGCGTAGCATAATTATATCGACAAAACGCGATAACACGCGCGCCGTATCGGCAATAGTTTCGCCGCGGCCAAGCTGCATATCATTGCTGTTTAAAGTAACAACATTGCCGCCAAGTTGTTGCATGCCAACCTCAAACGAAACACGGGTGCGGGTAGATGGCTTTTCAAAAATCTGCGCCAGCGTTTTGCCTTCTAGCAGTTTTTTGTTCTTCTTTTTCAAATCCCGCGCATGGTCAATGATCTTGCACAGCGTTTTTGCGTCAATTGCGTCGAGATCGAGAAAGTCACGTTTTTTGGTCATTTGCTTCGCTTTTAAAATCAGGAAGCGAGGATATATATACTAATTTAAGCGCGGATTCAATAGGTTGATGAGAAGTTATTTGGCTTGTATTTGCTGCCAAATTATATATAAATGTTAACGACTTTTGCAATAAGGAAGTTTATGCCTAAAAATATAGAAGAATTTCTCCAAGAAAACGCCGTTCAATATAATATTGAAGAACGAATTGCTGCGCTTAATAAGAAAATTGATGATTATAACAAAAATGGCCTAACCCAGAATGGGCTAAATGGTATGCACACCATTAATGGGTCAGTAATCTTTTCATTTCAAAATTCTCCAGAAATGATTGATTCTGTAAAACTAATTACAGATAATAATGGACAGATCAGTGAAGGAGAGCGAAAAGCAAAAATTGCTGAACAGAGAAGAATTGGGGATGAATTAGATCTCAATCATGATGGCAAAGTCGATGCAAAAGAGATGACATCAATTTGCTCCAAAGACACTGGCGTGCCAGTTCCTTTTACAAATCGCCAGGCAAATATTCTAATTTCACAGGCTGCACAAGCTTTCGCAGCAACTAATACAGAACCTGATGAGCTTAAAAAATTTATTGATTTGGTTGATCAGATTAAAAAAGACGGAATATTGACTGTTGCAGAACAAGAAGCTCTTCAAAAATTCAGTAATGACCATCATCTGGGCGTAAAAAATTCGCCACCATCCACTCCGGCACCAGCTTTACCGAAAGCAGCTCCAGCACCAGAACAGCAGCAAGATCTGATTAAAAAAGTTTCTACCAAAGCTTAAGCTGAAAGTGTCTTCAAAGTCTTATCAATAATCTCAACCGCTTCTTCAATTTCGGCTTCGGTGACGTTGAGTGGCGGGATGATGCGCACCACGTTTTGGCCGGCACCATTGGTGAGGAGTTTGTTCTCACGGAGTTTATCGACCACTTTCAAATTTTCGTAAGGCGCTTTTAGTTTTAAGCCGAGCAGCAAACCTTTGCCGCGTACTTCATCAACGATTGCCGGATATTTATTCTGCAAACTTTCCAGCGCTGCTTTTAACTTTTCGCTCATTTTTTGCACATTATCAAGGAAGCCTTTTTCCAAAACTACATCAAGCACCGCATTGCCAACCGCCGTTGCCAATGGATTGCCGCCAAAAGTTGTGCCATGGCTGCCGGTTTTTAAAGCCTTGCCGACTTTTTCCTTCATGAACAGCGCGCCAAGCGGGAAACCGCCGCCAAGACCTTTGGCAGAAGAGAGCAGGTCAGGCTCAACGCCCGCCCATTCATAAGCAAAGAATTTGCCGGTGCGACCAACGCCGCATTGCACTTCGTCGAGGAATAATAACAGGCCTTTTTCATCGCAAAGCTTGCGAAGCTCAGGCAAAATCTTTAACGGATCAACCGAAATTCCGCCTTCGCCTTGCACTGGCTCAATCAAAATCGCCGCGGTTTGTGGGGTAATCGCTTTTTTCACCGCCTCAATATCAACCGGAACTTTATCAAACCCATCAAGCAGCGGGCCGAAACCCTCGGTAGTTTTTGGTGTGCCGGTGGCGGCAATCGCACCCATTGTGCGGCCATGGAATGCACCTTCGAAAGTGATGATGCGATATTTTTCCGGCTGGCCATTTTCATCAAAGAATTTGCGCACTGCTTTAATGCCGGCTTCAATTGCCTCAGTGCCGGAATTGCAGAAGAAAACGGTATCGGCAAAGCTGTTTTCGACCAGTCTATCTGATAGTTTTTTGAGTGGCTCGCTGTAGAAAATATTGGAAACATGCCATAGTTCCTTCGCCTTTTTGGTCAAGGCTTCCACCAAATGCGGGTGGCAGTGGCCGAGCGCATTCACGGCAATTCCAGAGAGGAAATCAAGATATTTATCACCGTTTTTGGTGAACACATAAGCGCCTCTGCCGTGATCTAATGTAAGATCAGCGCGGGCGTAGACGGGAAGGATAGGTGCAATTGTCATAGTAATTGTGAAATAGCAGGAATTGCCTAGCGGTTCAATAGGGAATAGGGCTTGACTTTAATGATTAAGATCTGTTAACTTGCCGCGCATTATGGGAAAAGAACAGAAAGCTAAGGCAGCTGCCGAACAAGCGGCACAACAAGAATGGGCCAATAAACCCTGGTGGCAGAAGTATTGGAAAGCAATTACTGCAGTTGCTTTAGCTGTAACAGGAATTCCTGCTTTCATACATGTTAACAATGTTCTGGAAAAGAGAAGAGAAGTTGCCGTCGAAAAAGAAAAATATGGTGGATTATGGGAATATAAAGATCAGATCCCCCCTTTGATGATTAAAAAAAATTTGGATGGCCAATATAGTTTCAAAGATTTTTTACTGAAGCTAAAAAGGGAAAATGGAAAATTTCTTGTCCACACATATATTGGTGAGCCACCAATAAGCGAAGGCATTCAACTGAAACTTGCGTCTATCCCGGCCGACCTGGTTGAAAAAGTTAAAATGGGATTGGAGAAATGGAATTATCGTTTCAAATTCATTTATGTAGATAATCCCCAAGATGCAGATCTTACCGTATATGCCGAATATAATGTTATGGTGCAGATAGGCAGCGAGGCACGGGCTATTGGCCCAGATAATTGGCGTCACCAAGGATGGAAAATGCATGCCCAAGATGCAAAACTCACTGGTGATATTTCTATTCTGGTAAATGGAACTAGCTTTAATTCATATAGATTAAACAGCGAATTCCTACCGAATTTTATTGGTCACGAATTTGGTCATCACGTTGGTCTTAATCACCCAGAGGTTGAGTTTTATTTTCGGTTTATTGCTAAAACACAAAATAACTTGTACGGCCGCCCCATGAATTCTGCCGCTGATGCAGAAAAAGTTAGTGCTGAACTGGCAAAGATAAATACGACATATCCGGAATTTTCTAAATTATCAATTATGACAGGATGGTCGCGAAGTAATGATCCTAAACAAGAAGTGGGGGAATTTGACCAAGCAGCTTTTGAAATAATTTTTAAATTGTTACAACAAGAATACGGCCCCGATTATCAACCTCCTGAAAAACCATCACAACACGAACAAACCACCAAATGGCGCGAGCAGCATGCAACTCCGGCGGCCCAACCCTTTAAGTCTTCAACCGGTATCCCCGGTCGATAAGTTTCCACACGATTAGCCACAGCACCACATTTGCGCCAACCAGCACAATGGCACCCAGCAGCGGGTCGCCATCTGTATAGCCCGTCATGCCATATCTGAAACCGTCTATCATATAGAAAAACGGGTTGGCATGGGCCACATTTTGCCAGAAGCCCGGCAAGTTGCGGGTAGAATAAAATGTGCCGGAGAGAAATGAAAGCGGGGTGATTACATAACTGGTGATAGCCGCCATTTGGTCAAAACTCTCAGCCAAAACACCGGCGAGCAAACCAAGCAGTGCCAATAAAGTTCCCGCCGCAAAACCATAAAACAGCGTGATTCCAATATGTTCGACATGATAATCAACAAAAATGCGAATCGCAATTGCACTGATAATTCCAACCATTACGCCGCGCGTAACCGCAGCAGCAACAAAGGCAAAAACAATTTCTCCGGCGGAAAATGGCGGCATTAACAGATCAACCATACTGCCCAATACTTTTCCCATTATCATCGAAGAGGATGTGTTGGCAAAAACCTGCTGGACAACGGTCATGATAATTAAGCCAGAGGCCATGAATTCGGAGAAATCAATACTGCCGACATAAGCCGCGCGCCGACCAACTGAGAGGCTGAATACAGCCAAAAACAGCAGTGATGTTACCACAGGCGCGAGCAGCGTCTGGTTATAGACTTTTAAAAACCGCCTGACCTCTTTTTTATATAAAGTCCAAGTGCCGATAGAATTCATTTTTGATTTACGATTTTTGATTTATGCTTTAGCTATGGAAACAGCCAATCTAGAACAAACCAGAAATATTGCAAGCAAGCTCGCAAGAAAAGCAAAGCGGGGTGATTGCTATTGCCTGATTGGTGATTTGGGCGCCGGCAAAACTGAATTTGCGCGTGAATTTATTCGCACGCTTTGCGGTAACGTAACAGTTGCCAGCCCAACGTTTAATATTTTGCAGGTATATGAGCCAAATATTTATCACTTTGACTTATATCGTATAAAAGCCGAAAGCGAATTGACAGAAATCGGATTGGATGAAGCTTTGCAAAATGGTATCTGCTTAATTGAATGGCCGCAGATTGCTGAAAACTATCTACCACAAAACCGGGTTGAAATTTATTTCGAAATCGTAGATGAAACTACCCGGAAAATCGAAATAAAATGAAACCACAAACTGCAAACCGAAAGCCGCCAACTACAATCAGCAATGTTCCACAAGGGGCAGAGGCGTTGGTTTTGTCGACACTTGATGCGCCAGTGATTTTGCACATTTCCGCATCTGACCGTGAAATGGCGCGGCTTGCCGAAGGTTTAAAATTCTTTGCGCCTAACCGCGAAGTGGTTGAATTTCCCGCCTGGGATACGCTGCCCTATGACCGCTCATCACCCAACCATATTATCGTGAGCCGCCGCGTTGAAGCACTGGCAAAATTAGTTGGTGGAATAAAAAATAAAACCATAATTCTTACCACCATCAATGCAGTTTTGCAGAAATTGCCGCCATTGGAAATTTTCCAAACCGTTGCGCTTGTGCTTGAAAAAGGCGGCAAAACCACGCGTGAAAATGTTTTAAATTATTTGCAGAAAAATGGTTATGAGCGCGTTTCAAAAGTGATAGAGCCGGGCGAATATGCCGTGCGTGGTTCTATTATCGATCTGTTCCCAAGCGGAATGGATGATGCGATCCG
>JABDBO010000032.1 GCA_013288575.1 Alphaproteobacteria bacterium
GAAAAGCAGGAACGAAAGTATGAGCGTTGCAATCATCAAGAAAAGCGAAAACTCGAAACCATAATTCCAATCAAGTAGCGGCATTGTTTTAAAATTCGTGCCAAAAAATCCAACCACCAGGGTTGATGGCATAAAACATACCGCTACAATGGAAAATAATTTCATGATGTCGTTTTGCTGAATATTGATAAGCCCAAGCGTGGCATCAAGCAGGAAATTTGTTTTATCAATAAGGTAACTAGTATGCTCGCGTAATGCGATAGCATCTCGGTTAACTGTATCGAGTGTTTTAAGGCAAGTTTTTGCTTTAGGATTAAGATTAGGTATTAAAAACGTAATCAGCCTCTGAATACTAACGAGGCTCTCTTGCGTTTTAGAAATTAAATCCGCCGCCAATCCCAGTTCTTTCAAAACTGTCTGAAAAATTTTAGTTTCTTTCTTTTTTACTAAGCCCTGATCGCGAAAAATTCGGCGTGAGATATCATCAATCTGGCGATCCCCCCCTTCGAGTAAATCGGCAATGCGGTTAATGAAAGCGTCAAGCAGACCTGATAATAACGCCTCACCCTGATGCGTTTGGCAGGCTATTCTTTGTGCAGTTGAAGTGAAAACTTTAAACGGTGTTGGATCAACATAGCGCACGGTCACCAGTTTTTCTTTTGCCAAGATAAATGTCAGCGCATGCGCACCCGGCTCGTCATGTTCAGTACGCGCTAAAATTGTTGCCGTCATGTAAAGAGCATCGCCTTTTTCATAAAACCGGCTGGAAAGCTCAATTTCCGCCATTTCTTCACGAGTTGGGATATCAATACCGAGAAAATCCTCAACCAGTTTTTCTTCTTCCTTACTCGGCTCAATAAGGTCAATCCATGCTAAATCTTCAGATAATTTGCCACCTTTATGGTGGTCTTTCTGTAGTTTTTTATTGCTGACGGAATATGAATGAAGCATCTATGTTTTATATTGGTTTTCTTATCAAATGCCAATATTAATTAGCTTTCGTTTTAATAGGATATTCGAATGTCCAATCAAGCATAAATGGCGCCCACCACTCGGGAACGCCCGTCGCTTTATCAATATGGCGGATAAAGCCATTTACGGATGGCGGCTCAAATTCATATGTTAAGTGATATTGGCCAGGCCCATCCATATCAATGTTATTGGCATAGTGAGTTCCGCCCTTCGCAGTCATTGGCAAAAGCTGGCCCGCTTTATGAAAATCTGAACCTAGTTTTTCTATTTTATATGTAATTTTTAAATATGGAATCCATGATCCTTTTCCAAACCCATGTGGCTCACCTTTTGCCGCATGAATATCAACCTGTAAATGGATTGCCTTATCATCCATCGCCATAGTTTTGGCCATATCTTTATTTAAAGATTCCATTTTCACGCCTGTAAAATAATTGGGCTGAATGGTCATGTTATTTTTCTCTATCGGATCAGCAATATGAAATTGCTCGGCAGCACTTGCACCAGTACTGGTTAAAATCGCTACGCATAATATAAGGATTTTATTTCTCATAATTTCTCCGGCTGTTTTGTTAAACATTTCAAATATCAGGCATAATAGCAAAACATGCAACTTTAAAAATTCTGAGTATTCCATTTCAAATTATAATGCCGGCAATAATCAAAACCCTCATGCCAGGCAGCAACATAATAGTTATTATTCAGCATCGAATAATTCTGGTAAAAACTGTGGCCGAGCTTATCAAACATCGTGCCGTAAGTTGCCAACCCACTATCACACCCATCATTCCATCCGGCCTGATATTCCGGTGGGCCTTGCTCGGGAATTTTCATAAATGATGGATGTTCGCAAGAGCTTAAAAAAGCCGCACAAATCGGTGCGGCAAATGCCGTTTTTAAATTGGTCATAATGGTGGTTGCTAGGGTTATTTATTCATAACCGTAACTTAAGACAAAACCTGTATATGCAGTGTCAATATGCAGCAAACTGTCGTAAAATTTTTGTAAAAACTAATAAAGAATTAGCCTATAGGATGATTATTACAAATAATGCAACCAATATTAGCCTTATTTAATACTAACATTACCAATCCAATAAATATTATGAGCGATACTGAAACAGATATGAGCCAAATTATTGTACGAAGAATGTTACGGTTCATTCTTCTGTACTCTTCATCTGTAGGACAATGTTTTATGAGTTTATATGCGGAGATAAAAAATAAAATCGGAATACCAAGTAAAAGCCCATTAAACTTGCCAGCACTGTAACTTCCCATCCCATGGTTATCATGGAGCATTCTGAAACTTGCCGGAACAATATAATAATCTAATATCAGTAGTGCGATAGCAGATAAAATAAGTAAAACAGCTACGCTTATTCGCCATAGCCTGTGAGACTTACCATGATTTTCCATATCATTACTATCTGACATATTAATCTCCGATTTTGAAGTCTAAACTACTTTAAAAATATGACTAAACAGTTAATGGTGGGATCGAGAGGATTCGAACCTCCGACCTGCGGTTTAGGAAACCGACGCTCTATCCAGCTGAGCTACGACCCCACACGGGGCGTATTTAGCACTTAAACTCCCCTGTTTTCAAGTTAATTTGGCTGGTGACAAAGCCGTGCCGCTATACTAAAATCGGCCCATGAGAACAATTACAATCACCGGAAAAGATTATTCCAAACTATATGGCCTTTTGGCAATTAATGAAACTTCTGCACCAGAAATTGTCCAGAGCGTGAAAGATATCATCAGCAGTGTGCGCCAATATGGCGACGTTGCCCTGCTTGATTATACCAATAAATTTGACCGCAATAAACTAACCATAGACCAGCTAAAAGCGCGTGATAATGAAATTGAAGAGGCTTATCTCTGGTTCTCGCCAGATTTGAAAAAAGCCCTCGAATTATCAGCTGAGCGCATCCAAAGCTATTATGAAAAGCTAAAGCCGCAAGATCTGAATTATGTTGATGATCTCGGCGTAACGCTTGGCGCACGCCACGTTCCAGTTAACGCAGCCGGAATTTATGTTCCCGGCGGCAAGGCAAGTTATCCAAGTTCAGTTTTAATGAACGCAATGCCAGCCAAAGTTGCTGGCGTTCAGCAAATTGTTATGGTTTGTCCGGCACCAAATGGTGAAGTGAACCCAGTAGTTTTAGCTGCCGCCAAAATCTGCGGCATTACCGAAATTTATAAAATCGGTGGCGCACAAGCGGTTGCCGCGCTCGCTTATGGCACTCAAACCGTGCCACGCGTTGATAAAATCGTCGGCCCTGGCAATGCTTATGTAGCTGAAGCCAAACGCCAGGTTTTTGGCCAAGTGGGAATTGATATGATCGCCGGTCCGTCTGAAATTCTGGTGATTGCCGATGAAAATAATGATCCTAATTGGATCGCCGCTGATTTGCTGAGTCAGGCAGAGCACGATGAATCTGCCCGTTCGATTTTGGTTACAACCAGCCAGAATTTCGCTCAACAGGTAATTGCTGCAATTTATGAAACCATGCAAAAGCTGGACCGCAAAAATATTGCGCGCGAAGCAATTGAAAATAATAGCATAGCAGTTGTTGTTGATAACCTTGAAGTCGCTGCCGAAATTTCTAACTTCATCGCACCTGAACATTTGGAACTCGCAATCGAAAACCCAGAAAACCTTGTGCCGCAACTCACTAATGCCGGTGCAATTTTCCTTGGCCGCTACACGCCTGAAGCCATTGGTGATTACATCGCCGGCCCCAGCCACGTTCTGCCAACCGTTACCGGCGCGCGTTTTTCATCAGGTTTATCGGTGACTGATTTCCTAAAGCGCCAAAGTATTATCGGCTGTTCTGAAACTTCATTCGCGCAACTTGCCGAACCGACTTTGCTCATGGCAAGAAGCGAGGGTTTGAGCGCACACGCATTATCAGTAGAACTTAGAACCAAAAAATCTTGATATGGAAAGCGAGCGCATCAAATCACTTTCACTCGATAGCGAATTTGCCAAATATCGCAGCGTGAAAGAGATTGATACCGCAATCAACGACCTGCTCCTCTATAATTACTTCTCTGTCATTTCGAGCCCTGATGGGCCTTATGATGTTATTTTGGGCGTTGCCGAAAAGCGAATCATTTTTGATATAAAACCAACCGGAACTTTAAAATCAAAAGTGAAAACCATAAAAATCTCCGTACCGCTCAGCAGTTTCCGCTCGATTATCAAAGATTATTTCATTGTCTGCGAAAGCTATCAAGAAGCGCTCAAAAACGGCGTTATCGAAAAAGTTGAAGCTATTGATATGGGCCGTCGCGGCGTTCATAATGAAGGCGCAGAGGTTTTGCTGCATTTACTGGAAAATAAAATCAACCTTGATTTTGAAACCGCGCGCCGGATTTTCACAATCATAACCGTGCTGCATATTCTATGAAAATATTATTCCTCTGCACATTAAACGCCGTCCGCTCACCAATGGCAGAAGCAATGGCAAAGGAATTTTATCCTGAACATCAATTCTCCTCTGCCGGTTTAGTTACCGGCCCGGTTGATTATTTTGCCGTCGAAGTTATGCAGGAAATTGGCCTTGATATTTCCAACCACGAACCACGTTCATTTTCGCGCCTTAAATCAAAAAGTTTTGATCTGGTGATTTGCCTGGCTAATGAATATAGCCCGGAAATTAGAGACCTAATGGATAAACACAAACTCAAACACAAATTCTGGAGCAATATCCCAAGCCCGGGAGATGTTGGCAGCAACCGTCTAATGAAATTATATGGCTACCGTGAAATTCGCGATAGTATCAAAGCGCATTTGCGCAGCGCTAATGCTTTCAGCAAAGATTAGCTAGCGTCGAAAATTTCGCTGGTTTCAGCCACCATTACTTTGCCAATCATCTTCTTCACTGCATTGCCAATCGCTAGTTTCATCGCCTTGCGGTTATAGAAATTGCCGTTGATCTGTGTTTTGAAAATCACGTAATTACGGAATTTGCGGAAGATTTCAGCATCCGGCGCTTCTATATTTTTCCAAAATTCGTTGAGCGTGCACTGGCTGGTTAAACCAGCAATATTATAAATAGCTTCTGCCAGCGCCATCACTGGTTTGCCTTTGGCAATTGCCGTTAAAGCTCTCATATCATTATTCGTAATATAAGCTTTTGCCCCTTTTACAACATTAGCGAAATTGGCATTCTCAACAATTGTAATTCGCTCTGCTACATTATATTTCTCCGCAATTTCCATAATTTTGGCGCGGTTTTCTGCGCTCACGAAATCTTCATCAAATAATACAAGATTATTATTTTCATCCGCATTACCGGCAAAACTGCGCAAGAATGAAGCTTTCTTCCCCATCTCCAAATCAGCCAGGAAATAATTAGTTTTCAATTTCGCCTTTTTCATGCCGGCTAAATAAGCGCGTATATATGATACAATCGGCATAATATTTACGTCGCTTTCTTTAAATCCGTGCGCTTTGCCGAATAAAGATGATAGGTGATACTGCAATTTATAAAATGATTTCGCGCGTTTACCCGAAACAAACCTTTTCACTCGCGGCAAATCTTCTTCCGCTGCACGCAAATAAAAACGCGGATCTTTCGGGAGAACTGTTTTATTGCCAAAAATTCTTTCTTCCAGCGTCACCCAGTTTTCGCCGAAATAGCCGTCATCAAAAGCATGAATGCGGATTTTATGATTTTTCAAAGCCTCTATTGCTGCCTGGTGCACTTCACACGAATCATCATAAATAACCAGATCAGTAATTTTGCGCAGCTTAGCAACCGTATCAATATAATTACCGAATTGCTCGAGCGGCAGCTTATAATCAGCAGTATGTTCGCCATCCCAGAAAAACTTATCACCGGAATTGAAATTAATGCGCAAAACGCGGTGCCCGCGCTCTAATAATTCCTCGCCCAGAAGCGCGAAGAATGGGCTGGCAGGCCCAGCTAAAAACAGGAACGACCTTTTCATAAGCATATATGGATTGGTTGGACTGTCTTTAATTTAAATCAGCCCTTACTGCTGGCAAGTTTTAGGCCGTAATTACTCATTTTAAGGCTGATTTTGCCATTAACCATGTGGGTTTTCGGCATCGAAAGCTTAAGATTCACTAATCATCTTTAAATTGGTCCGTTCACCCATAGCCAGATCCCTTACCGCTTTTTTGCCGAGCATTTGATCATAATATTTCGGAGCCAGACCATAGCCAGGGCGGCGGATGCATATATTATCAGCAGTCAGTTTTTCACTTTTTTTAATCGGCTTTCTAATCTGCACAGATTGCCTGAATGCTTTGGAATTCTGCTCTTTCTCCGTGCCGCCATAATGAACTTTGCCATGTGCTGGCGAATCCGCATTATCTTGCGGTGATTTTCGACCAGTCTTCCAGGCAAATTCCGTTTTTTCCACCAGCGCCTGCAACTCTTTCGGCCCCAGAGAAAACGCCGCATCTACCCCACCCTCTTCCGGGTCAATCGTGATGTGCTTTTCAATAGCCACTGCGCCATAATATTTTACCGCCTGCACAGCCGTATCAACTCCAAGCGTATGATCCGACAACCCAACCAGCACACCGAATTTTTTCTGCATATCATCAATCGTCACCAGATTCGCATCTTCAGGCCGCGCCGGGTAATCAGATGTGCATTTTAAAATCATAATATCCTTGGCGCCGCCATCACGCGCTGCCGCTATCGCCTCAAAAATCTCATCTTCGCTAGCCAGACCAGTCGAAATAATAATTGGTTTTCGGGTGGAAGCGGCCTTTCTAATCAGCGGAAGATGCGTGCATTCAAACGAAGCAATTTTATAAGCTGGCGCGTTCAAATTTTCCAAAAAATCTACCGCGGTTTCATCAAAAGGCGAGCTAAAAACTTCCAAGCCTAATTCCCGCGCACGCTTGAAAATTGGCGCATGCCATTCCCACGGCGTGTGGGCTTCATCATATAATTCATACAATTTACGCCCCGCCCATAAACTATTTGGGTCATTGATAACAAAATCCGGCGCATTGCAATTGAGCGTTATTGTATCTGCCGTATAAGTCTGCAACTTAATCGCCTGCGCACCCGCATGCGCTGCCGCTTCAACAATTTTTATCGCCCGTTCAAACGAGTGGTTATGGTTGCCTGACATTTCCGCAATTATAAATGGCGCATGGTCAGCACCAATTGCAACTTTGCCAATTTTAAACCCGCTCATATTTTCTTCACCCAAATTTCTCCCTGCTCAACAAAACCGAATTTCGCAAACAAACTTTGCGAGCGAGTATTATCAGATTTTATTTTGGCAGTTAGTTGTTTAATTGCAGGATGTTTGTTTCTAAGCCATTCCTCGCCCCTGATCAGCAAAATTTCTCCTAAGCCCCGGCCAAAATATTCCGGCGCTAAATATATAGAAGTTTCAGCCCTTTCACTATCCATATCAAAGCGCAAAACCCCAGCAATCTGGCCATTATCTAAAATCAATATTTTGCGGCTTGGGTTTGCCAACACGCCTTTAAACCACTTTTCGTGCGCCGCATATTCTATTTTATTAGGGTCAAATGAGTTTATGCGAACTTCTTTTTCATTACGAATTTCAAGAATTTCTGCGCAATCATCAATTGTTGCCTCGCGTAAAGTAAAGCTCATTAGCGACTCCACAATTTATTAGCAACCCGCACTGTTCCTTCGCCATCGCAAATTTCCATGCCCTTACGCGACATTTCCATCCGCTCGCCACCATTGAGCAAAATCAGATCATCTTCCAACTTTTCCGGCGAAGTTAATTTCACAATTCCGGCCTTACTCAGATCATACAAAACATGAATCTGGTTTTCTGCAATTGGCCATGCAAGTGTTGGCAGACCCGTAGCTGCTCTCTCCCATGATGTACTGCCGCCTGCACCAATTGCTAAATCAGCATTTGCCATAAGTTCAGCCATATTATTGATCGAGCGGAATAAGCGGAAATTACTATGTTCAGTGCAAAAATCCTCAAGCTTAGAAAGGTTTTTATTGGTATAACCTGAAACAATAATCACCTCGCCTTTAAAACCACTGATTGCTTCAATCGCCTTGCCAGCATCATTATTCGCATCCACACCACCGAAGAAAACCATGATTTTCTTAATCTCGGAAAAGCCTCGTTTTAATCGCGCACGCGCATAAGCAAATTCCTCACGGAGCAATGCAAATTTTGGCCCAAGCATCAGTTGGCATTCTTTATTCACCAAATGTTTATAGCGGGTTTCGGCATTCAAATAATAATTCTGATCAAGCAATATATCACAAACATGCTCGCGATCTGCCAGATCATCAATAACTAATATTTTATCAATATGCGGGTGGATGATCGATTCCCATTTTTCATCAAGCGCGTAGTGGTCCACAATTAGCCAATCCGCGCCTTTTATGTGTAGTAAACTCTGCGTTGCATCTTCCTGCCAATGCGCATCCAGCCAGTTGGAGTGAAAACAATAACTCTCATTTACGCTATTAGATTGCGGAAGTTTTACAACTTTGACACCTTTTGATTCCACCATCTCATGCAAGTTACCTTCAATACTCCGGCAGATGAAAACCACATTCGCGCCGCGTTTTTTTAGCTCCTGTGCTAAAGTCAAGCAGCGCATGATATGCCCAGTTCCGATTTTTAGCGATGCATCTACCCGAAAAACAATTTTCATTATTATGACTTCTTCTGTTCTATGTGAGCATTAAGTTTAGCAACTTCCGGATGCGCTTCCAGATAATTCACCACATCGACAGTAGAAAAGGTTTTGCCATGATATAGCGCCTTATAAACCGCGCTAATCATCTGCCAGTCTTCCTCCGTATCCAATGTCCAGCGCATGGTGGAAAGGTTGGGTTGGCGCTTATATTGGCGAATTTTAAACAGCTCGGGGTTTTGATAAATATAAGGCGTTACATGCTCACGCTGAAACTTGTCTTTGGCATTTAGATGGGATTTTTCTAAAGCTTTGAAAGTAAAAATTTCCGTATCCAATCCACGTGGAAAACGGCGTTCAATAGTGTTTGATAGATAATCTTCGCCCTTGTAATATTCCAGCATATCTTTTAGCAACTCGCCATCATAGAGCGGGCAATCACTAGTTATGCGTATTATAAGCTCCGCTTCCGTTTCTTTGGCCGCAAAATAATAGCGTGATAGAACATCATCTTCGGAACCGTGAAAAACCTTTGCACCATTCTTCAGCGCTTCTTTTTCAATAGCGGCATCTTCTGGTTTGTCCGTCGTTGCCACAACCACATCCACCCCAGCAGATTTCACCCGCTCAATCACATGTACCAGCACGGTTTTACCGCCAAGATCTTTTAAGACCTTCCCCGGCAGGCGCGTTGAGCCCATGCGGGCTTGGATTATTGCTACGGTTTTCACTTGCTGCGATTTACTACTTTCTTGATTGTTGATTTAATGAAAGTTTTGAATTCTGTAAATTCCGCCCTAGTTTTAAAAGCATCGGCAGGTATGAAATAAAAACCCATTGCCATCCGCAATAAAATTATATCTTTATAAATATAGGCCAATGAAACAAGGTTCCAATCCATTGTCGTTTCCGATATAACCCGGCCATCTTTTAACGTTTTGGAAGACATCTTTTTAGATGTAAATTTATAATTATAAACCGCATTAATCAGTGGGCTGGATTTTAATCTTTTATTTAATCCCCTGTTTCTGCCAAATAGGAAATGCCAGATAAGCAATAAATAAAAAATGATAAGAGCAATGTCGGGCCAGATTTTTTCAAAAAACCAGGGTGAAAATTGGCAATGCGCTCTTATATAAGAATTATAAATATTATAAGCAAATAACGCTGTAGCAATAACAAAGATTATAACCATCGCCCATAATAACCGCGACTTATAATAAGAAATACGGTTGATTTGCTTATATCTTTCAGCACTTAGCTTATATGTGGCTTCAATTGTTTTCATATTACCCCAGAATATTTTTCAGCGTTGTTACTACAAATTCCTGCTCATCGTCTTTCAAATCATAAAAAACTGGCAAGCTAATTGTAGCCGAATAATATTCCTCCGCCGCCGGGAACTGGCCTTTTTTAAAGCCGAGCGCTTTATAATATGGCTGAGTATGAATTGGAATATAATGCACATTCACACCGATTCCAGTATCACGCAATTTATTGAAAACTTCAGCTCGCTGTTCAGACTCATCCAAAACTATCGGATATAAATGATACGATGATTTTGTATCAGGATGCTGGAATGGAATTTGCAGCGGCAATTCCGCCAGCGCCGCATCATAACGCCGCACAATCTCACGGCGGCGCGCGATAAACTTATCAATACGCTTCAGCTGGCTGGTGCCAAGCGCTGCCTGCAAATCTGTCATACGATAGTTAAAACCTAAATCCTGCTGCTCATATTCCCACTTCTCGCCTTCAATCTCACGCGTAATTCCGTGTGAGCGCAAGAGCTGCATTTTCTTCGCCAGCTCTGCATCATTGGTTATCGCCATTCCACCTTCGGCAGTTGTAATAATTTTCACCGGATGGAAACTGAAAACACAAATATCTGAAAATTCACAAGCACCAATTTTCTTGCCCTTATATTCCCCGCCAATCGCATGCGCTGCATCTTCGATTATTTTAAAACCATAAACATCTGCCAGCTTCTTAATCCGCACCATTTCGGCTGATTGCCCGGCAAAATGCACCGGTATCAACACTTTCGGCACCCGCCCTTGCTTGAGTTTTTCTTCCAAAGCATCCGGCGAAATATTGTAGGTGTTAGGATCGATATCAACAAAATCAACTCCCGCCCCGCAATAAAGCGCCGCATTGCTTGAGGCGACAAAACTATTTGGCGAAGTCCACACCACATCACCTTTGCCAACGCCAAGTGCTAGGCAGGCAATATGTAAACCGGAAGTTGCCGAGTTAACTGCCACCGCATGTTTGGCGCCGACATAATTTTTCAGGGCATCTTCAAACTGCGGAATTGCCGGGCCTTGCGTAATAAAATCAGATTTTAGCGTTTCAATAACCGCTTTAATATCATCTTCCGAAATGTTTTGTTTTCCGTAAGGAATCACAAATTCTCGTCATTGATTTTGGCAATTTCGCTTACGCTTAAAAACTGCGGATTAGTGCCCGAATTATATTCAAAACCTTGCTTAACCGGCGTGCCTTTTTCGCCTAATTTATTCGACTTATAATCATCCTCACGATGGGTGAATTTGATTGTCGGCTGGATCACGTAATGGTCTTTGAATTCCAGAGTCAAATGCGAATCATCCGCCGGGCACATAACTTCGTGCAGTTTTTCGCCAGGGCGAATGCCAATAATTTCAGTTTTCAAATTCGGCGCCATAGCTTTGGCCAAATCAGTAATTTTCATTGAAGGAATTTTCGGTACGAAAATCTCGCCACCATACATACGCTCAAAATTCTTCAATACGAAATCAACACCTTGTTGCAGCGTAATCCAGAACCTCGTCATCCGCTCATCGGTAATTGGCAAAGATTTTGCGCCATCATCGATCAGTTTCTTGAAAAACGGCACTACTGACCCGCGCGAGCCAACAACATTGCCGTAACGCACTACCGAGAAAACTGCCTTATGCCCGCCCGCCATATTATTAGCAGCAGTAAAAAGCTTATCAGAGGCTAATTTCGTTGCGCCATATAAGTTAATCGGGTTGGCCGCTTTATCAGTTGAAAGCGCAATTATCTTTTCAACTCCAGCATCAATTGCCGCACGAATAACATTTTCTGCCCCGTGGATATTGGTCTTGATACATTCCATCGGGTTATATTCCGCCACCGGCACAATTTTCAAAGCCGCCGCGTGAATCACATAATCAACCCCGCGCATTGCTCGTTTTAAGCGATTTGCATCACGCACATCACCAATAAAGAAACGCATTTCCTTTTGCGGAAACTGCTGCTGCATCTGCCATTGCTTTTGCTCATCGCGCGAATAAATAATAATGCGCGCCGGCTTATAACGTTCTAGCAACGTTTTGGTATATTGATGGCCGAATGAGCCTGTGCCCCCGGTGATAAGTATGGATTTATTGTTAAACATGGGGGTAACTTATTAAATTCGTGCAAAACATCAAGTTTTTATATATAAACTGCCTCAAGAATAAAAACTTATGCTCAAAAA
>JABDBO010000033.1:0-11549 GCA_013288575.1 Alphaproteobacteria bacterium
GCAGCGGAGAGTGAAATTGAGATAGTTAGTAGGCCGACGCAAATCGGGATGGGTAACCACATCGCCGGTTTGTGAGATTTTTTCCAAGCATATGTAGATATGAAAATGCCAGATATGACGAAACATGCAGCAGTATGTGCGGCCATGCGCGTATAATGCGACCACGAAAATTCTATATCTATACCGCTTAAATAACCAAGCAGTGGAACCATGCCCAAAGCAGCGGCGATGCTGGCAGTTAGCGCAATGCAAAAGCTTCTGCCTTTAGTGAAATCTTTCGTAACTGCGCAAGTATAAAGTGAGAGGCTGAGTAATATTAAAGCTGTGGCAGTGTTAGGTGCCATGCGGCCAGGCATTGGCGAATTTAGGAAAGGTTTTACGAATAATGTGTCGATGTTTAAATTTCTACCAAGTGGATATTGCAGCAGAGTGATGAAGTTAAATATGCAACAGAGTAGTGCGGTTATTGCGCCAATTCGTTTAAATTTTGTGTTGAGGGTAAGTAGCGTGATGCTGCAAAGAAAAAGGCTCAACGCAGTATTAAATTTCATTGGTGTAAAATCAGGACTTAACTGAACAACAAACCCATTATGTGTATACCAGCCCCACATAACCGTAACTGAGATAGCCCCAAGAAGTAGTGCCAATAATTTCGCCAGTGAATCTATGCGTGGTTGTT
The DNA here is from genome assembly GCA_013288575.1 of Alphaproteobacteria bacterium. GTDB lineage: Bacteria > Pseudomonadota > Alphaproteobacteria > Rickettsiales > 21-14-0-20-44-7 > JABDBO01. The sequence continues at coordinate 680 of JABDBO010000033.1, forward strand.
TCATGATTTTGCTAAACTTTTAAGAAACTGCTTTTTGAATTTCTTCGTATAAATTTTCTTTGGTAAGCACCTTTTTATCAAGACAAACCTGAACGCCAAGTTCCATGGCATCTTTACTAATTACATCTGTATGCATTGCAGTGACAAAAATAATCGGTGGGATTTTTGCATGATCCTGCTTCATCTGAACTAACAGTTGGAAGCCGTTTTTGCCATACATCATAAAGTCAAGAATTATGCAGTCTGGCGCTTGGCTGATGAAAGCATCATAACCGCTACGCGCATCCGCAGCTTCTGAAATTTTAAATCTCATATCCGGATGTTTGTTGAGCCAGGTTTTATATAGTAAGCGATCACTCTTATTATCATCAATGATCAAAACATTAACTGCGCCGCTTCTAGCTTTTGATTTGAATTTAATAGTTATGGTGCCATCAGCATCTTCGCTGAATTCTAAACCTTCGGATCTTAAAGCGAGTTCAATTGATTTTAATGTACTGAGCTTGGGATCTTTTTGAAAACCACGTTCGATATTATTTAAAGTGCCGGTAGAAACGCCGGCTTTTTTGGCGAGTTCTTCCTGTTTTAATCCCAATAATGCACGCGATGCTCTGATTTGTTCGATAGTGATCATATTGCGATGTGTTTTATATACATTGGAAGCGTTGAAATATGTTTTAATTGTAACGCAATACAGTTTAAAAATTAGTTAACATTTTAATGTGTTTAATCTATATTTCTGAACCGGCGAGGTTATTAGAATGTTGTTTGACCGTATTGGATCATAGGCAAATGCGTTTCTATAACACTTTGATTTATAAGGAGATTTTCCTTGAGATTCAGAAGAACCTATGCTATTATCTCATAATCAAAGCACGGATTAAATCGGGGGATTTAATGCTTATATTTAAAAAAACAGCGTTAACTATTGCGATTCTGGCAGTTTCATTAACTTCTGCAAATGCGGCTTCTATCCAAGGTAAATTAGGCCAATCTTCAACTGGGACGGCTTATATAAGTATAAGCAAATCACCACAGGCTGAGGTGACCAGTCTAACTGACAAATTAGTTAGTAATAATACGTTGACTAACCTCACAGGTAATGTTTGCATATTTTCAAATACTGGTAATTTTTCAGTAACGGCAATAGGTGATGGGCCAGATAATAAGTTCCAGTTAAAAGGTGATAGTGGAATTTTGAATTATGAAGTTAGTTGGAAAAATCATAATTCGGCTTCCAAACAATTGCAGGCAAACCAAGCTTCAACATTTGCTGCGGCCTCATGCAATGGCGCTAGCGATGCTGCCAAACTTCATATTAATTTAAGCCAGGCGGATATTGGCAGTGATAAATCATATGCCGGCACATTAACCTTGATGGTTTCTCCATATTAGCGCCGCTAATAATAATATTTTGTGGCTTTGGCCCAATTAGAATTGGGATAGAGATTATGCAATCGGTTAAAATATGATTTACTCATATTTTTATAATCCTTGCGTTGAACGCACTCATAACCCCAGGTGGATGGGCGGAAACATTCTACAAGATAATGCAGAGTTTTTGCTTCATTCTCATTTTTGCCAGATATTTTATAATTATCTTCTGCTTTGACAAAATAATCATATGCGGAAAGCATGTGTTTTACTAAACTGCTCTCATTGTAATTTATACAAGACTTGCAATAAGGTTCTATTTCATCCAGGCCGCTGTCATAATCAGGCTCTTCTTTTCCAGCCATTCCCTGTGCAGTAATATTATAATTATGAATAAAAGATCCGATAGCGCTTAAGCTTGCCGGATCATTAGGATTGTCGCTTAAGGTTTCGGCGCTCTCCTGCACTTCCTTAAATATTCCTGGCGTGGCAGAATTAGCAATAAGCGAGGAAAATTCCTTGAAATCACCTGTAAGTATGTAACGTTTCAGTAATTGCCGTTCAACCAGGTTTCTTTTTTCCTGCGGGAGTTTTGTGTTAAGTAATTCTACCAGCTCTTGGTTTGTGGTGGCGAATTGCAGCATATCTAAGAAGATGCGTTTATTGCTTATTGTCTTATCCAATAGCAGTTCTCTAAAATGATGTTTGTTTACATAAAGCCCGGCCAGAGCCAGTTGTGTAGTATCATCATCTTTATGTACTAAGTTAATTTTCTGCCAGGTGGCAATTGCCTCTTTCTCATTGCCGAGCGCTTCATAAGACCGTGCCCGCAGTGCCTCGATTGAAATTGGTATTGGTTTATCAACCAAGTTCTCAGCCGGAATTTGCTCCAACAATTGCGCATATTGCTTGTTACGGAATAAAATTGCTGCCTTCAGAAATTTGTAAAGACCGGGATAGGTTTCATAATGCTTTTTGCTGCTATCAAGTTCTACCAATGCATCAGATGGTAAGTTCTGGTCATTCATAATTTCATAGGCAACAAGCAGAGGGTGGTCTTTAGCGATATCGATATTTGGCGCGTAACGACTAAATTCCAAGTAGCGGTTATAAATTATATTTGCCTTATCACTACTATCAGGCAGGTTAAGGGCTTCTGTCATGCCATTTTTCAAAGCAAGGCCCAAAGCTTTAGTATCACCGGCAAGGTTATCAATTTTTCGCTGCAAACCTTTTGCCGAATTGACGTAAAGGCCATTTGGATAGGCTTTTAGATAAGAATCAAAACCCTGCTTGGCTAGGTTTACCTCAGTTTTATCAACCATATCTTCTGTATGGCTGTAACCATCCCATTTGTATTGAGATTTCACCAAATGCACTCGTGCGATCATGTATGTAGAAGTTTCTTTCAGCCATTTTGAGGGCTCTTTTTTGCCGATTAACCGGTGATAAAATCTTATGATGCGATTTGGCTGCGTTACATCTTTTTTCGCCAGAGCTTCAAATATTGGCAAAGCCTTATCATAGGCCTGCGAATAAAAATATACTGCTGCCTCAAGATAGGCTGGATAATCACCGGCAATATTTTTTTGCTTTAATATATTTATGTTCTGAAATACAGCATCGCTTCCTGTATTATTCACGCAAAGATTGGTAACTTCTTCTCTTATCTGCGCCAATTCCAGATAGCCGCCCCTGACGGCTGAATCTGAAAAAGCTTCATTTAGAAAATCAAGCGCCGCTTTATTATTATCGTCATGGCACATACCGGGTCTATCCCAGTAAGAATAATAATTGTACCTATCTGATTGGGTTAAAGGCAATTTTTGCCATTCCAGACCTTTAGTTTTTAGTAGCGCGCTAACCGCTTTATCATAACTATCTTTGGTATTTGCGCCGTCCTCATAAGACATCCACTGGTTTGTATCATTTGCTTTTGCATTTTTCAGAGCCGGAATATATTCCTCAATCAGCATGAGATAATTTGCATCCGCATCATAATAACCGTAACTATCATCAGTTGGATTATCGGTTCTCAAGTTAAGTTTTATATATTCTGGATTTTTATATACTGGCGGCGGCGAAAAAGCACATGGCAAAGCCGAATTTGGAAATAATGCTATAACACCAAACAGCGCTGTTAAATATGAAAACCGTTTGAGCATTATTTTTGTACAAATAAAACAATGCCTTTAAAATATTCGTTTTTGTTCAAAACATCAATATAGTTTTGATAAGGATATTTTGATAAAAACCCGACTTTGAATGGTACTTGTAAAGTTGCTAGCCCTTCAACATATCTATCAATCTCAGGTAATGGCTTCCGCCCTTGATAAAGCTGAAAGATTATTTCATCAGTTGTTTCTGATATTTCTTTTAAAGTCTTGGGGTTACCATATAAAACCCAATCACCCAGCCCGGTGATGCTAAGCTTTAGAGTTTTTGGTAATTGGCTTCGGTATTGCTTAAGAAATTCGCTATAAGATAATAATTTTGCGGTTGCCGAATCAAAATCCAATTGGATGCCCGTTATAGCCACATCATGTTGCTGCCATTGGTTTACAAAGTCAGTTGTTATTTTCACAATTTTGTCAGGATCTGGCAATTCACCTTGAAGCCTAAATGCTAAATATACTTCCTTTGCTTTTAGTGGAGAAGGGTAGATACCTTTCCGAGTGAAATATAATTTTTCGCTCTCTTGTTTTATTGCACCTTGATAAATGTATAACCTATTATTTTCGGGAACATCTTTAGGTAATATTCCTGCCCAGACCCAATATGCTGTGGATGAATTTGCTAGGGCATTTGCCGGTAATAGCAAAAATAATGAAATAGCAAAAAGCTGGGCTAATATGGGTTTGATATTACAAAGCAGCATTTTTTAAACCTACTATAAAACTATAATAGCTTAAAGTAATGCTTGTAGCGCTGGATCTATTTTTATTAATTCTTGGTCAGGCGAAACCTCTGAATCTAAGTAAGTAATGCCAGAGAAAGATACGGTTGAAGAAAGAATAATATAATAATTACCCGAATCATCATCGAAATATAATGTTGGAACCGGCTTGAATGTTGGTGGATTGGTGATTGTGTGCAAAACAGTTGATGGCAATGTCGTACTTCCATCTGTAGGAGGTGGTGGCGGAGGAGGTGGCGGCGGCGGTGAAGAGGCCGCGTCGATTTTTAATTGGCCGGCGGTGAAATTAAGTATGTAGAGTTTATCAGCTGCTAAAGAACCTTGGCCTATGTCGCCGGCATAAGTGCCTACGTTAGTTTCATTGGTGATTAGTGCCAAAGAACCGCTTAAATGGCCAGTTGGGCCGCCGGTAATTGTATAGGTTAGGGCTGGCAATGATTGGCCGGAATTTATTTCTTTATCATCGGCTGTTACTGAGATAACGGCTGCTTCATATGCGCCGATATCACTAGCTGAGCCAGTTCCGGAAGCTGTATCACCGCGCAACATGCCGCGGGCATCATAATCACCAATAGCTGCAGGATCGCCCGCATCTAGGGCAACGCTGCCGACTTTCAAAGCCATTGTCTGAACTGGCCCGCCATTATCAGCAAGTGAGGAAAGAACTGTACTAATAGTGCCGGTCAATAAAATATCATGCGCAGCTGGTGTAAAGCCGCCATCATTGCTGCTTTGTCCATAGAGGTTGTAACCGTTGGATGTAAGTGTGCTTGAGTTATTATAGAAATCAGATTCGCTACTACTAACCGTATTTCCAGCAAGAATTGTATTGCCGATAGTTATATTACCGCCAACGAAATCAAAAATACCGCCGCCGGCTGTGCTTGCCGTATTGCCGGAAATTGTGCTGTTGCTGATTGCCAATTCCGCATCAGTATATTCGCCATTATTGAAAATAGCGCCACCCAAATTGGCAGAGTTGCCGGTGATTGTGGTGTTATTAATCGTCAGCATCGAATTACTACTATCGCTATCATTATAAATTGCGCCGCCATAACCGCCGACGGTATTGTTTATGATCGCGCTGTTACTGATATTGATATTCGCAAGTTTACCGCTTACGTCATTAATATAAATGCCGCCGCCGTTAGTATCATTACCATTTTCTAGAGTCAGTCTGTTGAGGTTAACAGTAATGCCACCTGTGCTGCCGTCAATTTCCATGACGCGGCTGTTATTGTTGGCGTCAATTGTCAAACCGTGCGCGCCGCCATCTATGTTTAAGCTGGAAGTGATCAATAATTGAGTGCCATCTAGAGTGATTGTTTGTGGAGTGGTGAAATTGGTGGTGATAGTTGGGTCACCGCCAAAGTGATTTGCATAATCAAGCGCGGTACGCAACGTGCCGAACACTTGGCCAGCTTGATCGGCGGTAGAAGTCACCACATATGGGTTAACCGCATTATACTCATATGCGCCTATTGAAATTTGTCCGCTGATGCTACGTGCATCGCCACGCTGGTCGAGTTCATATCCGGTATTAGAGCCGCCTGCCGCAATTGCTAGAGAACCGGTGACAAGCGCCATAGTTTCTGTCGGCCCGCCGTTATTAGCAAGTGCAGATAGAACTGTGCTGATGTTACCGGTTAATAAAATATCATGCGCCGCCGGAACAAACCCGCCCGCGCTTCCGTTCTGGCCGTAGAGGTTATAGCCGTTGGAAGTAAATGTACCGCCGCCGTTATCGGTATATTCCACTTCACTACCATTGGCCGTGTTGCCCGCCAAAATCGAATGACCGACAGTTAAAGTGGTAATGCCGTTATTGGCAACCGCGCCGCCGCCGCGGCTAGCGGAGTTACCGGTGAGTGTGCTGTTATTGATCGTGACATCAGCACTGCCGGCATTGCCAAAGTTGAAAATAGCGCCGCCATCGGCAACGGCTGCATTACCTGCGGAGTTGCCTGACATCGTAGAATTGCTGATCGTCAATGTTGCGCTGCCGCCGGCTGAACCATCATTAAAAATACCGCCGCCATGAGTATCTGATGCGTTGCCGGAAATATTACTATTGGTGATTGTGAGTACTGCGTTGCCGCCCTCTCCGTTATTATCAATCCCTGCGCCGGTACCGCCGATAGATGTATTATTTGAGACAGTACTGTTATTGATTGTGAGATTTACATAGCCGCTGTTGCTGCCGTCATTATAAATACCGCCGCCGCCAGCAGTATAACCGCCGCCGCTGGATGAACCTCCTGTAACGGTGCTGTTATTTATTGTCATCGTAACACTGCCGCCGTTTTCGCCATCGTTATAAATATCACCGCCGTTGCTGTTGACTGAGCCATTCGAAATAGTGGAATTGTCGATGCTAACAACCGCGCTGTTTCCGCCCTGTGCATACACAAGCAAATTACCTGCCGCGCTGCTGACATTTATTCCGCTGCCATTTCCATTTTCCAGCGTCAGATTACTTAGATTAACTGTCACGCCCGAAGTGCTGCCGTCGATTTCCATCACGCGGCTATTATGGTTGGCATCGATGGTCAATCCGTGGGTGCCGCCATCAAGGGTTAAGCTAGAAGTGATCAATAACTGGCTACCATCCAGGGTGATTGTCTGCGGAGTGGTAAAGTTGGTGGTGATAGTCGGATCACTGTTGAAATGGTTTGCATAATCGATCGCTGTGCGCAGCGTGCCGATAGCCGGAGTGCCGGTATCGGTGGCGGAAGTGATTAGATATGGATTTACGGTATTGACCTCATATGCACCGATTGAAATTTGGCCAGTCAGCGACCTGAACTCACCGCGCTGATCGGTTAAGAATTCAGAACCCGTGCCGCCTGCCGCAATTGCGGGAGAGCTGTTGACAAGCGCCATAGTTTCTGTTGGCCCGCCATTGTTGGCGAGTGCGGATATCACAGTATTGATATTGCCGGTTAATAAAATATCATGCGCTGCTGGGGTGAAACCGCCGGCATTGCCATTTTGTCCATAGAGGTTGTAACCGTTGGAGGTGAGAGTGCCAGTAGCGCCAGTTATCTCCACAAAGTCTGATTCGCCTGTAGTTGTCGAATTGCCAGCCACGATGCTGTCGTTTATTGTTACAGTGGAACTTATGCCATTATAAACGTAGTTGCCAATCCCGCCACCGGGCCCATTAGCTGTATTGCCTGAAATCGTGCTGTTGCTTATTGTCAGTTCAGCATTGGTTTGGCCGCTTTGACTGAAAATCCCACCGCCATAACCATCTGCATGATTGTTTGCAATAGTGCTGTTTGTAATTACCATTGTACCAAGGTTAAAAATACCGCCGCCACTTTGAGAAGAGTTTGCGCTGTTGTTGGAAATAGTGCTGTTATTGATGTTTAATATCGCTAATCCTCCACTACCGTCATTAAGGAGTCCACCACCACTGCCGCTAGAATTATTGGTGATCGTGCTATTATTAAGCGTTACATTTGCCTGATTATTATTTTCTGCATATATAAGCAATCCACCGCCAATGCCCGTAACATTTATTCCGGCCCCATTACCGTTTTCCAGCGTCAGGTGATTCAGGTTAACAGTATCACCATCGCTGGTACCATCAATTTCCATCACGCGGCTATTGTGGTTAGCATCGATTGTTAAGCCATGAGTGCCGCCATCAAGAGTTAGACTAGAACCAATGACAAGTTGGTTGCCATCGAGCGTGATTGTTTGTGGTGTCGTGAAGTTGGTGGTGATAGTTGGATCGCTGTTGAAATGGTTTGCGTAATCGATAGCAGTACGCAAAGTGCCGATAGCTGGGGTGCCTGTATCGGCGGTAGAAGTGATTAAATATGGATTGGCCGGATTATATTCATATGCGCCGATCGAGCCGCCAGTAAGTGGGCGGAAATCACCACGCTGGTCAACGGCAAATTCTGATTGAGCTGCGCCAGCACCGATTGCTGCGCTGCTTGCTACCAAGGCCATGGTTTTAGTTGGACCACCGTTATCGGCAAGTGGAGCGAGCACAGTATTGATATTGCCAGTTAGGAGAATATCGGTTGTACCATCGGGAATGAAAGTGCCAGGGTTACTGTTTTGCCCATAAAGATTATGACCGCCGGAAATAAGTGTACCGCCAGTGCTGGTATAATCATCCTCGGCACCGCCATCAAGATTTCCCGAGATAATAGAATTAGTGATTGTTAGAGTTGCAGTACCACCGCTTGTGCCATCATTTTCAATACCGGCAGCGCCGCTGGCTGTATTACCGGTAATAGTACTATTATTAATAGTCATTGTAGCGTTTAGGGTTTCGCCATCATTATAAATTGCGCCACCATATCCCGCTGAGTTCCCAACAAATGTGCTGTTATTAATGATCGTGGTAGTGTTACCGAAGTTTTCGCTATCGGCCATCAAGCCGCCACCATAAGCATCTGAGTTATTAAGGAATGTGCTATTATTAATAGTCACTGTAGATTGGTTATGACCTTCGTTATAAATTAATAACCCGCCGCCATAAGAGCCGCTTTGATGAAGGCCACTCCCATTCCCATTTTCTATTGTTAAACGATCAAGGGTAACATTAATGCCATTTGTATTACCGTCGATTTCCATCACGCGGCTAGTGTTATTAGCGTTCAGTGTTAAGCCATGAATGCCACCATCAAGAGTTAAACTAGAAGTGATGAGTAGTTCTGTACCATCTAATGTAATCGTCTGTGGAGTGCTGAAATTAGTGGTAATCGTCGGGTCACCACCGAAGTGGTTTGCATAATCAATCGCCGTACGCAGAGTGCCAAGAACCAAACCGCTTTGATCGGCGGTGGAAGTCACAACAAACGGATCAATTGCATTATATTCATATGCGCCGATCGAAATTTGGCCGCTGGTATTGCGCGCATAACCGCGTTGGTCGAGTTCATATCCTTTATTAATACCACCTGCGTTAATCGCTATACTACCATTAATAAGCGCCATCGTTTGGGTCGGCCCGCCGTTATCGGCAAGTGAAGCGAGTACTGTATTAATGTTGCCATTAAGAAGAATATCGGTTGTATTGTTATGCCAGACGACATTCCCATCATCTCCGTTTTGTCCATAAATATTATGGCCGCCCGAAATTACGTTATCGTTGGTGCCACCGTCATAATCATAAAAATAACCAGCATTGTTTCCGGCCAAAATCGAATCCGTCATTATGATGCCACCAGTGCCACCTAATACTTGATCGTAAATACCGCCGCCCGAACCTGTGACAGTATTTTTGGAAATAGTACTATTATTAACGTACAACATCCCGTTACCGTAGTATGGGTTACTATGGATACCGCCGCCTGAATTAGCCGAATTTTCTGTAATCGTGTCGTTATTAAGAGTTAAAGCGTTGTTACCGACGGTCGACACATAAGTATCAAAATAAATACCACCACCAAAACTTGCCGTGTTGTTAGCAAAGGTGCTGTTGTTAATGGTCATATTTACTTGATTTGTTAGGCCACCGTAAGACTCAGAATAGATCAATAATCCGCCACCATCACCACTATCATTGGCGCCGCTGCCGTTACCGTTTTCGAAAGTCAGTTTGTTTAATGTAACTGAAATACCAGTCGCCGAGCCGTCAACTTCCATCACACGGCTGTTGTTATTTGCATCAAGCGTCAAACCATAAGGGCCGCCATCGAGAGTTAAGTTGGAGGTGATAAGCAATTGACCATTACTTAACGTAATTGTCTGCGGCGAAGTGAAATCAGTCGTGATGGTCGGGTTAAAGCCCGGGTTATTGTTTGCGTAATCAAGCGCTGTACGCAGAGTGCCAAGCGCTAAACCAGATTGATCGGCAGTAGAAGTGATAATAAACGGATTGCCTATCGGATTATATTCATAAGCACCAATTGAAACTTGCCCACTCAATGGCCGCGCTAACCCACGTTGGTCAATTTCATAATCACTTGCTGGGCTGCCTGCTGCGATTGCCGGAGAGTTTGCAATCAAAGCCATCGTCTGTGTTGGCCCACCATTATTGGCAAGCGGAGCGAGCACTGTGCTTATATCGCCAGTGAGCAAAATATCATGCGCCGCCGGAGTAAAACCACCGCCGCTACCATTTTGACCATAGAGGTTATAACCATTGGAAACAAAGGCATTAGTATGCCCGCCGTCACCGTTGTTATTATATTCCGATTCATTACCGCCGACACCACCGCTGATATTCCCAGCAAGAATTGTATTGCCGATGTTAACCGTAATATTTCCAAAATAGGCTGAATCATAAATACCGCCGCCATTGAGTCCACCGCCACTGCCGGTCATATTGCCTGCGATCGTGCTGAAACTGGCAATCGTGCGATTGTGAATATCAACGATAGTACGATATCCAATAACTCAGGCGTTACTGATGGCGGCGGTATTTTCAGCGACGCATACAATGGCGGTAATGTCGCTATGATGATTAACGGCAGCACCATCTCAAATAACTCGGCTGACTACGGCGCTGGTATTTATAACAATGGTCAAAGCAGCGGTAGCTCTGCCGTGATGACAATTAGCAACAGCACAATTTCCGGCAATACGGCAAGCACAGCCGGCGGCGGTATTTTT
>JABDBO010000033.1:11559-11866 GCA_013288575.1 Alphaproteobacteria bacterium
GTGTTGGTGGTGCTATTGTCAATGATGGCAGTCTTGGCGGCGATGCCATGATGACGATTAATGATAGCACCATCTCAAATAACTCAGCAGTTAGTATGGGTGGTGCTATTTACAATAATGCGAATGGAAACTTAGGCGGCCAAGCAAGTTTAACCATCAATGCCAGCACAATTTCCGGCAATACGACAAGCGGCAGCTCCGGTGGCGGTATTTATAACGATGGCGACGGCACCGGCGATATTGCCACTTTGAGCGTCAATGATAGCACTATAGCGAATAACTCAGTCACGAATTATTACGGCGGCGG